>JAYSYN010000136.1:0-16172 GCA_043727575.1 Fimbriiglobus sp.
GATGATGAGGTTCTGCACGGCGCGGGGACCGGCGCCCCAGCTCAACCAATCGCGGATATACTTCGGCGCGCCCGGCATGCTCACGCGCGTCTGCCGGACGAGGGCGAGCGTGTACTTGATGATGTGATCCGTGACCGGGACCTTGCGGACGAGCGTTTGCAACTCGAGGATCTGCTCGCCGCTGAGGACCGTCTTCGGTTCGTCCATGTGCGTCGAGGTCGTCCGCCGGGCGATTTCGAATTCTTCGTCGAAGCTCGGGTAATTCACGAAGACCTTGAACATGAAGCGGTCTTGCTGGGCTTCGGGCAGCGGGTAAGTCCCCTCTTGCTCGATCGGGTTCTGCGTGGCGAGCACGAAGAACGGGTTGCCGAGCTTGTGGCGGATGCGGCCGACCGTCACTTGGCGCTCTTGCATGGCTTCGAGGAGCGCGGCTTGGGTTTTGGGCGGCGTCCGGTTGATTTCGTCGGCAAGGACGACGTTGGCGAACAACGGGCCGTTAAGGAAGCGGAATTCGCGCGAGCCCGTGGTCCGGTTCTCTTCGATCACGTCGGTGCCGGTGATGTCCGACGGCATCAAGTCGGGCGTGAACTGAATCCGGCTGAAATCGAGCGACAAGCACTTGGCCAGCGTCGAGATCATCAGCGTCTTGGCGAGGCCGGGCACGCCTTCCAGCATGCAGTGGCCCCGGCCGAACATCGCGATGAGCAGTTCTTCGATGACCTGGTCTTGGCCGACGATGACGCGACCGAGCTGCTTCTTGATTTCGCCGAACGCGTGCTTCAATTTCTGCACGCTGTCCATGTCGGTATTGGTCAACTCGGCGTCGCCCACGCGGACGGCGCGGGCCACTTGGACGTCGGGATCACGCTCGCTCATTCGTCGCTCGCAGGGTCGTGGTGAAGGACGGAGGGATTCTAGAAATCGTTCGGTGCGCGGCCTCGGGAAGCCGCGGTGAGTTTTAGCGTTTTACCGGTGGTAGAGGGGGAGGATGCTCTTCTCCAATTGCAGAATCGTCAGCGCGAAGGCGGTGGAAAGGATGGAACCGGTGTAACCGCCATTCCAGCTACCATCGGCCGCTTGCGTCGAACGGTAGTGCTCAAAGATCGTTTCTCGGTATTTGCTCCAGAGCATGCCGTCTTCTTTCTTCGTTTCCGGGAACAATTTCTGGTAACGGTCGTCGCCCAAAACGTACACGGCTTGGGCCATGTAATAGCTCTGATATTCGTCGTGGCCACCGCCGCGACCACCGGTGCCGTAGATGTTCTCTTTGCAGTATTTGATCCACATCTTCGCGTATTTGTCGTCGTATTGGCCCGAGCTGAACGCGCAGGCGACGGCGGCGGCGGTGATCGGCGGGCGTTCGGCCCCGGCTTGGGCGATTTGCCCTTGGCCGAAGTTGTAGATGACCCCGCCGCGGGGCGTGGTGCATTTGCGGAGGTATTCGGTCGAACTGTCGATGATCGATTTCGGCACGACGATCCCGGCGTTGCGGGCGGCCCGCAGCCCTTGCAATTGGGTGATGGTCGTCGACCCTTCGTCGAAGCCGCCGCCGTCGGCCGCGGAGACATACCCCCAACCGCCTTGTTTCGTCTGGGCTTTGCCGCTGAATTCGACGGCTTTCTTGATGATCGCTTCGAGTTTCTTGCGGCGCTTGTCGTCTTCTTCTTCGCCGTAGGCGCACGAGAGGAACATCAACCCGAAGCCGTGCCCGTAGATGTAGCGCGACGATTCGGTCGGGTTCTGCGGGTTGCCGAGGAGTCCGTTGTTCTGCGAGCGGGTCAAAAACCAGTCGACGGCTTTCACGATGTTATCGCTGTATTTGCCTTCGCGGAGGGTACTCCCTTCCATCAAAAGCGCCATCCCGGCGAGGGCGGTCATCACCGTCGGGTAGGTGCCGCCGCCGGCGTCCCAGTGACCGTCCGGGTTCTGGCTCCGCTTCAGGTACTCGAGGCCCTTCTCCACCATTTCGTCGGTGTTGATTTTCTTTTTGTCTTGGGCCCGCGCCGGCTCGGCCGGGGAGACCAGCGCGACGAACGCCGCGAGGGCGGGAACGACGGCGTACCGCAAATGGGCCGAGCGCATAGCCAAACTCCACGGCGGGATCGGCGGAACATGGGTAAGACGATCCGCGCGGCGATTTCTATCACCGGGCGGACACAAAAGAACCGCGCGGGTGGGAGAGGGGCGCGGGTCGAAAGTCATGCTATACAAATCGAACGCCCCCGGCCGGTGCCGGAGGACTCGTCGCGAAAGAGCCGGTCATTCGGCGCTGATCTTGAGGCGGAGGTTGTAGTTCCAGAATTCGAAACCGCCGGTCTTGCCATCGTACACGAGTGCTTGGAACGGCCCGTTTTGCGAGGGGTTGTTCTTATAGGACTTCAACACGCCCGTCCGTTTGTCGACCGCGAGGACTTGGTGCGTGTACTGGCCATTGTTGAGGGCCGCCTGTTTGCCATCGGGATCGATGTAGGTCGGGTTCGCCGCCACGAGGCAGGGCATGTCTTCGAAGCGCTCGAGGCAGAGCTGCTGGCGCTGGAACTGGCCATCCGTGTACCAGAGCCGCTTGCTCGTGGTGCGGTCGAAGGCGTAACACGCCCCGTTGACCGGCGCCGTCTTCACCGGGGCGTAACCCCAGAACATTTGCTGGACATTTTGGTTATCTTCTTTGTTTAGGAAGACGTAGAACCGTTCGGAATCGCCCATGAGCAGGGGTTCTTTGAGCGCGACTTTCCCTTTGACTTTGAGGTGCTCCTCGGCTTTGTCCGCGTCGACTTTGCCGTCGAGTAGCACCTTGCCGTTGCGGGCGTTCAATACTTGGATCGCCCCGGTCGGCGTGACGATACCGGTGATCTCCGGGTCGTACGATTTCATCACGACCGAGTCGGCGGGGTAGTCTTTGGTCCATATGTCTTTGCCCTCGACGATGTCGTACAGGCGGAGTTTCGTCGGCGTGTCTTTGGTGCCGGGTTCGCCCAAGAGCATCTGCCGGCCAAACATCGCGAGGCGGGTCTTGCCGGTGATCAGAGCGCCGAAATCTTTGATCCCTTCGACGGTGGCGCCGTCCGAAGCGCGGAGCGCGCGGGAGGTCGTGCCCGTCGAACTGGCTTCGACGAGGAAGATGTAGCGGGAGTCGCCGAATATCGAGGACTTCGACGAGATGTTGCCGCGAGTCCAGAGTTTGGCGCCGGTGCGCGGGTCGAGCACGAACAGCCCTTCGCGGGTGATGATCGCGGCGTACGACGATTGCAATACCGACGAGCGCCCGAGGCGGAACGACCATCCGTCCTGGGTGCGGAACACGGCGTCGCCGTCGGCGTTCGCGGTCGGGTCCATCGTCAAAGTCCCTTGCGGTAAGACTTCTTGGATGAGGAGGTTCTGCTTCCAGAGTTCTTTCCCCTTCTCCTGCGAGAGGTCGAAGCAGTAGACGAATTGGCCGACGTGCAGCATGAGCAAGTGGCCGCACGCTTGGGCGATCCGCACGTTGCCCGTGTTTTGAGGCTGCCCGTTGTTCTGGATCGGCATTTGCGGGATGCCGGTGAATTTGGCCCGCTCCTCCCCGGTGACGCGGTCGGTCACGCGCAATTCTTGCAATTGCGTGCTCTGGTTCAAATCGAGGGTCAGCCGGTGGCGTTTGAAGAACGGCAAGAGGTCTCCGTCGGGGACGATCACGGTCGACGGTGCGCGGTAAGCCCCGTTATTGCCCGGGAGATTTTCGACCTTGTATTTGCCGAGCCCGATCACGCGGGCCGGTTCCAAGGACGGCAGTAACCGCTTGTCGGTGATGATGTCGCCGTAGATATCGGCGCCGGTGCGGCCGTCTTCTTTGATCGCGATCGTCGGGAACTCCGTGCCCAACCGGGAGTACATCCCCACGGCGTCTTCCATCATGTTCCGGCTCGTGAGCAACCGGGCCAAGGCTTCGGTCGCCCGCGCGGCCGCGAGCTTGCCGTCTTTGGAATCGTCGGCGTCGCCGACGAGGTTGAACAGGTAGGATTGCGCCTTGCGTTTATCGTCGTCGTTGTTGGTGAGCATCAACCGCTCGGCGAGCAGGAACTGCGCCTCGCGCCCGGAGGCGAAGTACGGTCCGAAGGTCTTGACGAAGTTCTCGAGTTGGACGAGGTCGTTCGCGCTGCGGACGTCGTCCCATTCTTTGTCGACTTTGTCTTTGAGCGGCTTGCGGACGGTGTCGTCTTTGGCGGTCCGCATCATGGCGTCGATCCGACCGCTGGCCCAAACCGACGACTGCGCCAAGGTGTTGGCGTCTTCGGGGACCGGCAACAACCGGCCCTTCTCGCCGAGGGCGGCGTAGGCGCGGTAGTTGTCGAAGGCATCGACCAACCGGCCTTCCTTCTCGCATCCTTTGGCGACGAGGCTGTAATACAGGCCTTTGCGGCGGGTCTGCTCTTCGATTTCGCGGGCGCGCTCCGGGCTGCCTTCGTCCGCCGTCGGCGTGAATTCGCAGAGTTTCTTGTATTCCGGGAGGAACTTGTCCGCGGCTTTGAAGTCGCCCCGGAGGATTTCGGTGTACGCGATGTAGAGCTTTTGGTTGATCTTCCGTTGCGTCGATTCGCCCGGCTTGTTCGCCTCGGCTTTTTTGAATTCGACGATAGCTTCGTTCAATTTCCCTTCGTCGAGCAACAGTTCCCCGCTGGACGTGAGCCCGTCGGGGTTATTCGGATTCTCCAAAAGGATCTTGGCCATCTCGCGCTTCTTGACTTCGATCAGCGGGAACGCGCTGATTTCCGTGGCCGACTGCGAGAACATCATGCCGTCGTGGAACAACAGGTTCCCGAGCGACAAACGCGGATCTTGGGCGATCCCGGAGGTCGCTTCTTTGCGGCGGAACGGCGTCTTGGCCTTCGCGATGCCGGTGTCGGCGTTGATCGCCCAAACCGCGGGGATATTCGAATCGGGTTTGTCCGGATCGCCGATGACCGGCAAGTAAAAGAGGCCGTCTTTGCTCGTGACGCCGTGCCCGGAAGGTTGGCCGATCTTGAGCGGCTCTTTCCACGCGGCCACCGCTTTCTCGCGGCCCGTTTTCTCGTCTTTATCGCCGATGAGTTTGACCGCCCGGACGGTGTTCCGACCGACGATCACGACGTTCCCGGCGACGACGCCGCCGACGTACATGTCGTCGACTTGCCGGTTCTCGGTCCAGAGCATCTTGCCCGTCCGCAGATCGAGGCACTGGACTTGATCCGAGTCGTAAGCGCTCATGACCACCCGGCCGTTGACGATGATCGGGTTGGACGCGCGCCACCGTTCGTTCGGGAGCGCTTGGCCGGGCACACCGTTACCGGGGAACGGCCGGCGACCCATTCCGCCAGGTCCGATTTCCCCGCGGGCTTCGCCGGCGTTGTAGGTGTGCGCCCAGAGCAAGCTGCGGGCGTTGATATCGACGGCGATGAGCGCGCCGGAATTGGTCGGACAAACGATGACGCCGTCGGACGACGCCATGAACGACGATTGGATCCGCCGGAGGGAATCTTGTTTGAGCGGGCTATTCGCCCGGCCGAGGTTCTGCACCCAAAGCAATTCGGGGACGGGCATGCTCGCCCGTCCATTCGGGGCGTTGGGCGCCGCGGGCGGCACCGTCGTCTTGTGCGGGTCGAGGCAGGCCATCTTCAGATAGCCTTCCCGCTCGTACAAGACGTAGAGCTTGCCGTTGATCGGCAAGGGCGCGCCCATGAAGAAGCTATTTTCGGTGAGCTTCGCGGAACTGGTGATCTTCTCTTCGTCTTCGGCCTTCAACTGGGCGCCGATGCCGCCGAGCGTCCACGTCAACGCCCCGGTTTCGATGTCGACCGCGACCAGCTTGCTGTAGTCCTTCATCCCTTTCGGGCCGTCGTTCATGCCGGGTTGCGGCATGCCGCCCCATTCGTTGTAAACCTGCTGGAACGGCAGGATCGCGAGGTCGTCGATGTAGTAGACGTACTTGCCGTCGTGGCTCATGCTGCCGAGCAATGGGTTCTCGAACAAAACGCTGGGCATTTGCGTGGCCCAGTATTGATTCCACCAACCTTGGACGTTCGCTTTCTCCGGGGAGTTGACCGAATCGTCGGCCGCCCAAAGACTCTGCGCCCCGCCTTTGCAGGGCGAGAACCACGCGAGTTCGCCGGTGCGGTACGGCTTGCCGGTCGGCCCGACGCCGTCTTTCGTGTAGAAGGAGTAAGCGCCGTCGTATCCGCGGAAGATGATCATGTTCGGCGCGGTGACCGGGAAAAACGAGGGGAGCAGAAGCTTCTTTTTGTCCGATTGGGCGCGCCGGTACGACTCTTGAATTTGCGTCTGGACGAACTCGGCGGCAGACTTCAAATTGGGGTCTTCGGTGCGGTAGAGCAGCGGCATACTGAACAGCGGGTCGAGGAACGGCACCCCGGCATCGGCGACGCCGGCGCGGGACATTTCGCCCCCTTTCATCGCGATGTGGGCCGTGCTGACCGTGCCGTAGAGATATTTGATGTTCCGTTCGTATTCGACTTTGAGGTTTTCGAGCGAATACGTCTTGTTTCCGAAGGTGACGCCGTCGCGCGGGAACTTCTTCTCGATCTTGTCCCAGAGATTCGTCAACAGTTCCGGGCGTTTGTTCTCCCCGGCGCGGCGGAACGCCACCGTGACTTGAAACAGGGCCTTGGAATCGAGGACGTCTTCGGCATCGGGGCGGGCGAGCAGGCGCTGGAAGCCGTGGGCGGCCTCGGGGTAGTTGCCGAATTCCAAATTGATCCGCGCGAGCAGCAGCGTCGCTTGGGCGCCGGCTTTCGTGTGGAAGTACTTCTGCGAGACGATCGCGATCCGCGCGACATCGTAGCCGCTCTGCGAGGCCGCTTTAAGTTCGGTGTCGGCCTTGTTCCCGTTCTCGAGCTCGTAGAATTCGCGGCCGTCTTTGGGGAAGGTGCCGATCAACCGGCCGATTTCGTCCTTCACGCTGACGCGGCGCTTGTCTTTATCTTGGTACTGGTAAAAGAAGTCGCTCTTCGCATCGAGCAGCCCTTGGGCCAACCTTACGACCACCGGCCAATCGATTTTCTTCGCGTTCTTGACGTTGAGGTAATCGAGGACGGCCTCGAATTTGAGGTTGGTATCGCGATCTTCCGGGAAGCTGAACTTCTCGATCAAGTTCTTCGGTTCTTCGCCGGGGGGTCCGCCCGGGCCACCACCGGGTACCGGTTGGGCGAGTTGGATCTGAACTTTACCTTGGCCGAGGGCCGAATGCGAAGTCGTCAGGAGGGCGCCCCCCAATCCCGCGAGTACGGCCGCGAGAACCACGACTCGGATGTTCATCATTCGCATGGATGCTCTCTCCGTGAATCGGCCGACCGGAGGGATCGCCCTCCCCGAAACATTTTGACAATTCCGCACCGCGACTACAAGGAGCAAATTCGAATTGCCCCGTCAACGGAACAAGACGATCCGGCGGGGGCAATTCTAACCGCGACCGCGGCAACCGCGTCGATCCCCCGCCCGTCCGACGATTCGGAACGCCCGGCGGTTCTGATTTTCCGCTATAAAGCCGGAACCAATCCGCCCGTCCGCGCCGGGGAATCACCGTGGTACTCGTCGTCACCCTCGCCGTCCTCGCCCTCGCTCTGAGCGGGATCTTCTGGGGTTTATCCCTATTTCTGCAAGGGTATTTGTACAGCGGGCCGGCGACCCGGTTGCCGCTGCGGGCGCTGACCGCCGGGTTGGCCGTGTCGTGCTACTTGACGCTTTGGACTTTCGTGAACACGCGGGCCGAGTCCGAAAACAAATACGGCACGTTCTTCGAGTTCAACCCGACCGGGTCGAAGGAGATTAAAGAGTTCGACGCGGTGCGCTTCGGTGTCGCCTCGAAGGAAGAAAAAACGGTCCCGTTCAAACTGCAGGTGGGCACGAAAGAGCCGACCTTCGTCGACGCGGACGGGCAGAAGTTCAAGCTCGCCGATGCCGGGGGCGGGTACATCACGGTGGCGATGATGGTGCCGGGGCCGGACGGGAAGAAGAGCCGATTCGATGCCGCCATGAAAGAAGAACCCCGCGTGGGCAAGGTTTACAGCACTGAGAACAAGCTGTTCCAAGAAAAGGGAGGCTCGCGTTACCTCGAAGGCGAAACGCCGAATCAAGTCTTCGCCCCGAGCACCGGGGCGTTGATCCTCGCGATGGGTTTGAACATCCTGATGTTCGTCGTCTGGTTCCTCGCCTGCTGGCCGATCTTGCAATACCTCCCCGGCCACGCCCTCGGCATCGCACTTGTCTTCGGACTCTTGACGATGGTGGTCTTGATGCCCCTGCTCTTCAAATTGAACAAACCGAAGCCGGCGGCGCCGGTGGTGGGCCTCATCAGTCGGTCGGCGGTGTAAGCCCAGTCGCGATTATTATTTCTGTACGGACGAGAAGATTTTGCATTTGGGCAATGCGGTTTGAATCTCATTCAAGCCGTTTGCGGATAACTTCGTCCCGTTCACCGATAGCACGGCGAGTTTGTCGAGTGATTTGAGCGGGATCAATCCGGCGTCGGTTGCTTTGATGTCGTTGAGACGGAGATTCGTCAAGTTTTTGAACGCGGTCAAGTATTTCACGCCTTCGTCCGTTACCAGGGTCTCACCTACACTGAACACGCGCAAGTCTTTGAGGCCCACCAAATGCTCGATGCCGGCATCCGTGATCCGGGTGTTGTCGAGGGCGAGCCAAGTGAGTTTTTTGAGATTCGCGAGCCGTTTGACCCCGGCGTCCGTGATCGGGATATTCCTGAGGGCGAGGGCGGTGAGGTCCGTCAGATCTTCGATCTCCCCCAGCCCTGAGTCTGTGAGCCGAGTGCAGTCGTCCAATCCGAGCAGCGTCAATTTGCGGAGTCGCTTCACGTGCTTCAAACCCGCATCCGTGATGTCGGTTTCCGAAATGCTTAAGCGGGTGAGGTCCGCGAGCACGCACAATTCTTTCACGCCCGCATCCGTCAATGTGGTGCGGCCGAGATCGAGTTCGGTCAAACTTTTCATCAGGGCGAGTTGCTTGACTCCGGCATCGGTCAATCGAGTTCTGGCGACATTGAGAAACGCGAGCTTTTTGAGCTTTTCGATTTCTCCGACGGCTTCATCGTCGATCTTCGTGTCGCACAAGTACAATGATGTCAATTCTTTGAAATCGCTCAAACCTTTCAATGCGGCGTTCGTGATTTTGCAATACGGCAGGCGAGGGTAACAAGACCAACGAGAGGTTTGATTTCGATCAAAATCGAATCGGAAATCGACGCCGACCCGATGAAGAGAACCCGGAGTTTTTCGAGCCCGACGAGTTCGCGAAAACCACCGTCGGTGACTCCTTTGGCATTGGACAAACTCAACGATTCGAGAGTTTTGAGCCGGCCCAACGACTTTAATCCGGCGTTCGTGATTTTCGCCCCGTTAATGCTTAACGCATTGAGTCCGCCGAGTTCCGCGAGGTGAGCGATACCTTCATCGGTGACCGGCCCGTTGAAAGTTAGTTGGGAAAGATTTTTGAGCGCCTTGATTTCTTTCAACGCGGTGTCGTTCAGTTCGCCGTACCAGAACGCGAGGGCGAACGGCACACCCACGTCCGGCAGGTCCCCGCCGGGGAACTGGAAGAAGCGGAATGCGGGCATCCCCGCGGGCCGCACGCCATCCTTCGGTTCTTCGAAATGAATCAACCCGGTCGAGTCCCGTACCATCGAGCCATAAGTCGCCCCGAGTTTCTCATACGCGGCAACCGTGTCGGCACCAATCCCCTTCGGTTTCGGAACCGGGGCTCGGGCGAAGCAGGCCGATTGCGTCGCAATTAACACGAGGAGGACACTCGGGATACGCAGCGACATCGGCATAGTCCTTGAAATGAATGTATTCACCCCTTCACCCCCATCACCGCATCCAGCGGCGAATCGGTCCGATGGCAGGTCACATCCCTGAATCCGGCGGCCTGTAGCAACTCCGTGTATTCCGCCCGCGTGCGTTCCTTGCCTTCGGCGACCGTCAGCATGTTGAGGTGCTGCAGCACGGCCCATTCGGGCGAGGTTTTGGAATCGTCGAGTACTTTCTCCGCGAGGAAGACCGCCCCTCCGGCGGGGAGCGCGTTGAAGATCTTCCCGAGCAGCAATTTGATCTTCGGCTCGCTCCAATCGTGAATGATCCGCCCGAGTGCATAGATGTCGGCTTTCGGCAATTCATCGGCGAAGAAATCGCCGCCGATCACGTCGATGCGCGCGGCCACGTCGGCCGGGATGAACTCCTCGGTGATCGGGATGACTTCGTTCAAATCGAAGACGACCCCGCGCAGATTCGGCCAGCGCCGGCAGGCCGCGACGGTGAGATGCCCCGTCGCCCCGCCGAGGTCGGCGAAGGTTTGGAATCGCCCGAGATCGACCGCGTCCACTACCCGCGGCGACGAGATCAGCCCGTAGGCGTGCATCCCTTGGATGAACTCGCGGCGTTGCCAATCGGTTCGGAAGAAGTGCGAGAAAATCGCCCCGTCGAGGTCGTAGGTCTGCTTCCAGCGGTGCGTCCCTTCGACGATCGCCCCGGGGAGATTGTCCCACATTTTCCAGAGGACGGCGCTCGAGTAGTTGATGTAGCCGAGCATCCGCCGCGGACTGGCGGTCGTGAGGTACGCCGTCGCCGCCGGGGTGTTCTCGAACCTTCCGTCGGTCTGGGTCAACAACCCGAGCATGACGGCCGCTCCGAGCAAGCGCTCGAGCGCATCCGGGTGGCAGTTCAACGTCCCGGCCAGTTCGACGGCGCTCGTCGGCCCCTGTTTCAAGGCGTCGAAGACGCCGAGTTCGCAGGCCGCGA
Source organism: Fimbriiglobus sp. (assembly GCA_043727575.1). Classification (GTDB taxonomy): domain Bacteria; phylum Planctomycetota; class Planctomycetia; order Gemmatales; family Gemmataceae; genus JALHQU01. The sequence goes on from JAYSYN010000136.1 coordinate 10,776, forward strand.
AGAGCACCTTCGATTTGCGAAACGCCGAAAGGAGTTCGAGGACCACGGACGGATCGGGAACGGTCGGATCGGCGGTCATAGGCGGCGCTCCGGGTGGGGTTCACGTCGTGACGGGGGGCAGCGGCCGGCCGAATTCATCGAGGCCATAGCGGGCGAAGATTTCGGCGGGCGGGATCCAGACGACTTTGCCATCGCGCATCGTACAGATGTCTCGGCCCATGCGGGCGTGCTCGAGCAGCGCTTCGCGGTTGGCCTTTTCGTGGGCCGCCTTCATGGCTGGCTGCCGGCCCCGCATTTCTGCCATCGCGGAGGATTTGGTTTCAAGCATCGTCGGCACTCCTCAAAAAAGTGTCCCAATCGAACCGGTCGTCGATTTCTTCTTCGCCGTACTCGCCCATCGCGAGCAGATGGCGGTTGTCGTCCGTATTATCGTACACTTCCCAGTGATCCGCGACAGGCCGATACAACTCGATGAAGTTTCGGACGCTCCGGGCATACCGCCGGCGGATGTCCGCGTCGGGGACGTGGTGCCCGCCGCTCTTGACGCGAGCGGCAACGCGAGAGATCGCCAACTCGGGCGATCTCAGCCAATAGTAGAACAGGTACGTCTCGTACCCGAGCACGCGCAGCTTGCTCAGCCAGCCGGCGTAGGTCCGGGCCGACAGCGTCGTCTCGAAGGCGAAGTCGGCCCGCGCTTCGACGAGCCGGGCCATTTCTTGCAGCATGAGCCGGCCGGCGCGGAACGACTCCGCCTCCGGGTTCAGCCCGTTGAGTCCGCGGGCGATGGCGTCCGCATTCACGAATGTGGGGATCTTCAGCACGTCTTGGAGGACGGCCCGCGACGCGGTGGTTTTCCCGGCCCCGTTGATCCCGCCCAAGATCACGACTCGCGGCATGGAATGATCCCTACGGCTTCAGCAGAGGGGGTAGTATAGCACTGCGTCGGCGAGCGGGGATTCCGAGGATGTGCGATGACGGAAGAGGAGTGGCTCTCGGCTAATTTTCCAGGGCGGATGCTCTGGGTAGTCGAAGATGATGACAGGCCAAGCGAGCGGAAACTCAATTTATTTGGTGCTGCGTGCCTGAGGAGGATTTGGCACCTGATGCCAGGCCCTTGTTCAAAACTCGCTGTGGAGACGCTCGAACTCTTTGCTGATGGCAACTCAGCTTTGGAACAACTTACCACTGTACGAACGGCCGCCCGAGAAGAAGGCTATGCCGTAGAAACCGGGGGTCATCAGCATCCAAGTGTTTATGCTGCGATGGGAGCTTCGTATGACGTTATTGATCTCGTCGCGTCAAACGCAGCTGAAGCCACGGCTTGGGTCAAAGTTGGAACCCCCGAAGCGACAGATACTCTCGAACGAAAAGCTCAAAGCGATCTCCTCCGCGACATCTTCGGCAACCCCTTCCGCCCCGTCGTCGCCGATCCCGCCTGGCTCACGCCCACCGTCGTCTCCATCGCCTCCGCGATCTACACCGACCGCGCCTTCGACCGCCTGCCGACCCTCGCGGATGCCCACGAAGAAGCCGGCTGCACCGACGCCGACCTCCTGCTCCACTGCCGGATGCCGGGGGACCACGTCCGCGGCTGCTGGGGCGTCGATTTGGTGCTGGGGAAAGTGTGAGTTCAGCCCGTTTCCTTCAACGTCGCTTTCAGATTCCGCCGGCCATCGATGACTCGGATGATTTCAATTCCATCGGATAGCGGTGTGTGAATAATCAGGTAATTTCAAAAGCCCTTGATGGCCAAGAAGCGGATGCGAACTCCACCGATCATCATGCCGATATCGGCACCGGCTAAAGGTGATCGCTCGAGCAGGGCGACCGCCTTTTGCAACCGTTTCGCAAACTTCACGGCGGTGTTAGGTCGACCAATGCGGATCGAGTCCGTCAGTTCAACGATATCGCGGGCCGCACGCGCGCGAACGACCACGCTCACGGCAACAAGTCCGCGAGCGGTTGTCCCGACGCCGTGCGCCGGATCAACTCCTTGAGGAAGTGTTCCGGATTCTCGATGGGCTGGGTTCGAAGTCCATCCTCTGACAGCGCGAGCAACTCGCTGCGGTGAGCGTCAACCCAGTCTTGGGCCCCGACGGGTGCGTCGCCCATCAACCCTTCTACGTAATCGTCGATGCGGTGGAAGCCGGCCGCTTTTGCACGGGCTTCGAGTGCTTCTCGCATTTCGTCCGGCAAGGTAATGGTCACGCGGCACCTCTCAACCGAGTTCTTCCGACTGGTCATGCTAAACCATACCCACCGTGAAGTGAAGCCTACAGCCCTTGTCGAGAATCGGCCAATCTCCGAAGTTATCTCCTTTGCCCCGTCAGTTTGAGTGTTCGCTCCATGGACGACGCCGCGCACGCCTTTTTGCAGAAGCTCCTCGAGACGCCGAGCCCGTCCGGGTTCGAGCAGGCGATCCAAGCCGCGGTGCGCGAACGCGCCGCCGGGTTCAGCGATGCGGTGTCGACCGATGCCCACGGGAACGTCTTCGCCGCCCGGCATCCGGTCGAGCAACCGGCCGACGCGCCGCGGGTCATGCTCGCGGGGCACTGCGATCAAATCGGCTTGATGGTCCAACACATCGACGCCGAAGGGTTCATTTACGTCCAGCCCATCGGCGGGTGGGACGTGCAGGTGCTCATCGGCCAATACCTCGCGGTCCACACGAAGTCCGGTTCGCACGTCGGCGTGATTTCGCGCAAGGCGATCCACTTGCAAACTCCGGAGGAACGCAAGAAAGTCCCGGAGTTTCAGGACATCTGGATCGACCTCGGCTTCAAAAATAAAGAGGATGCCGAGAAAGTCGTCCGCTGCGGCGACGCCGTCACCTTCGCGTTGGGCTACCGGCCCCTTCGCAACGGACTCGCGGCCTCCCCGGCGATGGACGACAAAGTCGGCCTCTGGGTCGTGCTGGAAGCGCTCCGATTACTGAAGGACCGCGAACTCCGGGCGAGCGTGTTCAGCGTCTCGACGGTCGCCGAGGAGGTCGGGCTACGCGGGGCGACCACGGCGACGTACACCGTGAACCCGCACGTCGGTATCGCCGTCGATGTCTGCCATGCGACCGACACGCCGGGGAACGACAAGAAGCAGCAAGGCGACATCAAATGCGGGGCCGGGCCGGTGCTGTTCCGGGGGCCGAATATCAATCCGAAAGTGTTCGATCTCCTCGAAGCGACGGCGACCGCGCACGCGATCCCGTTCCAAGTCCGCGGTGCACCGCGGGCGACCGGCACCGACGCGAACGCCATGCAGATCAGCCGGCAGGGTGTCGCCGTGGGGTTGCTCGGCATCCCGAATCGCTACATGCACAGCCCCGTGGAAATTGTGCACTTGGACGATTTGACCCACGCTGCGAAATTGCTCGCGGAGTTCTGCGCCGCCGTCGGACCGGAACACGACTGGACTCCGTAATGTTGGACTTCGCAACCACGGCCTTCGTGTCCATCCTCTTTCTCGTCGATCCGCCGGGGATCATCCCGGCGTACCTATCGCTGACGGCCCAGTACGATGCGGCCCGCCGCCGCAAGACCGCGCGGATCGCGTGCGTCGCCGCGACGCTCGCGCTGATGGCGTTCGCCGCGGGCGGGACTTACCTGTTCCACTATCTCAGTCTCACGCTGCCGGCGTTCCAGATCGCCGGGGGGTTGATCCTGTTCAAAGTCGCCCTCGACATGATCAGCGCCCAGCGGCCGACGCAGGAAGACCCCGAGGAGATACGCGAGGGCGCCGCGTCGTCCGACGTCGCCATCACGCCGTTGGCCATCCCGTTGCTCGCGGGCCCGGCGGCCCTGTCCACCGTGGCCGTGCTCACCGCCAAGGCCCGCGATTTCAGCGAAGCCGCGATGGTCCAAATCGCCATCGTGCTGACGGGGTTGGTCTGTTTCGTCACGCTCCGCTTGGCCGAGCCGATCCAAAAGCAACTCGGCACCAGCGGCATCCACGTCCTTGGTCGGGTGCTCGGCTTGGTCCTCGCCGGAATCGCCGTGCAGTTCGTACTCGACGGTGCCGCGGCGGCCAAACTGATTCCGCCGGTGCGGGGGGAATGATGCGCGCGCAATTCCTCGCCGATCCGGGAACCGTCGTCGTGAAAGTCGGCACGAACGTGCTCGCCAACGCGGAAGGCGTGCTGGATCGCACCCGGATCGCGTCGCTCGCGGCCCAAATTCATTGCGTCCGCGCGCGGGGCTGGCGGGTCGTGCTCGTCAGCTCCGGGGCCATCGGCGCCGGCGTCGGCAAGTTGAACCTCGGCAAGCGGCCGACGGATCTGCCGCACTTGCAGGCCTGCGCCGCCATCGGTCAGACGGCCCTGATGCAGATCTACCAAGAATGCTTCGCCCCGCACGGGATTCTGCCCGCGCAGATTCTTCTGACCGCCGGGGACTTCGACAACCGCGCCCGCTATTTGAACGTCCGCAATACGATTCTCACGCTGTTCGAATATCAATCGCTGCCGATCATCAACGAGAACGACACCGTGGCGGTGGCGGAGATCAAATTCGGCGACAACGACCAACTCGCGGCGATGGTCGCCAACTTAATGCAGGCGGAGTTGTTGATCTTGTTGACGAACGTCGACGGGCTCTACTCCGCCGACCCGGGCACCGACCCCGCGGCGACGCTTTTGGAAACCGTTTCCGAGATCGACCGGAGCGTGACCGACTTGGCCGGTGCCACCAAGAGCCACCTCGGCACCGGGGGGATGCGGAGCAAACTGAAAGCCGCCCGGTTGGCCACGTCGGCCGGTGGGGCGGTGATCATGGCCAACGGCTCGACGGACGGAATTTTGGAAGCCGTTTTCGAGGGGCAATCCGTCGGAACCTTGTTCTTGCCGCAATCCGACGGCGTCCCGGCTTGGAAACGCTGGATCGGCCGGACCGCCCGGCCGAAGGGGCTTTTGCTCATCGATGCCGGGGCCCAACACGCGGTTGCGCAGCTCGGCAAGAGCTTGCTCCCCGTCGGCGTCCGCGAGGTCGCGGGAGAATTCGGAAAAGGTGACCTGGTCAGTATTTGCGACGCGTCGGGAGCCGAGTTCGCCCGCGGGCTCAGCAATTACTCCGCCGACGCCGCCGCGAAATTGGCCGGGTTGAACACCCAGCAAATCGCGGAACAACTCGGCAAAGTCCCCTACCCCGAGTTGGTCCACCGCGACAATCTGGCATTGATGAAGTGATCTCGGTTAGCTTCCGCCGTGTCACCCGTCTGTAACTGGGACGGATGCAATTATGAGGCCCGAACGGCGAAAGCCGGATATGCGACGAAGCGAATTCGAGGCTTTGTACGCGACCCATTCCCGCGAGGTTTGGGCGTTGGCCTACGCCCGTTGGATGGATGCCGATTCGGCCCAAGACATCATGCAGGAAGTATTCCTGCGATTTTGGAAACAGTTGGAAG
>JAYSYN010000137.1:0-5361 GCA_043727575.1 Fimbriiglobus sp.
ATCGGGTCCGGGTCCGCGTCCGGTCGAGTTCGACGCCGCCGAGGATCATGGCCAACTGCGTCGGCGTGATGGCGAGCTCCCCGGCTTCGGCGCCGGGGAAGGCGAACGTCCCCTTCTCCAGTCGGCGGAGGTAGAGGGCGAAGCCGTCGCCCATCCGGGCCAAGATTTTGAGCTTGTCGCCGCGGCGGTTCTTGAAGACGAAGAGGTCGCCCGAGGCGGGGTCGCGGCCGAGCACGACGCGGACGACGCCGGCGAGTCCGTCGATCCCCTTGCGGCCGTCCTGCGGGGCGACGGCCAGGTAGATGGTGCCGGTCGGGCCGATGGTCAGCATGGCCGGGCCCCCAAGGCGTGGACCAAGCGGGCGACCTGACCCGCATCGGCCGCGAGCGGCACGCGGAGTTGCACGCCCGTGGGGAGGATCAACTCGACGATCGTATCGGGCACCACGCGGACGGGCACGAAGGACTGGGCCGGCCGGGGCTCGAGAGCTCGACCGAGGTCGTCGATGATCTTCCGCCAGCGGTAGAAACTGGACATGTTGAGAGAGCGGGAGCGGCAGAACGCCGCCACGGAAAGGCCGGAACTGCGCCACGTGGCGAAGATCGTCCGCCAACGTTCGAGGGTGAGCGGATCGTGGACTGACATGGCGGAGGTCTCCTGAAAACGAGGAAACCCACCAGCCTAACCGACCCGAAAAGGCGCGAGTTCGCCGGACGCATTCGCTGGAATACGACGCGACGATCCAATTGGAGCGGCGCAAGTTGGCCGAGACGGCCTTGGCGACCATCGTGTTGCACAACCCGCACCTCGTCGGCGCCGTCCTCCACAAAGTGTCGGCCGGGATCACGGGCTACTGGCAGAAACGCCGCGAGCAACTGGGGAAGTCGCCCGCGCCGGCGACGCCCCCGGCGCCGCGCGGATACTACACGAAACAGCCGTTGTCGACGGCGCCTCCGCCCCAGACCGACCCCATCGCGTGGCAAGCGCTCCAAGGGACCTCGACCTACACGCACGGGCCGACCAGCTACGGCCGTTTGGACACCGCGTTCCCGACCCGCATCGATCAGGGCGTCCGCCAGCAATTGGCCGCGCTGTACGGGAATTCGATCCCGCAGACCATCAACGCCCACGACAACTTTCTGCGGATCTTCGGGATGATCGGCCCGGCCGATCTGAGCCCGACCGACGCCAAGTACACGGAGTGGCTCGCCAAGCCCCGCGATCCCGGTGCGAAAGTTCTGCAAGACCATTGGACGGCCGTTTCGCTCGACATGCAGCGATTAAAAACTCTGCAAATCACACTCCGCCCGGCTTATCTGTTCGACTTGAATAACCCCGAAATGCGCGGGCGCCTGAAGGTCGCCGCGCTGGATCCCGCCGCGAACACCAGCCCCGGCTTGCTGCCCAACGCCATGCCCGCCTACTTGGACGCCGGTTGGAAACGGCTCCGGACCGATTGGTTCGGCGGCCGCACTTTGCCCGTTGAAACGGAAGCCCGCCGCCGCGGTCTGGAAATGTACAGCCCGGCGACGACGTCGGTATTCATCCAAGAAGTCGTGGCGAACAATCTGATGTTCGCGGCCGGCCAGTCCGGCACGACCTCCACGCTGTTCCAATCGGCCCTGTTTTTCGGTCGGTTGAGCGGGGACGACCTCAAAACTTACCTTATGGCGGTGATCGGATATTTGGTGGCGGGCGGCATGCACTCTTGCCACGAAATCTTCAAGACGGCCGAGCTGGTGGGCATCCCCTACGTCGTCGGCGCCTACCAAAAGGCCATTCCCCCGCACATCCTCAAGCATCCGCTGTACATCCAGTGGACGGAGGAGTTCGCCGACCTCGTCGGCGAGGCCCGGTACCGGTAGTGGTCGTTCGACCGCCGACTTCACCATTCCCGCAGCCACGCCTTAACCGAGGCGTCGCTGGGCATGCGCCAGTCGCCGCGGGGCGACACACTCACCGAAGCTACTTTGGGCGATCAGGCAATCCCCATCGCCACTTTCAAGCAAGCGTCGGCTTTCCGCATGGATTCGTCAGACAACTTACCGATCACGTCCTGCAATCGATCCTCGCTCATCAAAGAAATTAAGTAGCCCGAGAATACGCTATCTTGGTGGATCCCTGCGACTTGGGCCTCGGGCTTGCCTGCTTCGAGCAGGAAACAAGATGGGTCGCTCTTATCGCTCAAGTTGGTGGTCAGTTGCACGACAACGGCGTGGCGCAATCGCAAATTGTAAGCATCGGCTTGAACCACGACCACCGGCCGCTTCTTGCCCCGGGCGCCAGATGCGTGCGGGAATCGCGCATTGATGACTTGCCCGCGCTCGATGATCACGGGATTTCCCCTCGCGAAATGATCTCGTCCGCTTCGTCGGCCAGCGAGTTCATCTCCTCGACCGTCCATGGCTGACTGTCAAAATCCAAGTGCGTGCGAAGATACACATCCCTGCGGATGAGGACGCAATCCCGCCCGTCTACAGCCATTGTCACCGGATCGCCGTTTTCGATTGCCGTCAATTGTGCAGAATTCAAGATCATCGTGAACCTCCGATGTTTTAATTATACCCAAAGGGGATATCGGGCGAAAGTTGATTGCTTCACCACCCCTCCAACCAAGCTCGCACCGAGGCGTCGCTGGGCATCCGCCAGTCGCCGCGGGGCGAGACGCTGACGCTCCCCACTTTCGGGCCGTCCGGCAGGCAGCTGCGTTTGAACTGGTTCGCGAAGAAGCGCCTCAGGAAGACTCGGAGCCAGCGCCGGAGTTCGGCCGGGGTGTACTCGGCGTGAAACTTTGCGTGGCCGGCCAAGAACAGGATTTTCTCCGGCGGTGCGGCCCAGCGCAGGAAGTGGTACAGGAAGAAGTCGACCAGTTCGTACGGCCCGGTGCTCGCTTCGGTCGATTGCAGTGCAACGCCATCCGCACTCGTCGGCAAGAGTTCGGGGGAAATCTCGGTGGCGACGATATCGAGCAGGGTGGCTCGCGGTTCGCCGGCGAATTCGTTCTCCGCCGCCCAGCGCACGAGGAACTTCACCAATGTCTTCGGGATGCTGACGTTCGGGTTGTACATGCTCATTTGGTCGGCGTTGTAGGTGCACCAGCCGAGGGCGAGTTCCGAAACGTCGCCGGTGCCGATGACGAACGCCGTGTTCATCAGCAGGTTCGTCCGCACACGGGCTTGGACGTTCTCGAAGACGAGGTCGTGGCGGTCGTCATGTGGCAGTGCGTGCAGCGCCGTCGTCAACGATTCGACGGTGTGATCGGCCAAATCAATGCCGAAGGGCCGGTGACCGAGGGCGCGCATCTCTACGAGACAGAGCGGGCGGATGTCGATTTCCTTCGCGGTCACGCCGAGGGCGGCCATCAGCGTTTGGGCGTTCCCCTTGGTGCGCTGGGTAGTGCCGAAGCCGGGCATCGTGATCGCTTGTATTTTCGACGGCGACTCGCCGAGTTCCGCGAAGGTTTTGCAGGCGACCAGCAGCGCGAGCGTCGAATCCAACCCCCCGGAGACGCCGATGCTCACCTTCGGCCGGCCGATGTGATCGAGCCGCTTGGCCAGCCCCGCGACTTGCGTCGCGAAGATTTCCTCGCAGCGCTCCTTCAACGTCGCGGGGTCGGACGGCACGAACGGATGGGCATCGACTTGTCGGATCAACGCGGATACGCGTTCGGTTTCGGCGAGTGCGAACGGCACCGTCCGGAATGAACGTTGACCGGCGCGGGCATCGTGGAAGCTGCCGGTGGTCAGCCGATCCCGTTGAATTCGCCCGAGGTCGAGGTCGTGGATCGTGATGTGCCCACGGCGTTGGAATCGCCCCGATTCCGCGAGGAGCGAGCCGTTCTCGGCGATCAGACAGTGCCCGCCGAAGACGACATCGGTCGTCGATTCTCCCGTCCCCGCGGAAGAATAGACGTACCCGGCGATGCAACGGCCGCTCTGCCCGACAACGAGTTGCCGGCGATACCCGGACTTGCCGATGATCTCATTGCTCGCGCTCAGGTTCGCCAGGACAGTCGCCCCAGCGATCGCTTGCAGCGAACTCAGCGGTACCGGCATCCAGAGGTCTTCGCAGATCTCGACACCGAGGACGAAGTCAGGCGCGTTCTCGGCGTGGAACAGGAGATCGGTTCCGAAGGGCACCGTCTGCCCGGCCAGTGACACCGCATTGACAGTGGCGTGCGCCGCGGGGTGGAAATAGCGGCCGTCGTAGAACTCTTTGTAATTCGGCAAATAGGTCTTGGGCACGACACCGAGCAGTTTGGAACCGGTGAAAACGGCCGCACAGTTGAAGACCATCCCGTCGATGGCGAGCGGCAGGCCGATGACGGCGACGCCGTGGTAGCAATGCCCCCCCGCGGCGAGGAGCGTGCCGAGCGCGGCCTCCGCCGATTTCAAAAGCTTCGGTTGGTGGAAGAGATCGCCGCAGGTGTAGCCGGTGAGGCCCATCTCCGGGAAGACGGCGAGGTCGCACCCGGCCGCATCGGCCTCGCGCAGCAGGGCGAGCGTGCGCTCGGCGTTGAACGCCGGATCGGCGACCCGGAGTTCCGGGCACGCGGCCGCAACGCGGAGGAAGTTATGGGGTGGCATATTGGCGGATCGAGACGATTCGGATTTCGGAGACGGTTTTGTAGTCTTTGTCGTTGATTAGGAACACATCGCAGCCGGACTGGATCGCAGAGGCGAGGTTGATCGCGTCGGGGCTCTTCAACCGATGCTTGGCCCGCAATGCCAAGGCGAGGTCGTAAGTCCCTTCGGTAATTGCCTGCGATAGGCAAGAGGCCCGGTAGAAGTGGTGAAAGTCTTGGAGCAGCCAATGATCGTTGTTCTGTGTCGGCTTGGTGAGCGTCTCCAAGCGGACCATCGCACACGTGATGAGCGGGCCGGTCTGATGATCGGACAATGCGGCATCCACCATCGGTTGGAACTTGTAATGATCCTCGACCAGAAAAATCACCACGTCGGAATCCGGGAAGATTTTCATCTCGCGTTGTCCTCCGGATCATGCATCTCTGCCACCCAGGCCTCGATCTCTTCCGCGGTGAGCCGCACATAGCCGCGGGCCCGCCGGTTCGCCCAGATCTCTTCCAGCGCACGACGCCACGCGGGTTGTTCGAATGTCGGTTCCGATGGGCATTCGATGGCGGGAATGGAAGCCGTGTCCGAAACCGGTTGAGCGTGAGAGAGACTCGGATTCATGTCCGCAACTCCTAGCAGGGTGTTGAAAAACTCCGGGAGATCGAATTATAAGAGCCATTACAGCGTTCAAGTTTGATATCCATCCACAGAATCGCAACTTGAACGCTGTAATGGCTTCTGGTTTCATGCTACAGCATACCTCGCCGAGTTTTTCAACACTCTGCTA
>JAYSYN010000138.1:0-16121 GCA_043727575.1 Fimbriiglobus sp.
GCCCGCTCGTGGAACTCCTAGCCCTCTGCGACACCCCGGAGTGGAACGACCTCTGGACCGCCGCCTAACGCCGTGGCAAAATCCGGAGGGATACCCAACGGGCGCCATCGCTTTCGGCGAAACATTTCCCCGCGGCCATCGTTTAAACTGGTAACTCCCCGTCTCGCGCCCGAGGTTCGCCATGTTCCTTCCCATCTGCTTGGCCGCAATCATGCTCGGGGCGGAACCGGTGACACCGACTCCGGCGAAGGAAGCCCTCCAGCCGCTCAACGGACTCATCGCCACTTGGAAGGGCACCGGCTATCCGGACGGCACCCGCGACGAACGCGCCAAGGGCTTCTGGGTCGAGAAAATCGAATGGAGCTGGCTGTTCCAAAAGGATGACGCCCGCTTGAAAATGACGATCGCCGACGGGAAGCATTTCCGGAGCGGCGAACTCCGATATCTCGTAAAACCGCAGGAATATGAACTCCGACTCGTCGGCGTCGACAAATCCGAGCAGGTCTACCGGGGCCAGTTGACCGCCGGGAAGCAGAAGGAACAAATGCTCGTGCTGGAACGCACGACAGAAACCGAGATCCACCAACTGACGTTTACACTGCTCCATAGCAACCGCTACCTTTATCAACTGGCGACGAAACCGAAGGACGCGAAGAACTTTACCCGCGTGTACCAAGTCGGGGCGACCAAAGAAGGCGAGCCCTTCGCCGAAGCGAACAAAGGACCCGAGTGCATCGTCTCGGGAGGTCGCGGCACAATGAGCGTTAGTTTCCAAGGGAAGACGTACTACGTCTGCTGCTCGGGCTGCAAAGACGAATTCAACGCCGACCCGGAGAAGTACATCAAGCTCGCCGCGGACAAAAAGAAATGAGGTGCGGGGAAGCATCTCAAAACGGGTGTTGGATCCCGAACCAGACTTGCACCGGCGAGTTGGCGTTCACGGTTTTGGCGATGTCCAAGCGCATCGTCGCCCGTTCGATGAAGCTGAACACGGCCGTGTCGACGCGCAAACCGACGCCGACGGCGTGGGCGATGCCGCGCACCGATTGACCGTTGGCGTAAACGTCGCCGACATCGTAGAACGTGGCCAGCCAGACGTTGCGCACCCCCAAGAAACTATCGAGCACGTTGAACCGCGATTCCCGGATCAACGGCAACCGCGCCTCGGCGTTGGCGACCCAAAGGAAACTCCCTTGGCGTTCGCGGAGATCGAAGCCGCGGAAGGTCGTCCCGCCGCCCAGCGCGAAGAACTCCCCGCGTTCGGGCCAGGCCCCGGCCAACACGACCCGCCCCGCCAAGCGCGTGTCGGAGAAGTAGCCGAGGCCTTCGGGGAGCTTCCGCACCGCCGCGAGTTCGCCGCGCACTTGATTCGTGACGACGCTCTCGTTCAACTTCGCCGTGCCGATGGCGTAGTTCACGTCGACCCAGAACCCGTGCTCCGGATCCCAATATGGGGTGTACAAATTCGTGCGGAAGTGCAAGCCGTTCAACCAAGTCGAGCGGTAGCGCTCCGCGCCGGAGGCGCGCTCGCGCGGCGTCGGCAAGAAATTGTCTTGGTAGGTCGTGTAGGCGTCGACGTAACTCAGCGGCGGCAAGTACAGGCTCAACCCTTCTTGGATGATGTAGCGTCCGTAGATCGAGGCGCGCTGGGCGGTATTGCGGCCTTGGTCGTTGAAGAACGGCCCCGCGACGCGGCGCTCGTAGTTGAACCCGACCAGGGTCTGGGCGAAGGGCCAACGGCTGAGCGTCGCATCGATGCCGACGACGACATCGCGGAAGTCGGTGCGGTACGCGCCGTACACGCCGCCTTGGAACGTTTGCGTGCGGAAGGCCCCGGCGCGCACGCCGAGCATCGTCGAGCGCGTGTACCACGGATCTTGGTACGACGCCCCCCAAATCCACGGGCCCGCCGTGAGGTTCCAACGATCGTACTCGGCCGTGAGGTCGGTCTCGTTCAAGAACGTGTACAGCGGGGTGAAGGTCAAATTCGGCGTGCGATCCCAAGCGTTGTCGCCGGGGTTCGCATCGAGCAGCACGCGGTCCGGGTCGATGACCACGTCCACCGGTTTCCGCGGCAGCGTGATCGTGATCTTGCTCCGGTTCGGCCCGTCCGGTTCGATGGTAGCGTCGTACTCGGGCAGTTTGAGCGAACGCGCCGTCGGGCCCAGCGGAATGCGGATCGAGTACCCCTGCTCGCCGGCGAAGCGGAAGCCGAGGGTCGTCGGTTCGTCGTATTCGCCGTTCTGCTTCGCGATGATTTCGACGCGGTATCCCGCCCCTTCGGCCGGTCCGACGTCCCCGCGTTTGCGCCCCACGGCCGGGATCTTCTTGCCGTCGATGGTCACTTTGTCCACGGCCCAATCCGTCATACCGCGTTTGTAAAGCCAGCGGTCGAAGAACTCGCCCCAAGGCCGACCGGTGTACTCTTCGAGTTCTTTTTGGAAGGCCTTGGCCGAGATCACGCGGAACGAATATTTCTCGACGACGGCGCGGAAGAACTCGTCCGACGCGGTTTCGCCCAAGCGCTCTTCGATGACGCCGAAGAATTTCGAGCCGCGGTCGTAGGCTCCCGTGAAGAGATTGAAGAGGTTGCCGTACTCGGGGATCGGCCCGGCCGCGGGGTACATCTGATCGCGGCGGATCGCCCCGTACATCGAACCGAAGCGGTAGTTCTCCCGCCGGATGTGCGGCGCGAACCACGCCTCGGCGGGCCAGGCGACGAAATCGTTGTTCTTGCCGCGCTTCCGATCTAAGTATTTGTGCGTGAAATAGGTCGCGGGGCCTTCGTCCATGAAGGTCTCTGCGTAGCCGTTCGTGCCGACGAGGTTGTACCACCACTGGTGGCAGATCTCGTGGCTGAGCAGATACTCGACGTACCCCCGCGCCAGCTTCGGCATGTCGAAGACGCGCTCGTCGATCATGACGAGGCCGGCGCACTCGTTGCCGTTCCAACCGAAGTACGATTCCGCGATGGTGAAGTGATCGTACGGGTAGGCACCGAACCACTTCGAATACTGCGCGAGCGCCTCCTCCGCGAGGATCAGCATCTCCTCGGCGTAGTACGCGTGCCGTTGGTAAGCCATGCAGCGCAACTCGATCTTCTTCCCGTCGGCCATCGTCGCGGTGCGTTTGAATTCCCGGTAGTCCGCGCTCGCCAAGATCGCGAAATCCCGGCCGACGAACGGCTTCATCGTGTGCGCGATCCAGCCGCCTTTTTTCACCGCCGATTCGACCGTCGCCGAGCAGGCGAGTTTTTGATCCTCGGGCAGCTCGATGGTCGCGCGGTAGTGCGCGGCCTCGTTCCAAAACGGCTGGTGCCACGGTACGAACGGCATGGCGTGCCAGCCGGCGCCGTCGTGGTAAGCCAGCGTCGGCAGGGCGAACGCGAAGAACGTGATGCCGTTCCACTGGCCCCAGCGGCCCTGCTTTTGGGGCAGGCGTACGGTGCAATCGATCTCCACCGTCACGCTTTGGCCGGGCCCGACCTCCTCGTGCAGATCGATGGTCAGAGCCGACGAATTTTCATCTTGGTAGGCGTAGCGCAGACGCTTCTTTTCGCCGCGCGGATCGCTCCAAACGATATCTTGCACTTCCCCGTGCCGGCCCTTGCGATCGATGCCGTCGTCCGGATTTTGACGCAGCAGTTCGAGCGTCTTGGCCAGTAAGAAATAGTCGCCGCTGGGGATCTGGTAATGCGGGTAGAAATTGAAAACGAGTTGTTTCGTCGGCCGGTCGGATCGGTTCGTCCAAGTCGCTTTTTGATGGACCGTCACCAAGCCTTTGCCGGTGTCGAGCTTCACGGCCAAATCGTATCGCGGCAGCCCGAGCGGCACCTCGGCGGCGCGCAAACCCGTTGCGCCGAGTGCGATCAGTGCGAACGCGATCGAAATCCGACGGGCCAACCTCATTCTTCCGGCCGCTCCGCGCCCACGAACTCCCGATCGGCCATAACCGGCCCCTGCCCCGGCCGCTAGCCCGGATATTTCATCGGATGCTTTCTGGTCGGAGTTCCCCCACCCCCTCCCCGGCCGGCCAATATACTGCCTTTCCATAAGTCCTTGTCCCGAGAGAACACCGTGGCCAATACCCCGAATCGCTACGACGACGACGAAGACGACCGCCCGCGCCCCCAGCGTCGTCGCGATGAGGACGATGGTGACGATCGCCCCTCGCGGCCCGCGGGCCGGTACCGCCGAGACGGCGACGAGGCGCCGTCCAGGCCCGCCGGCAAGAAACTGAGCATCTTGGGAGTCCTTTCCGTGATCGGCGGCATCTTGTCGCTCATCGTCGCCTTCATCCCGTGCGTCGGGATGATGTCCATCGTCACCGGCGTGATCGGACTGGTCCTCGGCGGCATCGGCCTGTTGGTCGCCGGCGGCTCGAATCACGGCAAGGGCTTCCCCATCGCGGGGGTCATCGTGAATCTCCTCAGCATCCTCGTCGCCGTGATCTGGCTCGTCATCCTCGCCGGGATGGGCAAATCGAACGCCGACGCCATCAAGGAAGTCGAGAGCGCCGACGCCATCAAGATCTCGGCTTCGGACCTGAGCAAGGAGTACAACACCAACGTCGTGAAGGCCGACGCCACTTACAAAGACAAAGTCGTCGAAGTCACCGGCAAAGTGAAGCTCGTGTCCAAAGAGCGGCCCGGCCGGATCACGGTCGAAATCGGCACCGTCGATACCATCGACTGCGACTTCGGTTCCGCGACCCAATCCGACTTGGTCGGGATCGAGGTCGGCCAAGCGGTGACGATCCGCGGGAAAGTCAAAGGCATCGACCGCAAGTCCGAGTACCTCGTCCTCGAAACGTGCAAGCTCGTCAAAGGCGCCGAGCCCGCGACCGCGACCGTGCCGACCAAACCGGCGCCGGCCCCGGTCGTCACCGACGCGGCCAAGTTGTTCAAAGATTACTCGTCCAACACCTTGAAAGCCGATGGCCTGTACAAGGGAAAGTACTTGGAACTCAAATTGAAGGTGGAACGGGTGTCGATCGAAGACGGCAAGCCGACTTTGGTCGCGACCGCGCGGGGCGAAGACGAATTCGGCGCGTTCCAGTGCGAGTTCCCCGCATCGGCCAAAGACCAACTCGCGATGCTGGAAGCCAAAGACGCCGTCACGGTCCGCGGGACCTGCAAACACGAAGACGGTCAAATCACCCTGACGAATTGCGTCCTCGTGAAATGACCGACCGAAACGGAAAGGTCCGGCGCACCGCGGGGTGCGCCGGACCTTTTTTCGTGGATTTACGCCGTCACCCTTTCGGATAACCCTGCGGGGCGATCTTCCCCAAGATTTCCTTGGCCTTGGCGGCGACGTTGGCTTTCGGTTTCTGCAACTCGGCGAAACCCTGCTCCAAAATGTCCGCCCGGCCGGAATCGTCTTTGCGGATCTCGGTGACCAAATACGCGAACGAGGTCGTCTCGCTGCCCAAAGGTTGCCCTTTGGCGTATCCTTCGAGCAATTTCTTGGCTTGGTCGAGGGGGGTATTTTCTTGGACCTCGATCGACTTCTCGCGGACGCGTTCGCCGTCGCCGCAGCCCGCGAGGGCCAAAGTCAGGATCGAAACGAACGAGGCGAATGAAAATGCGCGAATCACGGTTGCGATCCTTTCGTTAGAAGTTGCCCAAGACTTGGCCATCGTTACGATTGCCGAGCCGTTGGAAGGTGACGAGATCGATCGAGTTCACGATGAACCGGACCGAGCCGTCGCCGAGCACGGCGTTGACGCCGCCCGAGTGCAAGCTGCGCGGCGGTAGAATGCCATGGCCCCAATCGTGGGCCCCGCCCGGGCAGCAATCGCCGCCGGCGCTCGGGTATTGCCAGTTCGGCGGAGCGGCGGTGTTCAGCGACGAATGCCCCGCGGCGTACCACGCCCACATCGCGCCGTTGTTCGACTTGTATCCAATGGGGCTGGTTTGGGCTTTGCCGCCGATGCTTTGGAGTTCGGCCGCGCTCGGGAAGTTTCGGTCGGCCACCGCGTTGAAGTAGCCCCCGCCCGTGTAGAAGATGTCGTAGGGATACTTCCCGGCCGAGCCGGTCTGACCCGAGCCCGAGAGCATTTCGGACGCGAGCAGCGTATTCGACAAGCCGTCGGTCGTGTCGGCCATGCGGCGGTCGGTCTGGTACGAAATCATGCCGTTGAAACGATCCCCGGCCCAAACGACTTCGATGGAGCTGCCCGTCGACCAGCCGTAGTTACCGCCGGGGCCGTCCCAGCCTTGCGGGTGCGATCCGCGGGCCGGGGCGTTCTGCGCCGACGGGCAGAGGAACGTGGAGAGTTTCGTGTTCATCAGCGTGTTGTAAGTGAAGCCCCAGTTCGTTTTGTTCGCCTCGAATTGGGTGTGCAGGTTGCCCTGTTCGATGTACGGCAGGATCGCGACGTTGGCGCTCGTGGCTTCCCAAACGTTGCCGCCGACTTGCTGGTTGTAGTTCCGGGGGAACTTGCCGATGGCGTCGTGGTACGAGTGGCTCGCCAAACCGAGTTGCTTGAGGTTGTTGCTGCATTTCATCCGTGCCGCCGCTTCGCGGACCTTTTGTACGGCCGGCAACAGTAGGCCGATCAAAATCGCGATGATGGCGATGACGACGAGCAATTCGATCAGGGTGAAGGCGCCGCGGCGCTTCGACGGGGTCATGGGAGACTCCAGCGGGAGAGAGAGGAGAGGTCGACCGGGCTCGCGATTCGAAAAAAAAACGGCGGGCTCAATCGTTGTCGATCATCGGCGCGAATGGGGTCGGGGTCAAGTCGAAACTCGCGACGATTCTCGTTATTTTGTTCAGGTGTAAATATAACACCCAAACTCACCGCTGTCAAGAAATTCCCAAAGAGGTGCTGAGAATTCGATTCGGCGTTTGACGCGCCGCCTCCGATTGCGGTAGAATCCTCAAATCGACAGATTCGGGTGAATCATGATTCCGACCTTTTTCCGACGATTCGTATTTCTGACGCTAGTTGCGTGGGCCGGTTCGGATCTGCGCGGTGCGGAACCGACCCCGGCCGATTGGGCTTTCCGACCCGTTGCGGCGCCGGCCGTACCGCCGGTCAAATCGGCCGGGCCGATCGACGCGTTTTTGCTCGCGCAGTTGGAGTCGCAAAAACTCGGATTCAGCCCCTCGGCGGATCGCAGCACTTTATTGCGTCGCGTGACCTTCGATCTCATCGGTTTGCCGCCAACCCCCGAAGAAATCGCAGCCTTTCAAAACGACACATCCCCGAATGCCTACGAGAAGGTCGTCGACCGGTTGCTGGAGTCCCCTCGGTACGGGGAGCGCGCGGCACTCTACTGGCTCGATCTGGTCCGCTTCGCCGAAACCGACGGATTCAAAGCCGACGACACCCGGCCGAACGCTTGGCGCTACCGCGATTACGTCATCGAGAGTTTCAACGCCGACAAGCCGTTCGACCGTTTCATCCGCGAGCAGATCGCCGGGGACGAGTTGTATCCGAACGACCCGCAAGCCCACGTCGCCACCGGATTCCTCCGGCACTACCCGGACGAGTACAACGCGGTGAACTTGGAACAGCGCCGGCAAGAAATCCTCAACGACATCACCGACACCGCCGGGGCCACCTTCCTCGGCGTGACCCTCGGTTGCTGCCGCTGCCACGATCATAAGACCGATCCCATTGCGCAAAAGGACTACTACCGCATCCAGAGTTTCTTCGCCGGGTACAACCCCGTCGAAGTGCCCGTCGATCCGAAATCGGCGGCGGAGTACGACAAGAAGCTGGCGGCGTGGAAATCGAAGACCGAAGCGATCCGCGCGAAGATGGCCGACATCGAGAAACCCCACCGCGATAAGGCCGAGGCGAAGGAACGCTTCCGATTCCAAGTGGAGCATTCGCGGTTGATCGACCTGCCCCCAGAGAAGTTGACCCCGCTCGAACGGCAACTCGCGGCGATGGTTTCCAAGCAGGTGTATTCCGACAAGCGCTTCGTCCCGGCGATGCTGAAAGGCGAAGAGAAAAAGACTTGGGACGCCCTCGCGAAAGAGTTGGCCGCGTTCGATGCGGATAAGTCGAAACCGCCGGCGATGATCCACGCGATGACCGACCTCGGCCATGAATCACCGCCGACGCACCTCTTGAAGCGCGGCGACTGGCGCAAACCGGACGGGGTGATCGAACCCGCGTTCCTATCGAGGATCTCGAACCTCGTTCCAAAACTCGCGCCGACGGCGAGCACCTCCGGCCGGCGGACGGCACTCGCGAATTGGATCGCGAGCCCCGACAATCCGCTGACGGCCCGCGTACTGGTCAACCGGATTTGGCAGCAGCACTTTGGCAAAGGAATCGTGGCCTCGTCGAGCGACCTCGGGCAGACCGGCGACCGGCCGACGCATCCGGAACTCCTCGATTGGCTCGCGCTGGAGTTTGTGAAATCGGGCTGGAGCGTCAAGCATTTGCACAAAATCATGCTGATGACTCGGGCGTACCAACAGGGGAGCGAGGGCGGTGCCGAAACGATTAAACTCGATCCCGAGAATCGACTGCTCGGGCATTTCCCCCGTCGGCGATTGGATGGCGAAGCGCTCCGCGATGCCTGCCTTGCAGTCAGTGGCCAGCTAAATTTGAAGGCGGGCGGGCCGAGCATCTTCCCGGATGTCCCGGCCGAACTCAAAGGGTCGGGTTGGAAACCTTCGGCCGACATCGCGGAGCGTAACCGCCGCAGTATCTATGTGTTCGTGAAGCGGAACCTCCGCTACCCGATGTTCGCCTTATTCGATAGCCCCGATCGCAGCGAGTCGTGCTCCCGGCGATTCGTGACGACGACCGCGCCGCAGGCGCTCGCACTTTTGAACGATCCGACGATGCTGAGCTTCGCGCAGTCGCTCGCCCAACGCGTGTTGAAAGATGCCGGATCCAAACCGGAGGCGCAAGTCGACCGGCTCTTCGCAGTCGCGTTGGGCCGCACGCCGACTACGGAAGAGTCGGCCGCGCTCACCGGCTTTTTGCAACGGCACAAGGGCACGCCGACCGAAGCCCTCGTCGACCTGGGCCACGCCGTGTTCAACATCAATGAATTCCTCTACGTGGATTGAACGATGAACCCGTCCGCCATCCATTCGCGTCGTCGATTCCTGCAATCTGCCGGGTTGGGCCTCGGTTCGTTGGCGCTCGCGGCGGAACTGCAAGCCGAGGACGCGAAGGGGAAGACGCACCACGCGGCCAAAGCGAAGGCCGTGATCTTTCTGTTCATGGAAGGCGGGCCGAGCCACGTCGACTTGTTCGACCCCAAGCCCGAACTCACGAAGCACCACGGCGAAAAACTCCCGGCGAGTTTCGGCCGCGTCGTCACGCCGATGGGCACGGGTGGGAATACTCTGCTGGCGTCGAAGCGCAAGTTCACGAAACCCGGCAAGTCCGACGTCGAAGTCAGCGACTGGCTCCCGCACATGGCCGGCGTCGCCGACGACCTCTGCGTGATGCGCGCCTGCTGGGCCGACGGCCTCAACCACGTCGGTTCCGTCTGCCAGATGAACACCGGCTCGGTCCTCGCGGGCCGGGCCAGCCTCGGTTCGTGGGCGCTGTACGGCCTCGGCTCCGAGAATAAGAACCTCCCGGGTTTCGTCGTTCTCTCCGACACCGGGGAAGTCCTCGGCGGCGCCCGCAACTGGGGCACCGGCTTCATGCCCGCGACCCACCAAGGGACGCTCTTTCGCCCCGGACCCAGCCCGATTTTGAACCTCGCGAAACCCGCCGGCGTCACGGCAGAGCGACAGAAGGACAAGCTCGATCTGATCACGAAGCTCAACGGCATCCACGGCCGCGAACGCTCCGGCGACTCGGAATTGAACGCCCGCCAATCCGCCTACGAACTCGCCTTTCGGATGCAGGCGACCGCCCCGGACGTCATCGACATCACCAAAGAAGACGAAACCACCCGCGAAGCCTACGGGCTGAACCGCAAGGAGACCGCCGAGTTCGGCCACCGCTGTCTGCTCGCCCGGCGGCTCGTCGAGCGCGGCGTCCGCTTCGTCCAAATCTACTGCGGCGCCGGGAGCCAGTGGGACGCCCACGGCGATATCGAAGGCAACCATACGAAGATGTGCCTGCGGGCCGACCAACCTTCTGCGGCGCTCATCCGCGACTTGAAACAGCGGGGGATGCTCGACGATACGCTCGTGATCTGGGGCGGCGAATTCGGCCGGACGCCGATGAGCGAAGGCGCGACCGGTCGCGATCACAACCCCTTCGGCTTCACGACCGTGCTGGCCGGGGGCGGCTCGAAGCCCGGCACCGTCTACGGCAAGACCGACGACTTCGGCCTGCGCGGCGTCGAAGGGAAAATGCACGTCCACGATCTCCACGCGACGATTCTGCACCTCATGGGCCTCGACCACGAGAAGCTGACCTACCGCTACCTCGGCCGCGACGAACGCTTGACCATCACCGAGGGACTCGTCGCGCAAGAGGTCTTGCGTTGAATCGGCCGCACCGGTATGGCCCCGCCGAAACCGGTGGGGCTTTTCCATGCGCGCGATTCGTCTGCTCTCGTTCGTGCCGCTGTTCGCCCTCGCCGGCTGCGCCGACGTCCTCTGCGACCGCTCGGTCAACGGCATGGTCAACAAGAAGATCAAGACGCCCGAGGTATCGGCCGCCTCCGTCGAATCGTCGGCGCGGGTCGATAAAATCGGCCGGCAAGTGCTCGCCGGCAGCCCGTTCCTCGGGGCGGATGTCTCCTTTCAAACCATCAATCAGCCCGCGCCGGAATTGTTCCACCGCGACGCACAAGGCCTGTTCATTTCCGAAGGCCTCGTGAACAAGTGCAAGACGAACGAGCAACTCGCGGCGGTGCTCGCCTCGGAAATCGGCCGGATGGTTTCGGAAACGCGGATGACCGAGCGGATGCGCCTCCCGGAACCGATGCCCTCCGAAGCCCTCGGCAACAAACTCGACGGCACGACCGATTTCGACCCGCCGCGGGCGATGGAGCTGGCCAAGTTCGAAAAGGACGCCCGCCGCCCGGCCGAGAAGAAAATGTGGGCCTCGGCCGATCCGAAGACCATCGCGAAGGGGTTGCTCAAAGACTCCGGGTTCGATCCGAAATTGCTCGACGAAGTCGCCCCGCTACTGCGCGAAGCCGGGAAGAATCAGACGATTGCGAAGCAACTCGGCGGCCGCGGGGACGCGCCGCGCTGGTCGAATTGAAACGATGATTCACCTCTTCAAAGAATACAACACCGCAGCGGCGGCCAGTCTCCGGGCGCTGTCGGGGGTATGCCCCAAGCAGTCGGTCGATTTATGGCCCTCGAGTGCGCAGCCGAGGTCGTACTTGCTGTAGATCAGCACCCAACGGCCGTTGAGTTTGACCCCTTCGAGCGCCGGCGGGAGATCCTCGAAGCCCGCGTCGTTGCCGGCTTGGGCGGTCCCCGCTTTTTCGCGCCGTTTGACCGATTGGATCGCGGTGCGGTTGAGTTTCGCCGAGTAGAGCGCGTCGTCGACCGGGATCGGTTCGAGCTTGTTCTGCGGAAACATTTTCTCGGCGAGCTTGCGGAAGGCTTTGTCGAACTCCGGCTGTCCGCAACACGCGTCGGCGAGGAGCAACCCGCCGCTTTGCAGGTTCGCTTTGATGTTGTCGATTTCGTCCGCGCCGAACTCGAACGACTTCTTGCCGTGCATGTACAGAAATTTGTGCTTGAACAAATCCTCGTCGTTCGGGGCGAGTTGATCGACGCCGACGACGACGTCGAGTTTCGCTTCATCCCGCAAGAAATTCATGAGGTTGCGCATCGCGGCCGGGGCCGGGGGATCTTCGCCGATCTTGATTTGCAGGGGTTTCAAGAACCCTTTCACCGGGGCGAGTTCCTCTTTGGAGCCGGCGATTTTACGCGTGGTCAGGCGCTGCTTCGGCGGCTCTTTGCCCGTGGCGTAGGCGATGATGTTCATGCCGAGGTGGAAGGCCGACTCCCCGCGATTGGCGGCCGGTTGACCCGACTTCGCCATGTATTTGGAGTCTTCCCAATAGCCGCTGATCGGCTCCGGGAAGAAGACCAACACCGTTCGGCAACCGCGCTCCATGCACTCGACGTTCTTGAATTCCGTCGGCGGCACCGCGAAGTGCGTTTGCCAAATCGCGTGCTCCGGGGACATCGGTTTCAACTGGCTGCCTTTGAAAATCTCGGCGACGAGTTCGCGGAAGCCCTCGGTGAATTCTTTGCTGCCGCAGCAGGCCTCGGCGATCACGAAGCCCCCTTCTTCGACGTACTTCGCCAGCAGCTTCTTCTGCTGCCCGGTGAAGCGCGGCGGGCCGTGGCCGTTGAAGTAGAGGATCGGCGACTGCACGAGCACGCCGACTTCTTCCAAGATTTCCTCGTCGGTGCCGAAGGGTTTGCGGCGCGGGTCGTACACCTGCCAGCCGATGGGAAGATTCTTGAAGAGTTCCTTGCTGGCGTATTCGGTGAGGTTGCGGGCGTCGTTCTGCTTGCGATTCCAATCGACCACGGCCTCGCCCTTGTTCTTCGCCCCGAACAATTCTTTCTCGACGAGTACCCCGGAATCATCGATCACCGCGTCGCCGTGGGCGAGCTTGGAGATCAACACGGGGCTGCGGCCTTTGGATAAAAACAGCAGCGAGAAACTCGTGGCGATCACTTTCGTTTTGTCGATGGAAAAGTTTGAACCGGACCACGAACCGTCTTTGCTCTGCGTTTTCACGAGGTACTCGCACCCCTCGCGGTACCAGTCGAATTTGCCGATGAAGCGCTGGCCCGACAACCGGCCGACGCGCTCGATGCCGTAGATGTTGTAAAAGGTCGATTTGCTTTCGAGGGCTTTGTCGAACGCGAATTTGTCGTTGCTGCCGATCCAGTTCATCCCTTTGCGGATCGCCTCGTTTTCGGGGTACTGCCCGCAATTCGCGGCCACGCCGGTTTTGGGGTCGAACCCTTGGGCGCTGTCGCTCATCGCCATGCGCGAAATGACCAACCCGGAGACGCCGGCGACGGTCATCGTGAAGCTGGAGGAATACTGCGGGGCGTAAATCCAATAGCCGGAGTTCGCGGTTTCTTTCCGTTGCGAGGAGATGTACAGATCGCGGATTTCCTTCCAGAGGGTCTCCGGGATCTTGGCGCCCGCTTGCCGGCCCGCGTAGAGGCCCAGCAGGGCGTACTGGGTGTTGGACGCGTCCGCGTGATCTTCGTTGTTGAACGGGTAGCTCCAACCGATGAGCTTGCCGTTGCCCCTCCGGGCCGATTTGATCAGGAAGTCGATGTTCTTTTCGATCTGCGGCAGGAATTTCGGATTGCGTGATTCCGCCAAGCACATGATGACGAGAGACGCCACATACGTCCTCTTCGGGGGCAACTTCGCCAAGTATTCCAGCGGACCGGAAATATCCCGGTCGTCGGGCTTCACCCCGCAGTTCATCATCGCGAGTGTGGCGAGCGCCGTGACGCCGCCGTCCAAATCGGCGAGCATCTCGAGCCAGAAGCCTTCCCAATGCTCGGTCGCTTTGCGATTCACACGTAGATACTGGACCCCGGTGTCGATCGCCTTGTTCACCTTGGCAACCGTCTCCTGTTCCCCACCCGGAGGCGGGGCGGCCTGCGTCGGCACCGCGATCACGGACGACGAGAGCAATGCGAACAAACCGATGCGCAGGATCATTTCGGCTTTCCTCTGCGAACGCGTAGTCTTTCCTCCATCATATGCGAGTGTCCTCTCCGGCGGTTGCGAGCCGCGCGCGTTCCCGCTAGAGTGTCACTCCTTCGGACCCCTTCTCCCCTGCCCCGGCGGTCGCATGAGTTTCCCCGTCTCAACCGTCCGCCCATCGAAGTATCGGTATGTCATCCTCGCGCTGCTCTGCTTCTTGGCGATGATCACGTACATGGACCGCGCCGCCAACGGCAGCGCGAAGAAGGCGATCCTCTCGGACCTCAACCAGCAGCGGGCCGACGACCAAAAGTACGACGAAGAAAACGACTTCTTCATCGTCCTCATGGCGTTCCAACTCGCCTACGCCATCTTCGAAATCCCGTCCGGTTGGCTGGGCGACACCGTCGGGCCGCGTTCGACGCTGCTCCGGGTCGTGCTCTGGTGGTCGGTGTTCGTGGCGCTCACCGGCTTCACCGGGCAGTGGCTTTTCGGAGGTGTTTTCTTCGTCGGATATTGGTCGCTCGTGGTCATCCAATTCTTCTTCGGTGTCGGCGAAGCCGGGGCGTTTCCGAACATCTCCAAAGCTTTGTACAACTGGTTCCCCGCCGCGGACCGGGGCTTCGCCAAGTCGGCCGTCTGGATGTGCGCCCGCTTCATGGGCGGCTTGACGCCATTCCTCTGGTTACTATTGACGGACAAACAATTCGGCGGGTGGAATTGGAACGAAGCGATGTGGCTCTTCGCAGGCGTCGCCATCTTCTGGTGCGTCTTGTTCTACTTCTTTTTCAAGAACAAACCGGGCGAAGTGAAGGCCGTGAACGCCGCGGAGTTGGCGTTGATCGACGCCGGACGCAAACCGCCCGTGAGCGTCACGAAGGTCCCCTGGAAAAAGATCTTCGGCTCGCGCAATCTCTGGGCCGTCTGCGGGATGTACACCGTGACCAACTTCTGTTGGTACTTCCTCATGTACAACCACCCGCGCTCGATGAAACTGCAATTCGCCAGTTGGGAAGGGACCCCCGGCGGCAAGATCGCGCTCGCGCTCCTCAGCGGCGCCCCGCTTATCGTCGGCATGTTCGGCTGCTTGCTCGGGGGGCTGCTTTCGGACCGCTACATCCGGCGGACGGGGGATCGCAAATGGGGCCGGCGGATGTTCGGCATCATCGGCTACGGCGGCGCGGGGTTATGCTACCTCATCGCGGCCGGGGTCAAATTCGACGACCCGGACAACCTGCTCGTCTACGCGGGAATGCTGATCCTGATGGGGTTCATGAACGACCTCATCATGGCGCCGGCGTGGGCCGTTTGTCAAGACATCGGTCAGGAGTACGCCGCGACGGTCGCCGGGACCATGAACATGGCCGGCAACCTGTTCGGCGCCGTATCGGGTATCTTCGTGACGGGGCTCATTTTGAAGCACTTCCCGGGGACGAACGGCATCGTCTACCTCTTCGGCTTGTACGCCTGCGTCTACTTCATGGGTTGCGGCCTCTGGATGCTCATCGACGCGAGCAAACCGATCGTGGATAAAGAATAGCAATCCCTGTGTGGGGTCACGCCGGTTGCACGAACAAGCTCGGCGCCGCGAGTTCCGCGTCCGACACCGGCTCCGCTTCGGGCGATAGTTCTTGGAATTGATGCAGCGTGACGATCCCTTTTTCGAGCACCAAGTACGTGCAGGGCTTCTCGGTCCAGCAACCGCTGTTGTAGTACGACACCGGTCGTTCGTTGCGCTCGACCGCCAAGTGCGTGTGACCGCAACAGACGGCGTCGCAGCCCAGTTTCCACGCGTGGTGCACGGCCCCCTCGCGGATCTTGTCGCTGCTGCGCAAAAAGACTTTGCTGCGCCGCTTGGCGAGCTTGGCGAAGTGGTGCGACTTGTCGAGTCGTTGCAACCAGCGGTAGGCGGTGTCGGCCAGCCAAGTGGTGATCGGGTAGCGCTCGATGAACTGATCGAATTGATGACCGTGCAGGAAGAGCACTTTCTGACCGTCCGATTCGACGATGATTTCATCGACGACCGTCACGCCGACGAGGTGCGAAACGATCTCCGCCGAGCCGTCGTGATTGCCGCAAACCCAGATGACTTCAATGTCGTCCGACAATTTGCGGATCGTCGATAGGACCTTCCAATGCGATTTCTTCAAGCGGCGGAAGTCGATGGAATCGAAGACGTCGCCGTTCAAAATGAGCCGTTTCGTCCGGAGGCGTTTGTCGTCGATCGACTCGAGGAAATCGACGAGGGCCTTCGCTTGGCAATTGTCGCTGCCGAGATGAATATCGGAAAGGATCACCGCATCCGGGATGGTCATCGGCTCGCCTCCTCGTTCGCCAAGTCCGTTCTCCGGTAATCGTAGAGAATCGGCGGGCCCGCATCGTGTGGGGGTGTAGCAACGATTCTTGGAGTTTTGGGAATTCCCTTTTGGGGGTAGACCTCTCGATTTTGCCACGGGCCATCTGGTAGGCTTCACTTCCCATACCCGACACCCGGAGGCACGGATGCCCACCATCAGTTTCCAGTA
>JAYSYN010000139.1:0-5317 GCA_043727575.1 Fimbriiglobus sp.
GGGGAGCCGACGGAACGCGATTACGGCTCGAAGGGGTCCGACGCGGCTACAAGTGGCTCTCTTCGAAGGAAGCCCTCGTGCGGTTCTTCGAACGGCTATCGGAAATTGCACCGGATGGGAGCACAAAACCGAGTCTCGTGGAGCGCTGTCGGGATGTTGAAGCCGCACAGCGAGAAATGGAATTGGCCGGGGCGTAACTCACTTCACCAATGCCAACGGCCCGGTCAAGGGGCCGAAGGCGTCAACTCGACGGGAAGGCACATGAATGATACTCCGCCGACGGGATCGAAGAAAGAGATTCGGGCCGAATGGGTAGCGGCCGCCGGCCTTCTTGCTGCGTGGACGATGGCCCGCATCGTCAACCGCACCGACCGGGCCGGCGGATACTTTCGCGAGAAGCCCTCCGGTGCGGTGAAGCCGATCACCGCACCGGCCTCGGCGACGGAAGGCTACATCACGCTCGCCCGGATCGAAGCCCACTTTTGCGCGACTGCTCCGGAGCACGTCCTCGGCCTTCACGCTCTCGGTATCGAGTCGTCGGGCAAGTGGGCATCGCTCGACGTCGATGCTCACACCGAAGCCGACAGTGCCGAAGCCAATGAGAAGTTCGCAATCGCAAAGTACGCAGAACTCGTCGACCTCGGCTTCCGACCATTACTGACCGAGTCCGACGGGAAGGGCGGCTTCCACCTCCGCGTCCTTTTCCGAGAGCGAGTCGCCGGGGCAGTCCTGTTCCGGTTCGCCGCTTGGATGGCCGACGGGCATACTCTCGGGAAGCGGCCGGAGTCCTTTCCCAAGCAGGCCGAGATCGGCTCAACGTGCCGATACGGGAATTGGCTCCGGCTCTTCGGCAAGCACCCCAAGCGCGAGTTCTGGTCCCGCGTGTGGAACGGAATGGAATGGCTCGAGGGCCGCGCCACCGTCGGCTTCATCCTCGCGCTGACCGGCGACGATCCGGCGCTGATCGCCGCCGAGGTCGCCGCCCCGCCCGTCAAACCCCCGCCTCCGCCGCGTGCCGAGACGTTCCGCTCGAAAGGCGGTACGCCTGCGGTAGAACGTGCGCGGCCTTACCTCCGCAAATGCATACCCGCCATCAGCGGGCAGAAGGGCCACGACCGCACCTTCGCCGCCGCCCGCGCCATGCGATATGGCTTCAATCTCTCCGAAGGCGAGACGCTCGCCTTGCTACTGGAGGAGCACAATCCACGATGCGAACCGCCGTGGTCGGAACGCGAACTCCTCCACAAGATCCGCGAAGCCGACACCAAACCCTTCGGCAAGCCGCGGGGATACTTGCTCAACAGTGGGTCGGCTTACGATCCGACCGCCCGCGCTCGCCAATGGGGCGGAGGCTTCGGGGGACCGACGGCCGATGCCGAGCCGTGTCTCTCGCCCCCAGCGCCACCCGACGGCGAAGATGGGGAACAGGCCGAGGCCGATGGCGACTGCGAAGCGCCCGTCAACTTCGCCGATCCCTTCTACGTCGCCCGTTTGTTCCTAGGTCTTATGTCGGCCAACGGATGGTTCGCGCCGCTGCCGCACGGCGCCATGCCCTTCGTCCGGACGTGGCGGCAAGAGTTCTATCGCTTCGATGGCTCGCGCTACCGCAAAGCGTCCACGGCGGAGATGGTGGCCGAGCTGGGGAACTTCCTCGAAGCGCTCTACATGAGCCTGTACCTCCGCGCCCTCGAAAAGTATCGCGAAGGCGAAGCCGCGGCCGAATGCGGAGAGGAACCCGCGACCGAAGGCGGAGAAGAATCTGACGATGCGCCTAAGAAGCCGCGACCCTCGAAGGCCATCGTCAAAAAGAACTTCGTCGCCGAAGTGCGGGCCGCGCTCGAGAGCCTGACCATCCTTCCCGATGATCTCGAGCAGCCGTGCTGGATCGGGCGCGACGCAGCCGGGTCCGACCGGCCGAATCCGCTCTCTCTACTGCCCGCTCAAAACGGGCTGTTCGAATTAGCGAAGGGACGACTCTTGCCCTCAACGCCAAACTTCTTCAACAGCAACGCCGTCCCGTATGACTGCGACCCCCAAGCCCCCGGTCCTTTCGAATGGCTGAGGTTCCTGAGCCAACTCTGGCCGAACGACCCCGAAGCGATCGCGTGCCTTCAAGAGTGGTTCGGCTACCTGTTGACACCGGACACCAAGTTTCAAAAAATCCTGCTCCTCATCGGACCCCGCCGCGGCGGCAAGGGGACCATCTTCCGCGTCCTGGGCGCACTCCTCGGCTCCGCCAATGTCGCCGGCCCGACGCTCGGTAGCCTGGCCCAGAACTTCGGCCTGCAGCCGCTCCTCAGCAAGACCGTCGGCATGGTGAGCGACGCCCGCATGAGCAACCGCTCCGACACGGCGACCATCGTCGAGCGGCTCCTAAGCATCTCCGGGGAAGATCGCCAGACCATCGACCGGAAGCATCTCTCACCAGTGACCGTCAAGCTCCCGACGCGGTTCATCCTCGCCACCAACGAGATGCCGAGGCTCAACGACGCCTCCGGTGCGCTCGCTGGGCGGTTCGTCGTTCTGGCCCTCACGCAGTCCTTCTACGGCCGCGAGGATCTCACGTTAACTGACCAGCTGCTGCGCGAACTGCCCGGCATTCTGCTGTGGGCCATCCAAGGGTGGAAGCGGCTGCAGACGCAAAAGCGGTTCACAGCACCCAAGAGCGGCGAGACCATCGCCCGGACGCTCGACGACCTCAACTCCCCCATCGGCCAATTCGTCCGCGACCGCTGCATCGTGGGCCCCGAACTCAGTGTTCCGAAGGCGGATATTTTCACCGCGTGGAAGTCGTGGTGCGAAGAATCGGGCCACGTCCCCGGCTCCGATTCCAGCTTTGCGAAGAACCTTTTGGCGAGCGTCGCTGGCTTGGACGGCGCCCGTCCCGTCCAGGGTAATTCCCGGGTCCGGGTGTGGGTCGGGGTCCGGTTACGGATCTACCTCGACGACGAGGCCGAGGAACGGGCCGAAGCGTCCAAGGAACACCCTGGACCGTCCACCCACCGCGTCCATGCTGATCCCCCTGAAAAACAGGCCCCGTCCACCCCGTCCAACCAAAATCACACTTCTTACGCACGTGAGAAAGGATTGGTGGAGAAAGAGAAAGAAAGAGAGGAAGTGGGAGATGCAATAAGGAATTTGCCTGGACTGGGTGGACGGGGTGGACGGGGATTGGCCGACGACACCGATATTTCGGCGATCCAGCATTGACCCCCCCTTCACGGTTCCCTCTGGGCCGATGCCGGATCCGGCTGGGACGATGGCGGTTGACACACCAGCCGATCACCGCGGACGGAAGCCGCCATGACCTCCTCGCACTCGGCCCCCGCCCCGTGTCAGTGGTTTCCCCGGCTCGCGTCCGCACTCGACCGGCGGTCGGCCCCGCGGCTGGTGCTGCTCTTCTTGGGGGCGATCCTGGCCCACGGCCGCCGGACGGTGACGAGCTGGATCTGGGCGGCCGGGCTGAGCGGCGAGTACCGCCCGCGCTACGCCAAGGGGGGTTCGCGGAATTGGTCCGGCGATATCTCTATCCCCGGATCTTCAACGGGCAGAAGTTGCCGCCGTGCCGGTTCGAAGCGGAGCACCTCGGCGAGTTCCGACGGGTGACGCTGCCGTTCATCGAGGCCGAGTTGAAAGAATCGACCCATCGATAATTAGGTCGCGAACCGGCCGGTTCCGATAATGTGGAGGTTCGCGCGAGTCGGGAACCGCCGACCTTTCATTTCCTTGGATAATACCCGACTCGAAAGCCGAACAACGTTTGGCACGCGACCGGCGAGCAGCCGGTCGCCGATTCCAAATCTTCATGCCAGGTGTCCGAAATGCCACGCTACGCACTTGAAACGATTATCCTCCTCTTGCTCGTCCTCTGGTTGCTGGGAGCCTTCGTCATCACTATCGGGAACAATCTGATTCACGTGGTGCTGGTCATCGTCCTTGTCGTGGTCGTCCTCCGCGTACTCCAAGGATCGCGGCGGTCGCGATGATGGGAGGGCAACATCGATCATGCTTGCTACCGACCGCATCCGCTTGCTCCACGGCCCCTACGCTACTCCTCGCGTCTGCCTCGGCGCGGTTCTGTTCGACGAGGCCCGCGATTGCGAAGTCGTCGTCCGCGGCTTGACCGATGCGAGTATCTCGTGGCCCATCGGGATACCGATCTATCATCGAGTGACGTTCTCCGCGTCACAGAGTGGGATCGATCCATGGACAGTCCGGACGGCGGGTCGATCACCCTCTGGCTCCATCAGTTGAAGGAGGGCGTTCCCGGTGCCTTCGAACCCATCTGGAACGCGTATTTCGCCAAGCTCGTGTCGGTCGCGCGGGGCCGGCTGAAATCGTTCCCGAGGGCGGCCGCGGATGAAGAGGACGTCGCGATGAGCGCATTCAGGACTTTCTGCGAACGGGTGGATGCCGGGGCGTTTCCGAAACTGGACGACCGGGGCGATCTCTGGCAGGTGCTCTTCGTCATCACCACCCGCAAGGCGACGGGGCTGATCCGTCGGGAAACCGCGGAGAAACGGGGCGGCGGGCGCGTCGTGCAAGCTTCTTCGCTCGGCGGAGCCTGCGATTCCGAGAAGGGCTCGATCGATTCGGAGGTTGCGAACCGACGCCGGAGCACGCGGCCGCGATGGTCGACGAGTGCCGGAGGCTCTTGGCGCTGCTCGGCGATGGAGAATTGAGTCGCTTGGCCATCTGGAAGATGGAGGGGTTCACCAGCGCCGAAATCGCCGTGAAAATGTCGCGTTCGATTCCCACCGTGGAGCGGAAGCTGGCCCTGATTCGGACGAGGTGGGAACGAGAACTTCCGCGTTGACGGGTAACTGGAGCTTCGGGAGGGGTGGACGGAGGAGTTCGTACGCATGGTATTCAGGACTTAAAAAGGAAAGCGCAAGATCGGAGAGGAGGAGTGAACGGTCGGGAGATTTACTTCCCCACTCTCGCACCTCATGATCGAGCAGGTGAGGCGGAACGAACGAGGAACCGGTGTCGGGAAGAAGGGGCTGGGATGGTCGCATTTCGACCGTGACCTTTTATCATCGAGGATGTTGTATCCGGCGTTGGCATTTGATACCATACGTAAAAATGCGAGATGCTCCCATGATGTACCGTGCCATCCCGTCTGTTTTCGCCTTCGCCCTCATCGCGATGGCGACCGTGTTCGCGCTCGCGCGCGCCGATGACGCGGAAGCGGTGAAGGAGAGACTGATCCGAGCCAAAAATGCTTACGAGATGGAGATTCAACGCTTGAATCAAGCGGTGGTGGAGCTGCTCGATAAACGGGAAGAAGAGGCCCGGAAAACTGGGAACAAGAAAA
>JAYSYN010000140.1:0-15968 GCA_043727575.1 Fimbriiglobus sp.
TCCTCGACATGAAAGGTGTGGAACAACGCCGGCTGTTCGTCGATCCGACCCCGCATCGCAAATCCCCCCGCGAAGATTCGTCGAGGATAGCGCGATACCAAGGAGGAGGCAACAGGGAGTTTTTCAACACCCTGCTAGTCATCTTTGTGTCTCTGTGGTGACATCTTTGCCGCTCACACTCCCCCCGCATCGTCGTCGCTGGTTTCCATGCGCAGCGGTTGCCAGACGTGGGGCCGGGCCAGCGGTTCGATGTGCAATTTCATTTCGCCGTTTTGAAACACCCGCACCGTCCCCGACGATTGACTGATGCAGAAGGCGATGGCCTTCGTGTGCTTGCTGATGCCGGCGGCGGCGAGGTGGCGACTGCCGAGGCCTTTGCTGAGGCCGATGCCGTCGGTGGGGATGTCCAAGTAGACGCATGCCGCTTCGGCGATGCCGTCGCGGCCGATGAGGATGGCGCCGTCGAGCTTGGCGATCTCTTTGATCTGCTCGCGGACGCGCTTGTCGCGGGTGTCGCGCTCGTCGCGGGTGTAACCGCGGAACGGGTTGAAATTGAGAAAACGCGAGACCTTTTGCACCTTCCGCGTGTCGCCAACGACGAGGATCGTACCGACCGGTTGCCCTTCCCGACCTTCGCGGCCGATCTCTTTCGCCAGATCGACAACGGCCCGGAGCACGTCGAGTTCGACCGCTTTGCCGAGGGTCCGCAAGTCTTGATTGGTCATCGGCTCGAGGTGTTCGCCGATGTGAATGACGCTGAGGCTATCGACCGGTTCGGGCGCATCTTCGTAGGTCGAGATGCCATTGTACAGCACGACGACGTGGGCCCCGGATTGAAGCAGGTCGTTGGTCACGGCGTGCAACAGCGCGTTGCTCATGCGCTCGTGCGTCGCTTGCAATTCGCGGTCGAGCTCGATGACGTGCCAGTTGTCGTTGTCGCGCAATTGCCGGGTGAGCGAAGGGTTCTCGGCCGCGACGAACAACCGGCAGCCGACGAGGTGCCGTTCGACTTCGTCCCAGTCGAGCGAAGTCTCGGTGACGATGAGCACACCGTCGGCTGGCAAGCCTTTGACGAGGTCGCGGGCGGCTTGCAACAGGGCGACGGTTTGCTGCGGTAGGCTCATGCGCGTGCGGTCTCGTCGGACTCATCTATTCAGAACAACCTAGCAGCGATTCGCGCGCGGGCCAATCGTCCACTCGCACAATCGCCCGATTTTCCAATAGTTTTTCACGCGCGCAGCGATTCCACCTCGACCAAATTGTCGAAGAACGTCGCGCCGCGGCCTTGGTCGGTCAGGGCGGTGCTGGTGATCGCGTTGCAGTTCGCGCCGCCGTCGGTGTAGCGGTTCCACCAGATGCCGTAGGCTACGACAACGCCCGGTTTCACCGAATCGCCGACGATGGCCTTGGCCTGAAAACTACCGCGGTCGTTGAAGACGCGCACGCCAGCGCCGGCGACGATGCCCCGCGCCGAGGCATCGTGGGCGCTGATCTCGACCCGCGGTTCCCCGGCTTTCTTGCGCAGGACATCGACGTTGACAAACGACGAATTCAAGAACGACGGACTCGGCGGCGTGATCATTTGCAGCGGGAACTTCGCGGCGAGTTCGGGCTTCGTCTGCGGGTCTTCGTGCGGCGGAATGTAGTGCGGGAGCGGGTCGCGCCCGGCCGCGGCTTCGCCCGGAGAGTAAAGCTCGCACTTCCCGGACGGCGTCGGGAAGTTCCCTTCGGCGAAGGGGGCCCAATTCTCGGGGACGTTCAACCGCTGCGGGCCGTCGGCCATCAGGGAATCGAAGGTGATGCCGAAAAATTTGTCTCGGGAGGTCGCCCCTTCAAATGCCCGCCGCGCCAATTCTTCGTCCTTCATCTCGAACAACTCGTTTTCGAATCCCATCGCCTCGGCCAGCAATCGGAACACCTCCGTATTCGGTTTGGCTTCGCCTAGCGGCGCGATCGCGGGGTGGTTCACTTGCACGTACATATGCCCGTAGCTGTTGTGGATGTCGAAGTGTTCGAACTGCGAAGTCGCGGGAAGAACGATGTCGGCGTAGGTTGCGGTATCGGTCAAAAACAGATCGTGAACGACCGTGAACAGTTCCTCGCGCCGGAGCCCGGCGAGGACCCGCGATTGATTCGGGGCGACCGCGGCCGGGTTCGAGTTGTAGATGTAGAGCGCCCGCACCGGCGGGCCTACGACGTCCCCGTTCAACGCGTCGGCGAGCCGGGACATGTTGACGGTGCGGGTCCCCGGCAAAATGAGGTCGGGCCGCGTGAGGAAGGCATCGTCGAAAGGGAATAGCTTGCTCGTGCTCAGCATCGCCCCGCCGCCGGGGTGGCGCCAGTCGCCGGTGATCGCGGGCAGACAGCAGACGGTGCGCACCGCCATCGCCCCGCCGCCGTGGCGCTGCATCCCGTAGTTGAGGCGGATGAACGCCGGCCCGCCGAAGAGTTCCATCGACCGCCCGTATTCATCGGCGAAGCGTTCGATGTCCGCGACGGGAAGCCCCGTGATGTGCGACACTCGCTCCGGGGGATATTCCGCTTCGACGCGTTTCTGCAAATCGTCGGCGCCGAGGCAGAAGTCGTTCAAATAGGCCCGGTCTTCCAATCCCTCGCGGAAGAGGATGTGCATCACGCCCAGGGCGAGCGCCGCATCGGTGCCGGGGCGGACGGGCAGCCACCAATCGGAGTTCTCCGCCGTCCGGCTGCGGTGCGGGTCAATGGTGACGATCTTCGCGCCGTCGGCCCGGGCGCGGTGCATGATCGCCCAGAGGTGACTGTTCGTGACTTTGGTATTCGATCCCCAATTGACGATGTACCGGCTGCGCGCGACGGCGGCGGGATCGATCATCGCCCGGGTCCCGAGGGTGATGTCGCACCCGGCGGCCCCGGCGGTGGCGCAGATGGTCCGGTCGAGCAGCGACGCCCCGAGGCGATGGAAGAACCGTCGGTCCAGGCTCCCGTATTGCAGCAGGCCCATCGTACCGGCGTAGCTGTACGGCAAGATGGCTTGGGGTCCGTCGCCCGAATTGGCGATGGCTTTGAATTGCTCGGCAATGGCCGAGATCGCGTCGGGCCAGCTCATCGGTTTGAACCGCCCACTCCCCTTGGGACCGATCCGCTTCAACGGGGTCGTCAATCGCTCGGGGTGGTAGACGCGGTCGAGATAGTTGGCGACCTTTTGGCACAGGAAGCCGTCGGTGAATGGATTGGCGGGATCGCCTTGTAGTCGGACCGCGCGACCCGTTGCGGGATCGACCGAGACGATCCAACTGCAGGTATCGGGGCAATCGTGCGGGCAAGCGCCGCGGAACGAAACGGTCGATAGCGGGTGCATCATGCGAGGGCTCTTCCGGATTAGGGACGGCGGCGCTACTTTCCGATTATTTGATACGAAATGCGCGTTAGACTCTTGCACGCGATCCACACTCTGCGCAATACTAGCTCATCGGTCTCTCAGAAATCTCATTCGTCAGGGTGGCGATGCCTGCTCCCACGAACGCGGCCGATTTTTTGGAAATGGTCCGCAAGAGCGGACTCGTCCCGGAAGACCGACTCTCGTCGGCTGTCCTGCGGATGCGCTCCCCGCAGGCCGGGATCGACCAGTTGGCGAGCGCGCTCGTCCAAGCGGGGCTGCTCACGCGGTTCCAAGTCAAACAAGTGAAGCAGGGCCGGTACAAAAGGTTCACTCTCGCAGAAAAATACCGGCTGCTCGAACTCCTCGGCGTCGGCGGCATGGGCGCGGTTTACCTCTGCGAACACGCCTTCATGCACCGCCTCGTGGCGGTCAAAGTTCTCCCGGTCGACAAAATCGCGTCCGACCCGACGGCGCTGCAGCGCTTCTACCGGGAAGCCCGCGCCGTGGCCGCGCTTGATCACCCGAATATCGTCCGCGCCTACGACATCGACAAATACGAAGGGCTGCATTTCTTCGTGATGGAATACGTGGACGGCACGAGCCTCCAAGAGATCGTCGCCCGTTACTCGTTGCAGAATCAGTTCTTCGATCCGACCCGGGCCGCGCATTACATCGCCCAAGCGGCGGCCGGGCTCCAGCACGCGGCCGACCTCGGCTTGATCCACCGCGATATCAAACCGGGCAACCTCCTGCTGGACCGCAACGGGATCGTTAAAGTGCTCGACATGGGGCTGGCCCGCTTTTTCGATCACCGTCACGACGGGTTGACGCAGAAGTTCGACGACAACACGATCCTCGGCACGGCCGATTACCTCTCGCCGGAACAGGCGATCAACGACACCGTCGACATCCGGGCCGACATCTACGGTCTGGGCGGGACGCTTTACTTCATGCTGACGGGCGTTTCCCCGTTCCCAGACGGTTCCATCGCCCAGAAACTACTCGCCCACCAGACGCAAGAACCGAAATCGGTGCGCGAGTTCCGCCAAGACGTGCCGGCGGAGTTGCTCGCCGTGCTCCACAAGATGATGCGGAAGAACCCGGACGCCCGCTACCAGACCCCGGACGAAATCGTCGCGGCGTTGGCGCCGTGGACCGAGCAACCCATCGGGCCGCCGCCCGACCGGGAAATGCCCGATCTCTGCCCGGCCGTCGCCGTGCTCAACGGGGTCGCCCCCGGTATGAACATGCGAGGGAGCACGGCGAAGTTGCTGCTGACGGGGTCGCGTTCGGCGACGCGGATGGTCGATTCCACGGTTCTCCCCGGCGCCGCGAGTTCCGAGGCGAAAGTGCCGACGGGCCGGAATGTGGCGACGACGCCGATCCGAACCCCCGCGCGGCCCGCATCCGGACCCCCGTCTCGACTCCCCCAAATGGTGGTGTTGGGCGCGGCGACGTTCGCCGTCGTTCTCGGCCTCCTCGCCGTGGCAGGGTATTTGATCCTCCGGTAACCATCGGGATTTCGGTCGTTTTCTCGCCGCGGACGAGGAGTTCCCGTCCGCGATTCGCTTTTGTCCGGCGCCGGCGCCACCTTTGCCCTATATTTATGTCGAACGCGGAACGTCGGGCCCGACCCAGTGATCGCCGGAGAATGCGCCGATGCCCGCCCCCGCGTCGAACGATGAATTGACCGATGTCATACTTAAGAGTGGCGTCATCGAAGAGCCGAAGCTACGCGCGTACATCAATAAGCTCGGCGAAAGCGAATCGGGCGTCCCGAACGACCCGAGTAAATTGGGCGGGATGATGGTCCGCGATGGCATCCTGACCTATTTTCAAGCCGAACAACTTTTGCAAGGCAAGTGGAAGCGCTTCTTCATCGGCAAGTACAAAGTGCTCGAGCGGCTCGGCGTCGGCGGCATGGGTCAAGTGTTCTTGTGCGAACACAAGCTCATGAAGCGAAAAGTCGCGGTGAAGGTGTTGCCCGCCGCAAAATCGACCGATCAAGCCGCCCTCCAGCGCTTCTACCGGGAAGCCCGCGCGGTCGCCGCGGTCGATCATCCGAATCTCGTCCGCGCCTACGATATCGACCAAGACGATAACCTCCACTTCATCGTGATGGAGTTCGTCGACGGCATCAACTTCCACGATCTCGTTCGCAAGTTCGGCACCGTCGATGTCCTGCGGGCCTGCCATTACATCTTCGGCGCCACCGTCGGCTTGCACCACGCGAGCGAAATGGGGCTCGTCCACCGCGACATCAAACCGGCGAACATTTTGGTCGACCGCACCGGCGTCGTGAAAATCCTCGACATGGGCCTCGCCCGGTTTTTCAACCCGGACGAAGACGACATGCTCACGAAGAAGTTCGACGAGAGCGTGCTGGGCACGGCCGATTACCTCGCCCCCGAACAGGCCATCGACAGTTCCACCGTGGACATCCGCGCCGACATCTACGGTCTCGGCGGCACCTTCTATTACATGCTGACGGGCTTCCCGCCGTTCCCCGAAGGATCGGTCGCGCAAAAACTCCTCTGGCACCAGACCAAAGTGCCGAAGGCGATCCGCGCCTACCGACCGGAGGTGCCCGAGGGCGTCGCCGCGATCGTCGACAAGATGATGGCGAAAGACGCGGCGAACCGCTACCAGTCCCCGGCAGAGCTGATGGACGCCTTGGCCCCGTGGGTGCAAACGCCGATCCCGCCGCCGCCCGATCGCGAAATGCCGCAGATGTCGCTGGCCGCCATGGGGGGCGTCCCCGGCCGCGCGGCCCCCGGATCGGGCCCTTCGTTGAACGCCACCGCCTCCAACAATTTGATCGCCGCCACCCCGGCGCCGTTCCGCGGGGACTCCATTCCGACCGTCGCGCTGAAGCAGGCCCAACCCCAATTGGCCGATGTGAGCACACCGCTTCCTCCGAAGGCTACGGCCGCCGTGTACACACCCGCCCCCGCGACCGTTGGCATCCCCGCCGTTTGGGAATCGTTGCAAGGGGCCGAGACGATCCGGAACGGGGATACGCCCCCGTCCAAAAAAGCGAAGCCGGTCGCGGTCGATTCGACGCCGAAGTCGGCGCGCCCGACGCGCTCCGCGACCAAACCGGCCCGCGCGACGAAAGCGAAATCGCGCCTCGTACCGATTCTCGTCGCGGCCGTTGTTCTCTTCGTTGTCGGATGCGGGGCGGTCGCCGGTCTTTTGATCTGGAAGCCGTGGGCGAAGGCCGAACCGACCCAAACGCCCGCCGTCGAACCGCGCAAGATTTACGTCAGCGCGTCGGGGACGTCGCCCGACCCGGCCGCGACTCGCAAGACCATTCGCGAAGCCATCGCTTCGGCGCGCTCGGGCGACACCATCATCCTGCTCGATGCCCAATACGAATCCCCCGGATTGCGACTCGAAGGGACGGCCAAGAACCCGCTGAAAAACGTCCGGATCGAAGCCGCACCGGGCACCCCCGTAACGTGGACCTTCAAAGCCGCGCCCAACTCGAGTAACGATACGGCCCTCCAACTCACGAATGTCGAAGACGTCATCATCGACGGCATCACCTTCGAACTCGGCGGCATCGCCCACTCGGCCCTCATCGCATCCGGCACTTGCACCGGCGTCACATTCCAGAACATCACCGTCAAGAACCCGAAATCGATGGGGTTTCGCATCAACAACGCGGCGGCAGAAGCGGGCCGCCCGTTGAAGATCTTCAAATCCCGCGTTCTCGGAACCGCGCCGTACGAATCGGGGGTGAACATCCACGCCTACGCGCTCCTGTCGAATCAGTTCATCCAAGTCTCGGACTGCCGATTCGAGGGGCCGGCCAAAGCGGCATTCGCGATCGAAGGGTCGGCGACCGGGATCGAATTGCGGAACAACCGCGCCTTCGGCTTTGAAACCGGTCTGAAAATCGCAGCGCTCCCGCCTGATAAACCTTTCGGCGTGAAATTGGAACGGAACACGTTCCACTCGCTATCCATCGCGGGGGTTTCGCTCGAAGGTCCGTTGGCCGGCCCGCAGGAAGTGACGATCGCCCGCAACTATTTCGCCAACGTCCCGGCGCTGTTGAAGGCGAACAACGCCGCCGGCATCCAAGCGACCGATAACGCCCGCGATGCGGCGACGAAAGAAGGCCCCATCAGTTTGGCCGCCGTCGCGGTGGACGGACCGGCGCTCGGGGTGAACAAAGAGAACGACGCGGAGTTTCTACGACCGACCGGGGGGGCAAAGCTACCGCTGGCTGGCAAAGTGAC
The DNA here is from genome assembly GCA_043727575.1 of Fimbriiglobus sp. Classification (GTDB taxonomy): domain Bacteria; phylum Planctomycetota; class Planctomycetia; order Gemmatales; family Gemmataceae; genus JALHQU01. Next base: position 7,603 of record JAYSYN010000140.1, read on the forward strand.
GGCCGGGGCCGAGTGACGTTTTATCGCGTCTTGCTAAAGCCCGCGACGACGAAGCCGAAACCGAGCGTACTTTCCCCGGCGTCCGACTTCACGGGACGTTTCAATTGCAGGCACTGTGCGCCGTTCTCGATCTTGACCAACTTCGCATCGGCGTCTTTGCCGAAATGCGGAACGAGCAGCATCACGGCGGGGTGATCGCTGCCGGTGACTTTCAAACTGCGACGCACCAAGTCTTTCAATTCCAACGCTTCGAGCGATTTGTCGTCGGCGACCGGGCTGAGCAAAACGAAGTCGGCGTGCGGGGCGGTGTCTTTGTGATCCCCGGTATCGGGCTGTACCGCGATGCGCAGGGTGTAGGTCCCCACCGGGAGCTCCTGCTTGCGGAAATCGACGAACGCCTTGTCGAACTTCACCAATCCCACCAGCGTCCCTTCGGGAATCTCGCGGTAAGTCAGGCCGTTCTTGATCTGCTCGGCGCTCGCCTTCGCCGGGATCTCCTTGCGAAACCAAAGCGTCATCGCATTCGTATCGCCGTTTCGAATCGCAAATGCATCGGTCGTGAATTCGGGCTTCAGCGCTTCGGCGAGCGACTCGGGGAGTTCGACCTTCTCGCTTTTCAACGCGAGCTTCGCCGGCTCCGCCGACAATGCACTAACGGCGAAAACAAGCGACGCGAACAGGGATCCGAATCGCATCATGCCAGTTCTCCCGAGGCGGGGTCGCCCATGCGGATTTTATAAGCCCACGGGCTGTCGAAGAGCAACTCGCGGGCGCCCGGTTCCCACCTGCAGCGTTCGAGGTTCAGTTCGCGCAATGTTTCGAGTTGATTCCAAACGGCGAAGCCGGCGGCGCCGGCCGAGCCGATGAAACTGCCGGCGAGCTTCCAGACTCGCATCGCCGGACGAAGATTCGCGCGCAGGAATTCGTCGAAACCCACCGGGTCGCCGTGGGCCAAAGAATTGAAGGAGGCGTCGGCGCGCTCCAATTTTTGCAAGCCTGGGGCGCGCGTCAACGCCGCCAAGCCGCTATCTCCGATCAAGTGACCGGCGAGGTCGAGCACACGCAATTCGCCGAGCGATTGCGAATGGCCGAGGGCTTCGGCCCCGTCGCCGGCGATGCGATCCCGCCAGTCGAGACCGTCGCTGCGCAGGATCAACTCGCGGAGATCCCGGAGCGAAATGGCCTGCGCGAGATGGGCCGCCCCGCCGTCCCCGATCGGGTTGCCCGAAAGATCCAGTGTTCGCAATTGAGCGGCGCGAGGGTGCGCGATGAACGCTTCCGCCCCGTCGCTCCAAATCCGGTTGTTCTGCAACAGGAGCCGGGTCATGGAAGTCAGCGGAGCCGCGTCGAGGAATCGCGTCAGGCGTTCGGTCTTGCCGAAGTTGTTGTTCCGCAAATCGAGAGTTTCGATGCGATTCAACCCCTCGACTCCGGCGAGTGCCGATACGGAATGATCGGCGTTGATGACGCGCAATTCGCGGATCGGGGCGAGGAGCAAGATCGGTTCCGGCGCGTCGATCAGCCAATCGGCCGTCAACGCGATCGACTCCACGAACCCCCGCCGGAACCGCTGGATACCGCGGATCGGGAGTCGCCAATCGGGCCGGTCTTTTTGCAGCTCGTTTTGCCGGGCATCGAGCCCCGACCACCGCGCGTCGCTTTCGGTTAACTTCGCCAGCTCGATCTGCACGCGGATGAACTCGGCCCGCTCGGGCGCGTCGGTTTCATCGAGATAGTCGGCGTAGACCAGCCGCGGGAGGTCGTCCTCCGGCCGCTCCGAGATCGCGTTCAGAAAAGCCCGGTGTTCCGAAATCATCACTGCACCACGTCGGGGCCGAATCGTTCGAGCAACTGCTGCCACGTCCGACCGCGGAGTTGATTCCCGTCGAACAAATGGAGCGATTGCAGGCGGATCAGGTTCTTCGAATTGACGATGGCCCGGGCCGCGTCGTTGTCGAGGTCGTTGTTGCGGAGATCGAGGTGCGTGATCCGCCGCGCTTCGCGGGCGTTCACGAGGGCTTCTACCGCTTGGACCGTGACGACGGGTCGGTATTCGTATTCGCGGAGCAACGCGATCGCGGTCGTTTCTTCGCCCGATTCCCCCGGAGGTCCGCCGAAGTGGGTGAGCGATCCACACAAGTCGAATCGGACCAGTCGCGCCGTCACGGGACTGGTGAGCAACGTCTGAATCGGCTTGCCGCTTTGGATCAATCCCCCGGTGAGTTTGAATTCCGTCGCCCCGTACCACTCTGGCTTTTCACGGAGTGCGAGTGATCGGAAATTCGTGGCGTCAACGAGTTGGTCCGCAGAGATCGCGATGAGGGAGTTGTTTCGGAAGCCTCTCACGGATCCGAGTCCGTTCGGTACATGGTCTTGACATTGCATCCGAATCAATTCCGCCCAGTCCGACTCGCCCCGTTCGTCGAGCCAATCGGCGAAGACGAGCCGCGGCAGATCGTCGGCCGGGGCGTCGAAGATCGCTTTCAAAAACGCTTCGCGTTCGTCGGCGTCGTCCATTAGCCGAGGCCCAACCGTTCGTCGAATCCGTGCATGATGTTGAAGTTTTGCACCGCCACGCCGCTGGCCCCGCGGACCAAGTTATCCTCGGCCGCGAGGACGACGATCCGCCCGCGGACGTAGCGAACCGCGAGATCGACAAAGTTCGTGTGGGCCGTGTCTTTCGTCGTCGGCAGCGTGTTCCGGACGCGCACGAATGGCTCCCTCGCATAGGTGCTCCGGAATAATTCGAGCAAACCGGCTTCGGTCACGTCGCGCTTCGGAGTCGCGTAGATGGTGCTGAAGATACCACGATCCATCGGCGTCAGGTGCGGGGTGAAGAGTACGCGGAAGCGAGTCCCGGCGACGTGCGCGAGGGCTTGCTCGATCTCCGGCGTGTGCCGATGGACGCCGACGCTGTAAGCGGAAAAGTTCTCGTTGCACTCCGGATAAAGAGTCGCCAACTTGGGAGTACGACCGGCTCCGCTGATCCCGCTCTTGCTATCGATGATGATCGAGTCGCGGTCGATGAGGTCTTCGCGGATCAACGGCGCGAGACCGAGGATCGCCGTCTGCGGGTAGCAACCGGGGTTGGCGACGAGTTTGGCTGTGCGGATCTCATCGCGGAAGAACTCGGGCAAGCCGTAGACGGCGTGTTCCAGATTTTTCACGTCCGGGTGCGGTTGGCCGTACCATTCCCGGTACTCGGCCGGGTCTTTCAACCGGTAGTCGGCACTCAAATCGATCACGCGCATCCCGCGTTCGAGCAACGGGGCCACCGCCTCGGCGCTCGCCCCGTGCGGCAGGCAGCCGAAGACGCAGGTCACACCCTTCGCCTTAAGTTTGTCCGCGTCGAAGTTCTCCATCGGCAGATCGAGGCGACCGAAGAGGACCGGATGATCGGCCGAGACCGGCTTACCCGGTTCTTGCCGGGATGTCACCGCGGCGATCTCCGCGTGCGGGTGCCGCAGCAGCAGTTTCATCAGTTCGACGGCGGTGTACCCGGAGCCGCCGAGGATGGCGACTTTGATTTTCGGGAAGAGCATGCCCATCGGGACCCCGCATCGTTCTCATTGTTCGGTCTTATTATAGACTTCCGCCAACCACCTTGGTTCGGAGATGCCATGGCCAGCTTCGCCGAGTTGCTCGACATCCTGTTCGAAGACAACCATTGCCTCGGGTTGAACAAACCCGCCGGGTGGCCGACGACGCACTTCGACGGCACCGAAGAAACATTCGACCGCGTGGCCAAGGACTACCTCAAAGAGAAATACCAAAAGCCGGGGAACGTCTACCTCGGCATCGTCCAACGGCTCGATAAGCCGACGAGCGGGGCCATCGTCTTCGCCAAAACGAGCAAAGCCGCGGCGCGGCTGAGCGAGCAGTTCCGCGATGGGGCCGTGGAGAAGGTCTACTGGGCCGTGGCGAGCGAAGCCCCGCCGCGACCGAAGGGTTTCGTGTGGGGCGATTGGGGCACCCTCGACGATTGGCTGTTCCACGACGACGCGGAGCGTTTGGTGCGCGTCGTCCCGGAAGACACCGAAGGAGCCAAGCACGCCCGCACCGGCTATCAAGTGAAGGCCCGCCACGGCGGCTTGATGCTGCTCGAACTCCGGCCGATGACGGGGCGCAAACACCAACTCCGGGTGCAACTCGCCTCGCGCGGGGCGCCGATCTTCGGCGATAAAAAGTACGGGGCGACGCAAATCTTCGGCCACGGCATCGGCCTGCACGCGAAGTCGCTGACGTTCCTCCACCCGGTGCTGCACGAACCGGTGACACTGAAGGCCGAGGTGCCCAAAGAATGGAAGGGCCGCTTCGCCTATTTGCTGAATCCGGGAGCGAAGAAATGACCCACACCGACAAGCTCGCGGCGATCCTCGCGGCCGTGCAGACCGATCCCGGCCACCGGGGCTTGGCCCGCGATCCGGTCGACAACCTCTTCACGGCGACCGCCGGGGATTTTGGACGGGCGTGTCTGAGTTTGTTGCATCGGCACGATACCGCTATCGACATCTTTACAGGGTTTTACATTGCTGCGGGCTCGCCCCCAGCCTACGAAACAGACGGTCCAGTGGGCTGCGTCTTTCTGATACGCGCACTTTCCAAGATCTTGGTGCAAGTCGCTGTCGGTTCACCTGAGCCGTGCACGAAGGCGATGGAATCCGGATTGAGAATAGCCGGGTTTCCGGGTTTTGCAGTTGTCCCAATCGATGGCGGGAACTTGTTCCCGTCTTTTTGCATCCAAGCCGGAACCATCTGGCCCGGCCACGAGGGAACGCACTTGATCGCAATCGAGCACGCTGGCCGCGCCACCGACGGCCGCTATTACTCGATGAGGGGGCGAGACATCACTGCGGAAACGCGTTTGATCGATGGCGGCTTCTTGAATCCGGAGGGTCTGATTACCATCGGCATCGGCGACGGCGGCAACGAGATTGGCATGGGCAAGATCCCGCACGAAACCATCGTCAAGAACATCCCCAATGGCGACCTCATCCACTGCCGGGTGCCGACGGATCACCTCATCGTCGCGGGGGTCAGCAACTGGGGTGCGTACGCTCTCGCCGCGGGGTTGTTCGTGCTGCTCGACCGCAAACCCCCGGCCGACTTGTTCGATCCGGATTGCGAACTAGCCATCCTCGAAGCGATGGTGCACGACGGCCCGCTCGTCGATGGCGTGACCGGCAAACAAACCGCGACAGTGGACGGGCTAAGCTGGGCCGAATACAGTCGGCCCCTGATCGAGATTCAACGCATTCTGGATTCCCGATGACCGCACTCGCCACCGCCGCCGATGTCCGCATCGCTTGCCGATTTGGCCGATTGTCGACGCCGACACCGGGTCTCGCGCGCGGATTTGTCCAAGCGAATCTCGTCATGCTCCCGGCCGATTGGGCCTTCGACTTCTTGCTTTTCTGCCAGCGGAATCCGAAACCTTGCCCGATTCTCGATGTCACCGATACCGGTAGTTGGGAGCCGAAGTTCGCCGCGCCGGGGGCCGACCTGCGCACCGACCTCCCCGGCTACCGAGTCTTCTTCCACGGAGACTGCGTTGACGAACCGACCGACGTGAAAGATTATTGGCGCGACGACCTCGTCTCATTCCTCATCGGCTGTTCGTTCACGTTTGAAACGGCGCTGCTCGAAGCGGGCATCCCCGTGCGGCATATCGAACAGAATCGCAACGTGCCGATGTACCGCACGAACATCGCGTGCCGACCGGCCGGGCGTTTCCACGGGCCGATGGTCGTGTCGATGCGGCCGATGCTGCCGAGGCAGGCATTAAAGGCGACGGCGATCTGTAGCCAATTCCCGCTAGCCCACGGGGCACCGGTCCACTTCGGCGATCCCGCCGCCCTCGGCATCCACGATTTTTTGAAGCCGGACTACGGGGAGATAGTCGATTTCAAACCCGGCGAGGTGCCCGTCTTTTGGGCTTGCGGCGTTACTCCGCAAGCGGTGCTGATGCAAGCGAAGCCGCCGTTCGCCATCGCGCACAAACCGGGGCACATGTTCCTGACGGACCTGCGCGATCGCGACATGCGGGGGTGAATCAATTCGAAGGCGGGAATCCGTTGTCTGCCAGCGCTTCGAGGTAGGCCCCCTCGAGATCGATCATTACCAACGGTCCCCGCCTAAGCGGTAGTGGGACCGATGGGATCGATTGGCCGACAGGCGCCTCGTACGGCCAGACTTCCAAAGTGTGGTCGCCATCTTGGCCCACCGGACGGTACGAAGAAACGCAAGTCAGGGTGTTCGGCAATCGCGGCAACTTTTTCCCACAGAGTTCGGTCATCAGCAGATTGTGCAAGTTGGCCGAGCGGTTCGTCACGGGATCGACCAATACGACCCCGACGCCGATCTGCAAATAGCCGATACATTTCGAAATGAGCTTCGCGCGTGTTTCTTCGCGATCCTTGTTGGCCGGGCTGACGATCTCGATAGCGGCGACCAACGTCATTCCCTTTTTAATGTCTCGGATCTGGACTTCGAATTGATCGGGGTATTGCGGAGAGAACGTCAGCACGGGTGCCGGGCGATTTTCGTGGCGACGGCCAGACCGCCGCCCGAATTTCCCCAATCACCGTTGCCCGAGTCGTACTCGAATTCGGCGACATCGGCTTCGACCATGTGCCCCAAATAGACATGCGCAAAGGCTCGGAAGCCTTCACTAGCTAGTCTTCGGTTCAGCGACCGAACGATTGCGGTCACCCAGAACGTCCCGACGGATGTCCACGGGGCCTTGTCGGCAACAGGCGGATGGAAATGATCAAGCAGTGGCATCCGTACTCCCCGGTCTTTCGCGAGACATGGTCAATTGTACGCTACTTCTTCTCCTTCGGTTTACCGGGGACGATGGGCGTGTCGTCCGCGTTGCCCCACTCGCCCCAACTCTTGTAGTAGTTCCGTACATCTTTCGCCCCCATCAACTCCAACCCGAACGCCATCACCGACGCGCGGCCGCCGCTTTGGCAATGGGTCGCGGTGGGTTGATCCAAGGCGATCCCGGCGTCGGCGAAGATTCTTTTCAGATCGTCGGCCGACTTGAACCGCTGCGACTTCGCATCGAGCAAGTCGGTCCATTCCAACTGCTTCGCGCCCGGCATGGCGCCGGCTTTCTTGTTGTTCATCTTCTCGGTGCCGCAAAACTCTTTCTCGGAGCGGGCGTCGACGATTTGCAGTTTCCCGCCGTCGATGGCTTTTAGCAATAAGTCCTTCGTGGCGAGTCGGTCCGCTTGCGACACCGCGCTGAACTTCGCACCGCGAGGATCGGCCGAGTTTTCCTTGGTCACTTCTAGCTTCTCGGTTGTCCAGCCCTTCCAGCCGCCGTTGAGCAAGCGCGCATCCGCTACGCCCCAGAATTTCAAGATCCACCATATACGGGCTGCGTCTTTGGTGAAGTTATCATCGAGCACGACGATTTTGGTCGTGGTGGTCACGCCGAGTTCGCCGATGCGTTTGCTCCACGCATTCGCCTGATCCGCATCGCCGAAGGCCTTGGCCCACGCCGCGTGATCGACCCAGATCGATCCGGGGATGTGGCCGGCTTCATACTTGGCCTTCTCGCGGGCATCGAGGATCACGAAGGTCCTGGCGACATCGGCTTTGGCCAAGTCGGCCGGTTCGACGAGCAGAGTTTTGTTCGGGTAATCCGCCGCGAACGAGGGCGTGGCGAGCAACGCGAGTCCGAGGGCGACCGATTGAAATTTCATGGGATGCGTCTCCGGGGTTGTAGGCTCTCGAATTCTATAAGCGCGTCATCCGAACGCCGCGGGTTTACGAATCGCGACCGCCAACCGGCGCAAGTATTCCGCGCGGGGAATCTCGAACGCTCCGAATTGCTCGGTGTGGTCGTTGAGGATTTGCGTATCGAACAATTCGAAGCCCCGGTCGCGCAGGCGCGTCAGCAAACTCACGAGCGCCGCCTTGGAGGCGTCGCGGACCCGGTGGAACATCGATTCCCCGGCGAAGAAACTACCGATGGCGACGCCGTAGATTCCGCCGACGAGATCGTCGCCGAGCCAGACTTCCAAACTGTGGGCGTGCCCGAGCCGGTGCAGCTCCGTGTAGGCGTCGAGCATCTCCTCCGTGATCCACGTCCCTTCTTCGCGCTCGGCGGCGCAGCCCTCCATCACGGCGCGGAATGCGGTGTCCACCGAGATGCGGAACTTGTTCTGCTTGATCGTGGCGGCGAGCCGGCGCGGGATATGGAAGTTGTCGAGTTCGAAGATTGCCCGCGGATCGGGCGACCACCAGATGATCGGGTCACCGGGGTTGAACCAGGGGAAGATGCCGTGGGCGTAGGCTTCCAGCAACGGCGCCGGCCGCAGGTCGCCGCCCACGCCCACGATCCCTTCGGGGGTCGC
>JAYSYN010000141.1:0-15903 GCA_043727575.1 Fimbriiglobus sp.
CGGGGTTCGGCGGCGGTCCGCCGGGTTGCGGCTGGCCCGGTTTCGGATCTCCGGGCTGCGGCTCTTTCTCGATGACTTTGTCCATATTCCCCATCAGCCGGACGAGCACCTCTTTGCTCGCCGTGCCGCGGCGGTACCGCAGCGACACGCGCCAGTCTTTCGGGTAGATGCCGAGGATGTTCTTGTACTGGTTCGTGCTGGTCGTCGAACGGCCGGCGAAGGCGATGAGTTGATCCTGCGGTTTCAACCCGCGGCGGAACGCGTCCGACTCGTCGAGCATCGAGCTGACGAAGATCTTGCTGAGGTCCCCTTCTTCCGAATTGGTGCTGAAACTCGCCCCGAGCGTGGCGTGGTCCGTATCGATCCCGGCCTTCAAATGGCCCATGAAGTTCTTGATTTGATTGATGCTGATGGCGTAGCCGACGCCCGAGTTCACCCGGCCGCGCTTGTCGAACGACCCCCGGCCGTTGATGCCGATGAGTTCGCCCTTCATGTTGAAGAGCGGCCCGCCGGAGTTGCCCGGATTGATCGACGTGTCGATCTGGATGCAGTCGGTGTATTCGAGGGTGCCCTTCCCTTCGGGCGGTTGGTAGCGGTTGACGCCCGAGATCATCCCGAAGGTGACGGTCGGATTGAAATCCATGGCCAATCCGAAGGGGTTGCCCATGGCGAGGGACCATTCGCCGGCGCGGCAGAGATCGCTGTCGCCGAGCTTGACGAACGGGAACTTGTCGCCCGGTTTCTTCGGCAGCAGTTTCACGAGCGCCACGTCGCCGACTTTATCTTGGCCGATCAACACGGAGTCGTACAGCTTGCCGTCTGCCAATCCGCAGGCCAAAATCGCCCCGGTCGGCTGGACGACGTGGAAGTTCGTGAGGCAGAGGCCGTCTTCGGAGATGACGACGCCCGATCCGCAGACTTTACCGCCGTAGAAGCATACGGCGGCGACCGCCGGTTTGACCTTGGCGATGACGGCGACGCGCTCGTCTTCGGCCCCTTTCACGGCGGCGGGGACTTGGGCCAACATCGGGCTCGGCGCGGTGACTGCGAGGCCGAGCGCAAAAGTAACGGCGGCAAGGGCGAACCAAACGGCCGGGCGGCGCGGGAATCGAGTAGTCGTGGTCATGGTGCTCCCGGGGGTCATTTCTGGAGGCGGGCATCGCCGAGGTCGAGCTGGCTGCCGGTGTACAGGGAGAGGCGTTCAACGGTGATCTTGAGTTCTTTCGCATCCTTGACATCGAACACTTTTTCGAGCGGTTTGTCCGTCCGCTTGACGGTTTCGTTGAACAGCATCTTCCCGTCGGCTTCGATGGTGAGCTTCACTTCGCTCGTGGCGATCTGTACCGTTTCGTCGACGCCGATGACGACGCGGAAGGTTTTGAATTCGCCGCCGAGCTTGTACTTCAGCGCCGTCTCCGGGTAAATCCAGAGCCCCTTGGGGTAAGTCTTGCCGTCGAGCCGTAGTGGGAGGCCCATCGCGGTTTTGTTCTTCGTGTAGGTGAAGTGCGGCTCCCCCTCGACGGCTTTCGGCGCTTCGATTTCCGGGTCGAGGTCGGACAGGTACGCCAAGTTCCCTTGGCTGAAATCGAGCTTGGAAACCGACGCCAGCGTTTTGTATTCGAGCACGGCCCCGCCGACGGACTTGACCTTGAGGCCCGACCCGGCGAACTCGACCGAGGTCGCGATCACGACGTTACCGAATACGTCGATAACTTTGCAAACGGTCGGCGGGATCGCGGTCCGTGCGGGCGGGTTGAAGACGATGCCGCCGGTGGCGCGGGAGAGAGCGTAATCGGCCTTTTGGCCATTGGCTTGTTCGAACTCGACCCGATCCCCTTCGGCGTTGCCGGTGACGACCGTCCCTTCGAGTTGGTTCAGCACCTCGTTGTTGTTGATCTTCTCGCGGATCACGAACAAATCGCGTTTGCCGCGGGTGGCGAGGAGCTTTTTCCAATCGGTGCGGTTGGTCGGTTTGTGGCCGTCGCGGATCAAGAAGAAAACCGCATCGAGGGGGACGGTGATCGTCGGCGCTTCGACACCGGTCGGACCGGGGAGCAGGCCGGGGGAAACTTGTTTGAGTTTGAACTTCGCCGAACCGGCCGGGGTGCGGAGCAGCGACCCGTCGATCAGCTCGAGTTCGTCGTAGGCGACATCCGCGAGGGTCGGCGCCTTGGGGCCGAGTTCGACGGCGGACATGTCTTTAATGGGGATCTTGACTTCGGCGTCGGCCTCGTCCTTGTACGTGAGGAATTGGGCGTCGACGCTCGCGATCGTCCCTTTTATCGGCTTACCGGCGAGGGGGACGATTTCCGCCGCGGACAGTCGCGCGATCCCGACGGGACCGACGGCGAGCGCGAGGAGGGCCGGGAGGAGCGAGCGGAGCGTCATGGTGTGCGGGCCACGGTGCGGGTGGAACCAAAAAAACGCGGCGGTCGCTGTTCAAACGACGGCCGCGCGGCGTGCGATCCGGTGCGCGTTACTTGTCGAAGCCGTTCATCCGGTTGAGCGACTTGAAGTACTCTTCGATCATCGGCTTGTGCTTGGCCGGGAGATCGCGGGTGATTTCTTGGATCGCTTTTTGGCGTTCCGACGGGGGGAGTTTGCCCCACGTTTCAGCCAAGACGCGGAGTTTCTTATCGTCGACTTTACCATCGCTGGCGCCCGTGTTCGGCAGTGCGCTTTGAGCGGCCGGGGTCCCGCTGGGCACGTTGCCGCTCGGGTTGCCGGGGCTACCGCCACCGGGGCAGTTGCCGCCGTTGCACTGGCCGCCTTTGCACTTGTTTTCGAGTTCCTTGATCTTCTCGTCGAGGCGGAAGACGATCTTCTTCTGGATCTCTTGGGTCGTGGTGCCGCCGCGGGTCAGGTCGAGCCGGCGACCGCTGTTGTCCATCAGCTTGCCGATGTTCGCCAAATCCTTCGGATCCTTCGACCAGTTTTGGATGTCGAAGAACATGAGCGTCGCGACCATCTTGTAACGGTCGGGCGAATCGGTGACGTCGTCGAGGAGTTTGATCACCGACAGCACCGCGTCATCGCGCTTCGTGAGGGCGTGCTCGGCGACGGCTTTGAAGAAGTAGAACGCCGAAGGATCGACCAGGTTTTCGGGGACGATCTCTTTGGCGGCTTGGAGGGCTTCTTCGTAGACACGCTTGCCGGCCAAACCTTTGGCGAAGGCCGCGGAGAGGTTCGTCTTGGCGAAGGCGTCTTTTTCGGTTTTGATTGCGGCCGGGACTTCGGTCGACGGCGCGGCGGCCGCGTCGCGGGCTTGGTCGATGGCGGCTTTGGCGGCCGGGTTGGCCAGCGCGATCGACTCGACGGTGCGGTCGAGTACGGTCTTATCGTTCTGCGCCCAGATGCCGTCGACCTTGGCTTGGTCGAACTTTCCGGCGGCTTTGAGGTAGGTTTCGACTTTGCCTTTGGCTTCGTCCACGGGCATTCCGCGGAGCGTGCCGAAGGTCAGGGCGGAGGGGGCGAGCGGCTTGCTCTCTTTGTCGGCGGCCGACGCGGCGGTCGTGCCGAGGGCGGCGGTCGCCCCGAGTGCCATCGTGAAGAGCCATTTACGCAGGGTCATCAAAGTCTCCTGGAACGGGTTCGGGGCGGTTGGAAAAAGTACCGGGATTCGTCCCGGCGGAGGTAACAGTATCTTACTCGATAGAACCGGTCGACCGCAAGGAATTATTGATTGCCGCCGCTGGCGATTTTGTCGATCATTTCTTGCAGCTTGACTTGGCGGGCCGACAACTGCTTCAGTTCGGCTTGGATGAGCGGGTCTTTCGACTGCTCGATTTTCTCTTTGCCCCCGTTGGACGCGGTGCGGGTGTTGATCGACATTTGCAGCGTGCGGATCAATTTCAACTCGGCCAGTAGGTCGATCAACTTCTTGTCTTGGGGCTTGCCATCGCCCGGCGGCTTCGGTTCGCCCGGCTTGCCCATTTCGGCTTGGGCTTTCTTGAGGGCTTCGATCATATCCTTCAACATCGCGATGATATCTTCTTCGATGGCCTGCGTGCCTTTGTCGACGTAGGTCTGGGCCAAGCGGCGTTGGACGGCGATCATATCTTGGCGGACTTCTTCGAGGACCTTGGCGAACGCGACAGCCGAGCCTTCGCTCTCGAGCAGTTTGAGGGCGCGATCCGCTTCGGCGACGATTTCGTTCTCTTTATCGCCTTGCGTTTGGGCCCTCTGCTGGTCGGCGGTCTCTTTCACCCCGTTCTTGGCGATGATGCCTTTGTCGATCGACTTGGTCGCTTCGTAGACATCGATTTGCATTTGCAGCATCTTGGAACAACGAGCTTCCACGTTGGCGAGTAGCTTCTTCATCTCCTCTTCGCGGAGTTGTTTCAAACGCTTTTCGAGTTCTTCGATGGCCTTGGCCAGTTGCTCGATGGCTTTGTCTTGTTGGCGGCCGGCTTCCGGGCGTTTGTTCTTATCGAGCTCTTCCTTGGCGGATTCTTGGGGCGGGACGGCCTGCTGGATCTCCTTGGCACCGGGGGCCGGCTTCGGACCGGGCTGGCCCGGCTGCCCAGGCTGGCCCGGTTGACCGGGCTGACCCGGTTTGCCTTCACCGGGCTTGCCTTCGCCGGGTTTGCCTTGGCCTTTGCCTTCGCCGGCGCCGGGCTTACCTTCGCTCGGCTTGGCTTCGCCTTTGCCTTCGCCCATCCCTTTGCCTTCGCTCGGCTTGCCTTCGCCCGGCTTGCCGTCTTTGGGCATCCCGGCGTCGCCTTCCTTCGGCTTGGCCTCCCCGGCCTTCGGCATGCCGGCGTCTTTCGGATCGCCCTTGCCGGAGTCTTTCGGTTCGCCGGCGCCTTCGCCCGGTTTCGGTTCGCCGTCCTTCGGTTCGCCGTCCTTCGGCTCGCCGTCTTTCGGTTCACCCTTGTCGGCCCCGGTGTCTTTCTTCTCCTCACCGCTCGATTCGCCCGCTTTCGGTTCGGTTTTCTCGTCGGCTTTCGGATCGGCCGGTTTCTCGCCGGGCTTCTTCGGGTCTTTGCCGGCGGCTTTGTCCGCGAGTTCCTTCGTGCGCTCGGCGAGTTTCTTCTGCTCGGCGGCGATGCGCTCCGGATTGCCGCTCTTCGATTCGGTGATCGCTTGGTTCGTTTCGGTGTCCCGCTTGATGGCCGTGGCGGCTTTCAGCAGATCCGCCAACCGGGCAATTTCGGCCTTGATGCGGGCCGATTCGTCGTCGGTGTTCAAGATCGTCAAAATGTCTTGGAGCATCTTGGCGAGCTGCTGCTCGTCCGCCGTGACCGTCTTCAGGTCGCCGATGGTCTTGCCGTTCTTGGACAGGCCGATGATCAGCTTTTGGAATTGGCCGTCGACGTTTTCCTTGAGGGCGAGTTCGATGGCCCGTTGGATCGTCTTGGCGGTTTCTTTATCTTCGGCCCGCTCGCTTTTTTCGAGGCGCTTAGCGAGACGGAAGAGGCTCTCTTTGAATTCGACGAACTTCTTGGCGTTGATTTGCTGCTTGTCTTTCAACTCTTGCTCGCTCGGCCCGGTGCTCGACGGCGCGGGCGCCGTCACCGGAACCGCTGGCTTGGGCGGGGTTTGCGCCATCAGTACGGATGTGAGCAGCAGCAACCCCGCCGTCGAGGCGGTGAAGGTTTGCAGCACGCGGGTGAACGGGGACTTCATCGGAAACCTCCCAGAAGCGTCGATCGGTTCTTTGATTCGGGTGAGTCTCACCTGCAATTCAGACGAGACTGCGGTGCGTTTCCAACTCCGGACGGGCAGATTTTGACAGGGGACGGTCAAAATCTGCCCGGTTCATTTCGTCACGTTGATCTGCTGCTCTACCGTGTTGCCGACGAACGGCTTCAATTTCAGGGTGTAGCTCCCCACCTTGGTCCCGGCCGTCACCTCGTAGCTGAAATCGTTCTTGTCGTCTTTCAGGGTGATGTCGAGCGCGACTTTCAAGTCCGAATCTTTCGGGGTATCGATGGCGATCACCAACTGGCCTTGGGCGTAGAGTTTCCAATCGATGGCGTGCTTCACGGTCACCGTCTGACCGACTTTCACTTCGATCGGTTTGTTCGAGGTGATTAACGGCGATTTGAGTCGGTCCAGTTCGGCCTTCGTGAGAAGTTCGACGTTCTTGGCCTGTTGTTTCTCGAGTTCGATAATGACGTTCAAATCCCTGAGGAGTTCGGTCTTCCCTTTCTGAACTTCCAAAAGTGCTCGGAGGCGACCCAAGACGGTCCGCAAGTTCGCCAGTTGCGTCCGAGCTTGCTGCACTTCCGGCGGTTGCGGGGGTTGTTTGTTGTTGAGCGTGGCTTGGAAGGCGCCGAGGGCCGCTTCCGCTTGCGGGAACGAGCCGTCCGGGTCGGTGCCATCGAGAATGCGCCGGGTCTCTTGGATGATCCCTTTCCCCTCGGGATTGATGTACTTTTGCAAAAGCTGCGGGTTGCAGCGGTTCGTTTGCACTTCGCGGAACAGCCGCTCGAAATCGACGAGCACCGACGACAACTGCTCCTTGGATTTGTTCACGTCTTGGAGGATGTCCAACGCGCGGACGGCCGAGCTGCTGATTTGATTCGGGCTCGGCGCCGACAGCAGGGCCAACTCCTGGCTGAGTTTCGACTCGCAGTTCACGATCCGCTTCAAAATCTCGTCGAGCTTATCGGCTTGGTTGTCTTCGTCCTTCGAAATCTCCAAGAGCAGGTCTTGCTCCGAGACGACCAGCAGGCGGATCGGTTCGACGTTCGACGATTTCTTACCGATGATCGGCTGGCCGTCCTTGCCCGTCAGTTCCGTGTTGACGTCGGTCGCGGTGATGTTGAGGTCGACCTTGTACCGGGGTTGGATCTCTTCCACGGGCGCGAGGAGCGTTTTGAGCGATTCGCGCAAGTCGAAGTGGTCTTGGCTCGACGTCGGATCGAGGAATTTGATCAGCTTGACGACGCCGGGCTGGGCTCCGCGGTCGCGCGTCGCGGCCAGCGTTTGATCGAGGCGGACGGCGGTGTCCCGTTGCAGGCGGTCGTACTCCGTCAAAAATCGTCCGACTTTCGCCGAGCCGTACTGGCGCTGCTCGGTCTTCGTGCCGATCTGCTCGAAGATCACCCGGCCGCCGGCGACGGTCCCGATCAGCCCGAAGTTCCGCACCGGTCCGCCGAAGGCCGCGGCGAGCCCGCCGGCGAGTTGGGCTTGGACCGTTGAGACGATCGACGATTCGACTTTGGTGTAACTGAATTCGTATTCGACTTTGCTGAGTCCGGTGTCGTCGCTGACGCGGCTCTCGGCGATGAACGGGATCATCGCGATCGGCGTGCACATGTAGGCGTTGCCGACTTTGCGGAGGACATCCACGGCGACTTCCACCAGCGGCGGTTGATCCTCGTTCACTTGGATGAGGATCGACCGCTTCGCTGCGACGTTGTCGAGGTCGGTGAGGGTGTATTCGAACTCGACCTGTTCGCGCACGGCGTCGTCGCCGCGGAAGCGAACGGTGAACGTCTCGAAGCCGGCGTCGGACGATTTCTCCCAGCCGAGGACATCGCGGACTCCGCCCGGGCCCGCGGGGGCGAGGACTTTTTCAAAGCCTTCGCCGGGGGTGGTCTTCGCCCAGAGCTTCTTGTTGTCGCCTTTAGGCGTAAGCAGCACTTTCCGGATCGGTTTGTCGGCGGTGGCGGTGATTTCGACATCGGTGCCCGTCGGCACGGGGAATACCGATTTCTCGCCCGTCAGGCTGATTTTCTGATCGGCGAACAGTTGTTTGCGGCCGCGGAGCGACGCTTGCTCCGAGCCCTGCGGCGCCGGGTAGTAGAGGTACGCCGGTTGGTACTCGTCGCGGCGGAGGTCGATGAGCATCGGCGGCGGGATCAATTCGATGAACCGCGCCGGCGTGCGGTAATCTTCACCGCGGACCACGAACGAGACGCGGTTCTCTTTGATGCCGTTGACTTCGCCGGTGTACTCGCCGTTGGGTTCGCGGGTGAGGTTAGAAATCCCCGCCGAGCGGGAGCCGGTGAAGGTCAGGATCATCTCCTTCGGCAGCACGAGCTTCCGCAGCGACCGGGACATCCACGGGTCTTCGGCGAGTTCGTTCAGCTTCTCGAAGGTCGCCCGGACCGACTCGTGTTCGGTCGTCAGAGTGCCCTCGACGTCGTCGACGCTGGCACCCGAGAGATCGATTCGGGTCGACTTGCCGAACGCGTCGGTGAGGGCCAGATCCGAAAGATCGACCGGGGCGATGCCGAACTCTTTGCGGCCGAGGTCGGCCACGGCGAGCGGGCGCCAGCCTTCGACGCGCGTGGGGTCCGAAATGACCCACTGGTAAGCGCGGGCCCGGATGCGAGGGGCACCGGCGTCTTTCCCCTGGCGGAGTTCGCCCGATTCCGGGAAGCCGACGAGTTCGATGTGCGAACGCCGCGGCCACGGGGTGTTCTTCATCAGCAGATTGCGCTCGGCCCAGATCGAGCAGACATCGGCGAGTTTGTGGCCCCCGCGGACGGGCGAGAACGCCTTGGTGCCGAGGGCGTGGATACCGAGGGCCGAACCGGCGAAGAGGACCAAAAACAGGCTCGCCAGCACCACCTTCATCCAGAGTCGCTTCCAGCGGAATACGCCGAGGATGTTGACCCGCCCGACGCGTTCGTGGGCTTCGTCGATGGTTTGCTGGACCATCTCGCGCGAGTACCCCTGCCCTTCGGCCTTGTCGATGTCCGACAGTTCGATGGCGGTGATCAGTCGATCCCGCAGCAACTCCGGGTGGCGCTTCTCGAGCACCAACGCCAAGGACGTGTACGAGAGGTCTTTCTTGACGAGCCGGATCAACCGCAGCGCGATGTACGCGCCGAGGATCGTCAGCATGAGGGCGATGAACGCCAACCGGAGGCCCCAGTGCGAGTGGAGGACGTAATCGATGCCGGTCGCCTTGAAGATGCCGTAATCGAAGGCGATCCAGCCGAGGAACCAGATGACGAGGAACAGCCCCGCGAAGAGGAGGACGTCGAGCGAAACGAAGACTCGGATGAAGCCGCGCAGACGCACCAGCGGATTCGAGATCTTCGAATTCAGGTTCGCATCGCGGGTCTGGATCGTCGTGCGCGGGGCCATAGCGAGTTCACCAACGGTGTGTGCGAAAACCACGGGGTCGGACCGGAATCAAGCGAGCCGCAGCAATTTGCGGGACAACCATTCGACGCTGAGGAACGAGACGATCACAATCAGCGCGATGGCCACGGGGAACGAGTACCCGCAATAAACGAGGAAGGCCCCGTTCAGGCCGATGAAGAGCGAGCCGATGCGCGAGGCTTGGGCCCGGAACGGTTGCGATCCCCAGAAGAGGAGCAGCCCGCCGAAGCACGCCAGCAGCGGAAGGAAGATCAAACTCGCGATCACGAGTTCGACGACCTTTCCGACCGGGGCTTGGTCGCTGACGCCGTCGAGGAAGAAAGCGCAGATCGCGTAGGCGAGGAAGCCGGACGAAGCGAGCAACCCGAGGAGCAGGGTGCCCAACCGCAGGATTTGGGCGAGCAACCCCACCCACTGGCCGAAGATGATCAGCAGGAGTGTCGCCAAAAAGTACGGGAGCGAAACGAGCGTCCCGACGCGGCTGAGATTCGCGATCGACCCGTATCGATCGTACGCCAAGTATTGGTAGTGCGCGCCCTCGTGCAACTTGCCGTTGGGTTCGTACTCGTCGTCCCAGAGGTCGTCGATGCCGCCGAGGTTGCGCTGCTTGTTGAACTTCTTGTCCATGCAGTCGGGGATCAACCGAATCTTGTCGGTCTCGCTCAGTTTCATCGTCAGCTTGGCTTTCGTCGGGTCGGTGGTGCCGGACATCAGCTTGGCCAATTTGACGGGGTCGTTGAGCTTGCCTTTGATTTCGTCGACCGTGCCGGCCATGCGTTCGAGCGCGCCGAAGTCGGGGCGGGTCTCGTCGAGTTCGGGGTCCGACTTGCGGACGAGGAATTCCGCTTCGAGCAGATCCCCCGGCGAGTCGGGCACTTCGATGGTCGCCTTGTAGCGGACGTCGCCGTGGGGGAATTGCTTGGGGTCGGCCATGACTTGCCCGAGGTAGTACCCTTCGAACTTCTCGCCCCCCTTGCGCGGCTTCAACTCGTAAGGCCCCAGCGGCGGCAGCAGCCGCTTCTTGTCGGGATCCGTGGGGTCGACCAAACGCTCGTTGTTGGCGTTGTAGCGGGTGATGACGAACTTCGGATTGATCGCGTTCTCGGCGTAGGCTTCGCCCGAAGGCTGCAAGACGCGGGCCATCATCCGGATCGGCCCGCCCGAGACGAAGTCCTTGTTCAACAGGATGCGCCCGCGGGCGGCTTTGGCTTCGCGCTTGGCGGAGAGGTAACGCGTGAGCTTGAGCCAGAAGCGGTCGAAGTAGTTGGCGTCGGCCGCACGGAGGCGGTAGGTCTCGCCGGAACCGAGCCAGCCGGCGCGGCCGGAGCCCGATTGCGAGACGACGAAGTACGGGTGCATCTTGGCGGTGTTCTGGTCGCCGGCGTCGACGAATTCGGCCAGCACCGTCGCCCCCGGCTTGACGGCTTTCACCGGGTAGTACGAGAAGATCCCGCGCTTCAGGTTCAGTTCCTCGCCCGGCTTGTCGGAGCCGATGAAAAACTTATCCCAGCCGGCGGTCGGTTTGTCTTGCCGGCCGTCGTCTTCGAGTTTCAGCAGGTCCGCTTCGGTGGTCGGTTTCAAGTTCAACCGGCGCGGCACCCGCGGCACGCCCTTCTGACGCGTCAGGACGACGTCGTCCGGCACCACCGGCAGGACGTTGAGCAGCGGCTTCAGCCGGCCTTCCTCTTCCGTACGGGCGAGTTGGAACGTGTGCAGCGGCGCCGCGACCAACAGGAAGCCGCCGCCCAGGTTGTTGACCCATGTCTCGATATTCTTAATCGACTGCTCGGTGATCCGCAGTTGGTTCGATTTATCGACTTCGTTCCAATTGAAGTCGAACGCGATGATGAGGTCGTATTCGTCGAGATTGTAGTATTTGGCGAGCTTCCCTTCGGGCGTGTCGGCGACCACTTTCTTCGTGGTGTCGAGCCGATCCGGAAAGTGCGTGAGCAGCCGTTCCGGCGGGACATCCTGGACGATCTCCCCGGCGACGCCGCCTTCGGTTTGCAGGTAAATGCAGACCTCGGCCCGCTTTTCGCCCATCTCGCGGACGAGCAGCGTCCGGAGCGTTTGGTACTCGCGCGTCGGCCCGCTGGCGATCATCAAAATCCGCACCGGCTTGTCGACGACCTGCATCGTGCGGATCGGGCTGACGTGGAAATCGTCCGGGAAGATTTCGCGCTTGTCGCGTGCCACCTTCGCTTGCAGTTGGAAGGCACCGGTTTTCAGTTGGAACGCCCGGCCGACCTTCTTCGAAATCTCGACCAATTCCTTCCCGGCCGGGTCTTTGGCCAACTCGTCGGCGTCGAGGGTGAACTCGGCCAACGCGTGCGGTGGGTCGCCGGGGGCGAAGGTGACTTCTTTGGCGATCCGGAAGGTCGGTTCCTTTTCGGTCTTCGGATCTTTACCGGGCAAGTAGATGTCCAAGAACACCGTCACCACTTGGTTCTGCAGTCCTTTGCCGTCGACTTCGACGATGACCTTCGTCGGCTCTTCGGGCTGGGTGCTCTCGGGCGCGGCGAGTTCGGTGATGGCGATCTCGATGTTCTCGCGCTTCTCGCCGACGGCGACGGTGAAGATCGGGATCTTTTCTTTGGCCGCACGATCGCGGAGGTCGCCGATGGTCGCGTCCGAACCCAAGTTGCTGCGGCCGTCGGAGAAGATGATGATCCCTTGGACCATGTTCGACGACTCGCGGTTCACGGCCGTCAGCAGCGAGTCCGGCACGTTGGTGCCGAGCACCAAAGCGCGGGCGACATCGACGCGCTTCACGAGCTTCTCGCGGTTCCCCGCCAGAGCCTTCTTGTCCTCGTCGGAAAAGACTTTCGGCACCACATCGTCTTCGGCTGTCTTGGGGCTGGCGAAGGGAGTGGCCCAATCGGCGTTGCCCGGCTCACCGGCTTTCCACATCGGCATCTTCTTGAGTTCCGCTTGCCCCTCGGCCGAAATCCCTTTGACTGCGTAGCGTTTGAAATCGTAGCTCGCCCAGTCGTTCCATTCTTCGCGGCTCCAATTCGCTGCGTTTTGGGGCAATTCTTCGCCCGATTCGTCGAGCCGGGTACCGAGACGGTACAAGAAGACCGGGTTCTTTTCGGTGAGGGTGTCGATGAACTTGATTTCGTCGTCGGTCAGGAAGTCGAGGATTTTGGCGAGGCGCGTCTTCGGCTTTACCCCCGGCACGCGCGAGAGTTCGTCCGAAACGTTCGCGATGCTCGGCGACACGTCGATGACGATCAGCACGCGCGAGCGCTTCTCGGTCTCTTCCCACGTCTGCATTGCTGGCAACAAGAAGCACGCCAGCAACACGGCGTAGACGCACATTCGTAGCGGGGCCAAACCGACTGCCCAAAGGCCGATGGTCCGGGAATCTTTGATGTAGTACAGGACCGTCAGCACGCAGCCGCAGATCAAGGTGTTCGCCGAAAGCGCCCACCAGAGCACCTCGCCGTCGACTTCGCGGGCCACCCCGCAGCAGATCGCCGGGATCAAAAACAGCGCCGCCTGGGTCGCGGCCATGACGATCTTGGCGACCGTGATTCCGCGGCCGTCGCGGTTGCGGAACAGGCTGCGCTCGGCGAGCCCCAACCCGAGGAGTACCAATAGAGATACGGTGCCGAGCCAGTAGAACTGGCCCGGCACGGAGCCGTACTCCGGCGCGGCGAACGGGAACGCTTCCCCCAACCGCCGGAGGATGAACACGCTTTCTTGGGTCACGCCGTTCTGGGTCATCGGTATCTCGTACGTCAACGGTGATTCGGGTGGAGTCCGCGCTCGTCGGTCAGTTTTCGTAGGTGTCTTGCGGAACGGTCGGTTTCCGCATCGCCGCCGCGGCGGACGGGGACTGATTGCCGAGGGCGTCCGCGTCGGCGTGGTAGCTGAGCCGGACCGACATGGCCTGTTCCATCATCAACACCAAAATGAACGCGAGGAAGATCCACCCGAGTTCGGTGAGGTCGGTCTTCTTGTTCTTCAGTTTGTCGATCCAGTCGGTATCGTCCGGGGCGTGGATTTCGACCCCGGGGGACTGCTGGGCGATGTCGTCGCTCGAGGCGCGCTGGAGATCGCCTTCGTGGATCGCGTCGATGTTCACGGGTACGGCGCGGTATTCTTTGACTTCGATTTTCTCGGTCGGGTTGCTCGGGTTGGATCGCAGTTGGGTCAGCTCGAACAAGTGGACGCCGGGCTTCTTGGTGTCGCGGATTTTGGCGACGAACAGATCGCGAATCTCCGTCTTCACGACGTCTTTGTCGCCTTCTTTCACCGTCACATTTTCTTCGAACTTCTCGATTTCGAGGGCCTCGTCTTTATCGCCGACTTTCAACGGGGCCGGGTCGATGAGGACGCCCGGCGCTTGGCGGCCGTCGCCCGGTTTGCCGTCGTGGGTGATGAAGGCGTAGCGGGCTTTGCCCGCGTAGTTGTTGGAATCGACTTTCAATTGGACGGTGTCCCCGCACGAGCGATTTTCGTCGGAGCCGCCGCCCGAGAGATACTTCGTCATTTCTTGGACGAGCGGGGAGAACGACGCGCTGCCCGGTTTCTCGGACGGCCAATCGTTCCACGCTTCGCCCGCGGTGGTGAACATCACGCTGACTCGCCCGCGGCCGAAGGTCTTGGCCATGTACAGCGGGTCGCCGAATTTCATCGTGTCGCGCAGCCGGCTCAACTCGGCTTTCAAATCGGCGTTCTTCGGGTTCGCCCAAAACTCGCGGAGCAGCGCCTCCTCGGCATCGCCTTCCGAAGTTTGATCGCTGAGGATGCGGTCGAACAGCGCGGCCGCGTCGGACAGGTCCCCGGCGAAGCTGATCACCGGGCGGATTTTGGCGGCGAGGTCGGTCAACACTTTCTTGAACTTGGTGAAGTCGGCGTCGCCGGCGAGTTCTTCGATCTTCTTCCCCGCGGCGAGGGATTGGCTCTCGAAATTGCTGCGCGGGTCATCGTTGGGCATGCAGTAAAGTTCCGAGATCGTTTTGTCGTCGCGCCATTTGCCGAAGCGCTTGACTGGCCAGTAGCGTTTGATCGTGACGAACCGGTAGAACTTTTCGAGCGCCTCGGCTTCTTTCGGATCGAACTGGCCCGACTTGTTGATGTAGATCCCTTCGAGTGCCGGGTGGAACCGCATGGCCGGGTCGCGCAGCAAGATCTTCTTTTGGAAGATGCTGAACTTCTTCTCTTCGATCTTTTCGGGCGTCAATTCGGGGCTCGGTTCCGTCGGCAACGGGACCGGGAAAATCCCCGCCCCATCGCGGTAGAGTTCTTTGTTGTAATCGGGCGGCTTGACGTTCGGGCCCAAGAAGAAACCGACGCCACCGCCGCTTTGGGCGTATTTTTCGAGGGCTTCGCGCCCCGCCGTCGTCACGCCCGGGACGTTCAACAGCAGGATGAACGAGTACTGACTGAGTTCGCCCTTTTCCAAATCGCCGACGGTGCCAGGCGTCCACTGGTAACCGGAGCCGTTGGCTTGGAAATGCCCTTTCAAGTAGATACTGTCCCCGGCGCGGGTCTCGCGGAGGCTCGGTTGGCCGTCGATCACCAGCACCGGCAGTTTCTTGCGGACTTCGACGACGGTGTGCCGGGAGTTGTCCACGGCGAGGCCGCCCGGCTCTTCGGCCTTCATCACGGCGCTGACGAGTTGGAACCGTTTGAACGGGTTGTCGGCGTTGAAGTCTTTGTCCGCGTTGAAGGTGAGGTCGAATTTCTTCGTGATGATCTGCCCGGGAGGCAGGCTCGCGATGTTCTCCGACTTGCCGAGGTTTTCGTCCCCGTTGACGCGGATCGAGAAGAGGACATCTTTGAGTTCGCTCGTGCCGAAGTTTTGCACCCGCAGGGTGAACTCGACCGGCTCGTATTGCGCCACAACAGTCTTGGATGGGGCGAAGTCGATGATGGCGATGTTGTCGTTGAACAGAGGCACTCGCTTCTCCGCTTTGCGAAACGGCGCGGAGGTGTCGATGATGTGGACCTTGATCCCGGCTTTGTTCATCTCTTCGACGACGCCCTTGATCGCGGGGCCGTGTTCGGCCCAATCGTTCGACCGGCAGTCGGTCATCACGTGCAAAACGCGAGCCGTGTCGGAGCCTCCCGTTTTCAGGATTTGCTCTTTGGCGTTGCGCAGGGCCGCGGCGAGGTCGGTCCGCACCGTCGTCGGGGCGTAATTCGAAAGGTAGACTTTCATTTCGTCCGCGCTGCCGCCGTTCAAACGGGCGAAGTTGCGGGTATTCGCGGGATCGGACATCCACATCACTTCGAGGCTCTGCGGGGTCGTCGCCTGCGACGCGGTCGGGGCGATCTGATCCGTCAGGACCTTTTTGGCTTGTTCGAGCGCGTCGGTCGGCTGGCCCAATTCGTCTTTGTAGGCGTCGGCCATGCTCGGGCTATCGTCGATGAGCACGAGGTGGTGCGTGCTGCGGGCTTCTTGGCCCGACAGGTCGAACCCGAAGAAGCGGGCCAAGAGCAACCCGATGAGCAGCATCAGTAAAATGCGGAGGAGCAAGAGCAGCAATTGCTCGATGATCATCTTCCGCTTCATGCGCTTCTGCGCCTTCAGCAGGAACTCCATCGCGGCCCAATGGACGCGCTTGAACCGCATCCGGTTGATCAGGTGGATGATGATCGGCGCGCTGACCAATAACGCCCCCGCGAGCAGGGCCCACGGGAACAGGAACGCGGTCGAGATCCAATTCCCGAGCGAATCGAAATACTTATCCATCGCGGATCATCTCGGCAGTTTGGAGCTCGGATACTGGGAACGCGCGGATCAATGGCGGACGGGGGCTTTCCGCTCGGCCATGCGGCGGAACAAGAACTTCGACAGGATCGCGTCCAAGTAATCGCTCGTGC
>JAYSYN010000142.1:0-5247 GCA_043727575.1 Fimbriiglobus sp.
AACAACGTCACGAATGTGACGAATGTCAACAACACGAACAACGTGATGCTGACGCAGTTGAAAGACGTCCGCACGGTCAACACGAACGTCGCGTTGAAATCGGTTCCTGCCGAAGAACGGGTGCGGGAACAGAAGCTGGCGAAGGAGATCACAAAGGTGTCGGTTGATCGCCGCAAGCTGGAAACAGCCATGGTTGATAAAGGTTTGACGGTGCCGACCAAAGCCAACGAAGGAATTCGCACGGCCAAGCTCGATGTGTCGCCGACCGCGACGATCCGGGCCCAAGCCCCAGAAACGAAACAGCCGCCGGCCAAGCCGACGACCGATATGAAGCCCGAGCCGAAGCAAGAGAAGCCGAAGCAGACGCCGGTGGTGTTCCCACCATCGACCGCCGCCCCGGTGAAACCGGTTGTCCCAGCCGTCCCGCCGGGGACCACGCCGCCGTACATCAAACCGTTGGATCCAAAACCTCCGGTGACCGTCCCGCCGGTCAAACCCCCGGTGACGACCCCGCCCGTGGTGCCTCCGGTCAAACCGCCGGTGACGATTCCGCCCGTGGTACCACCGGTGACGACCCCGCCTGTGGTGCCTCCGGTCAAACCTCCGGTGAACATCCCGCCAGTGATGCCACCGGTCAAGCCACCGGTGACGATTCCGCCCGTGGCGCCTCCGATGATTCCTCCGCCGGCGGCTTTGCCTCCGCGGCCACCTGTGGCGCCTCCGGTCATCCCGCCACCAGCAGCTCTGCCTCCGCGGCCACCCGTGGCCCCTCCGGTCGTCCCGCCGGCGGCTTTGCCCCCGCGGCCACCTGTGACGCCTCCAGTGATTCCTCCGCCGGCGGCTTTGCCTCCGCGGCCGCCCGTGGCGCCTCCGGTCATCCCGCCAGCAGCGTTGCCGCCTCGCCCTCCAGCCCTACCGCCACCGGCCGCACCGCCTGCAACGAAGCCGGGTGAAAAACCCAAGAAATAACAAAAGGCCGGGGGCAATCCCGGCCTTTTGCCGTTGTTTCCGCCGAAACCGCGATACTCTGGCCACGACCGACTCATTGAATTGTCAACGAAAACAGCCCGCTCGCGCGGGCTGTTTGGTTGACCTGCTCCGGCTCGGATCCTACTTCTTCGCGGCGGGCGCTTGGGCCATGGCCACCACCAGCACTTGGATCTTCGTTTCGATGCCGTAGCCCAGAGACAGCGGGACTTCCGTGAGGGTGTTCGCTTCTTTGATCGGCGTTTCCAGCTTGATCATCTCGGCTTCGACTTGCAGATTCTTGCCCTTCAGCGTCTTGCTGATTTCGTGGGCGCCGATCGAACCGTACAGGTGATTCTCTTCGTTCGCTTGGGCTTCGATCGTGATCGTCGTCAACCGCGACAGTTGCTCGGCCAAGACCTTGAGGTCGGCCAAGCGGGCTTCCTTGGCCTTGGTGATCTTGATCTGATGCTTCTCGAGCAGTTTTAGATCGTGCGGCGTCGGCACCACGGCCATCCCGTGCGGGATGAGGTAGTTGCGGGCGTAGCCGGCTTTCACTTCGACTTGGTCGCCGACCTTGCCGACGTGCAGCACGTCTTCGACGAGCACCAGCAGCGTGCCGCCGCCGGGGCCTTTTTTCACTTGGTTGCGTTTGCGGACTTTCGGGGCCGGCAGGGCGCGGACTTTCGGCCCCTCTTTGCCTTTGCTCTTCGGCTTGCTCGCGGTCTTCGCCATGGGAGTGAACCTATTTGGGCCGGGAACTGAAGATCCCCGGCGGGGTGAGCGGGATTAAAACGGGATGTCGCCTTCGGCCACATCGGGCGGGTTGTCGTGTTCGCGCGGGGCCGGTTGTTGCGCCGGTCGGCCGGTGCCGCGGGCGGGCGCGTAACTGGCCCGCTCTTCGCCACCGCCGCCGCCGGAATCGCCGCCGGCGCCTTTGGCGTCGAGGAACTGGATGCTCTCGACAACCATCTTGTGCTTCGACCGCTTCTGGCCGGGGTTGTTCTTGTCGTCCCACGTTTCGTACTGGAGCCGGCCTTCGATGTAAATCTGAGCGCCTTTGCCGCAGTACTGCGTGATCAAATCGGTCAGTTTCATTTGGCGGGTATCGTCGGCCCGGCTGAACGCTTCGCAGTCGAGGTAGAGCGGGTTGGGGTCGTTTTCCCAAGTGCCGTCGGGCCGTTTTTTGCTTTTGCCGACCGCGAAGCGGAACTTGACCACCGTGCTCCCGCTGTTGGGCAGCACGCGCGGCGGTTCCGGATTGTCGGTGAGCCGGCCGATCAGCATCAGTTTGTTCAGCGTCGCCATGGGGGATACTCCGGAGGGGCGGCCCGTTTTAGGGTAGGGGTTCAACAGTCGGTTTGGAAAGTTGGGCCACCGCTCTTGAGGTATATTCGCCGGACTCGATCGGCGAGGGAATGTCAGTTGTGCGGAATAAAAACGATCTTATGATATTCCGAACTCCGAATTCCGCACTGATCTCACTCCGGTTTGTCGTCCCGCCGGCGCGGGGGGCGACCGCCCGGGAGTGCCGGTGGGCGATCACCGCCGCCGGCGAGACCGCCTTGGAAGCCGCCGCCGAATTCGGCGCCCGGGTCGTTGATGAGCGCCGGGTTGATGTCGGTCGGGGACGTTTCTTCTTGCATGCCGCGGAGGGCGAAGCCCGGGGTTTGGTCGTTGCGGGCGACGTCGAGCATCGCCTCTTCCCAGCGGTAGTCGATGTGGGCCGTCAGGTGGCGGAGCAAGTACTCGGTCATGCTCAGGCGGAAGTCGCCGTCCATCGCGGTCTGCTTCGTCGATTCCATCTTGTAATAGATGATGTAATACGAGCCCTTTTTGTGGGTCGTATTGGAGCGGCGGATGTTGTAGGCGATCTTGCGTTCGTCCCACATGCGGGCGACGAGGATTTCGGCGCCGTGCTTCTCGAGCGCGGCGTGGAGGTTGTTCTTCAAGACTTCGGGCTCGGTCGCCATGCGGTTGGAGTCGAGCAGGAACATCGTCTCGTACAGTTCGACGGGCATCGTCATCCTCTTCGGAAAAGCCCGCGGTTGCGGGCGGGGTCGCCGTGGATCGGCCGGAAGGAAAGTCTCCCGTTCGACCCCCGCCCACCACGGCGGGGGAACGACCAATTAGGGTTTCGCATCCGGAGCTTCTGGCCCCGGCTCTTTTTTCTTCTTCGCGCTCCGCCGACGGTCGGTCTCGTCTTGGCTCAACGGCGGATTCTTTTTATTCGGTGGTTCCGCCGGCCCGTTGGCCGCGTTCATGCAAGCTTCGGCCCCGCGGCGGATCCAAATCCCCACCGCATCCGCGGCCGCCGCGATGGCCCCGTCGACCGCTGCCCGCTCGCCCGGCTTGAACCGGCTCAACACAAAGTCGACCGCCTCGCCGGGGCCCGGTTGTCCGACGCCGATCCGCATCCGGAGGTAAGCATCGGTGCCCAAGCATTCTTGGATGTTCTTCAAGCCGTTCTGCCCGCCGGCGCTCCCGTTGGCCCGGACCCGCAGTTTACCCAACGGCAGGTTGAAGTCGTCGCACACGACTAGCACATCGGCCGTCGCCAGTTTGTAGAAGTCCACAATCGACCGCACCGACCGCCCGCTGAGGTTCATGAACGTCTCGGGCTTGACGAGCAGAATCTTCTCGCCGGCTTCGGTCGCCTCGGCCACCTGCGCCGAAAACGTACTCCGGAAGGCCCCGACGGCCGGGGTCTTGGCCAAATAATCGATCACTTCAAAACCGATGTTGTGCCGGGTGCCGTGGTACTTGGCCCCCGGATTGCCGAGGCCGACGATCACTTTCATAGCGCCGTCCGCCCTTCATCCGACCCGGGGCGTCGCCCCGGGCTGAGAACTCCACCTCACTACTTCTCGTCCTCGTCCTTCGGCTTCTTGGCCGTGAGGACTTCCGGCTCGACGCCGGTCGCTTCGGCCGGTTCCGGTTCTTGACCCGGCAGTTTCAGTTGGACCACAACGGCGCCCGGCTCTTCCATCACGGTCACGCCGGCGGGGAGCTTGAGGTCGCTGACGTGGATCGGATGGCCGATCAGCAACGCGGCGATGTCGACGCGGACGCTCTCGGGGATCGCGGTGGCCAAGCACTCGATGTGCAATTCGTGGAGCGGTTGGTCGAGCACGCCGCCGCCGGTGGTCTTCGGGGTGCCGCGGAGCTCGACTTTCACTTTCACCTTGACCGTGTCCGACGCGGAAACGCGCAGGAGGTCGAAGTGCGTGATGTGCTGGCTGAGGTAATCGAACTGCAATTCTTTGATCAGGACGGTTTCTTTCTTCCCGCCGAGTTCGATCTCGATGGTGCGGGCCTTCAACACGCGCACGGCGTGGTTGAATTCTTTCGCGCCGACCGAGACCTGCACGGGGGTTTCTTTATGGCCGTAAACGATGCCGGGGATCATCCCGGTTTTGCGGAGCTTGCGGGAAAGGTTGGTGCCTTTGCCTTCGCGGACTTTCACCGCCAGCGCGACGATTTGCGACACGGTTGCGACCTCGGGCCTTCCGCGACTCTCGTGCCGGTGGAGGCACTACCAACGCGTAGACCGTATTGTGTGAGTATCGGAGCCAACGCTCCGGAGTCAGCCATTATGGAGCCGGGTACAGGTTTGGCAAGGGAAGACAGCGTGAAATCCCCGCAGTGCCGTTGTTGCACCGGAGCCGCAACGCGGGTATAGTCCACTCACCGCATACGGAGTGATATGTGGCGATCAGTTTTGAACTGCCGATGCAGGTGGAAAGTCGCTTGCGCGAAGCGGTACCCGATCTCGATGGCGTGGCGAAAATCGCCGTTGCGCTCGACCTCTTTCGGAACGAAAGAATAACGCAGTACGAATTGGGCCAAATGCTCGGCCTCGACCGCTTCGAGACGAACGCCTTTCTCGTGAACCGGAACGAATTCGCTCAAAGCCTCACATTCGAAGACGTCGAATCCGACCGGCAAACCATCGAAACCCTCCTCCGTGATTCGGCCCGATGATGTAGTTTCCGATACTTCGCCGCTGATCACTCTCGCAAAAATCGGCCACATTCACTTGGTGCAGGCCTGATTCGGCTCCGTGATCGTACCACCCGAAGTCCTGGAAGAATTGTCCGGCAAAAGAGTGCCCGAAGGTGTCCCGAATATTTTGACTCTCGCACGCGATTGGTTGATCGTCCGAAAGCCTTTCGCGCTTATGACATTTCCTGGTCTCGATCCGGGTGAATCGGCCGCCATTTCGTTAGAGCCTGTTATTGACTTATTCGCTTGGTTTCAGTGCTTTCAGGCGGCAAGCAA
>JAYSYN010000143.1:0-15791 GCA_043727575.1 Fimbriiglobus sp.
GTCGAAGGGGCGATCAAGCAATGGGTGAACCTGCGGATGAAACGATCCGGGGCCCGCTGGCGGGTGGAAAATGTCGGCCCGCTCGTGGAACTCCTAGCCTTCTGCGACACCCCGGAGTGGAACGACCTCTGGACCGCCGCCTAACGCCGTGGCAAAATCCGGAGGGATACCCACGAAGTGATCGCACTTTACAAGCCGGCCCCGCGGCGCCCACAATGCCGGAAAGATTCGACCCGCTGGCAAGGAGGCCCGGCTTGGCACTTCCCTTTTGGCTCCGGCGCACGTGCGTCCGCACCGGCCTCGCCCGATTTCTCCCGCAGGCGAAACGGCTGACCGACGGCGAACCGCAGTTTGCAAAATACGTCTCGGATCGCGTCCTCGCGGCCCCGCTCGACGAACTCCTCGACCCCGCGACCTTCCCGCAGTCGTCCGGCCCGGACGTGTTGAACCTCGACCTCGGTGCGCCGGAACTCGATTCCGGGCCGACCCCGCGCGCCCCGCGCGAAGCGGCCGACGACGGCTTCGGCACGGCCGAGCTCCGGGAGGCCATCGCCGATTCCCTGCGGCGCGACGGGCGCATCGTCGACCCCGACCGGCAGATCCTGATCGCCCACGGGGCGACGGGGGCCTATGCCGCCGTCCTCGATGCGTTCGTCAATCCGGGGGATCGCGTCGCCCTGTTCGACCCCTGTTCGCCGGTCTTACACCTCGGGGCGAAGTCGCGCCGCGCGCGGGTGCGTTGGGTGCCGACGTGGAGCGAAGACGGCCGGACGCGATTCTTGCACGCCGGGTTGTCCCGAGCCCTCCGCGGGGCGAAACTGCTCGTGCTGGCCCAACCGGCCGACCCGACCGGCGGGCATTTCTCCGTCGCCGATTCGGAAGAAATCGCGTGGCTCGCCAATCGGCACGATGTCCTCGTCTGCATCGACGAATCATCGGGGCGATTCCAATATGACGGTGCGGCGCCGATTCTCGGCACCCTGCCCGGCATGGAATCGCGCACGATTTCGATCGACTCCACGACGGGCGGGCACGGACTCGGGTCGCTCCAAGTCGGTTGGTTGACGGGGCATCGGCAACTCGTCCGCACGGCGGCGCTCTGCGCCAATTTGAATGCGCCGGGCGTTTCGACCGTGTGCCAACGCGCCGCGGCGACCGCGCTCCGCCGGGATCGCGTCGGCTTCGAGCCGATCTTGAAAGCCTCGAAGGAGAGAAGGCGCTACGCGTTCGACCGGCTCAAAGCCATGGGTCTCGAACCGGCGTGGCCGGCCGGGGGCGTGACGATGTGGGTGTCGGTCGCGTCGAGCGGTATCGGCGGTCGGGCGTTCGCCGAGAGATTGCTGCGCGAGGAACGCGTGCTCGTCGGCCCCGGGTGCGCTTACGGGCCGTCCGGGGCGAACTTCGTCCGCGTCAGCTTCGCCGTGGAAGAAGGCCGCCTGCGCGAAGGCCTGACCCGAATGGGCCGATTCGTCGAAGGGTTGAAAAATCCGGAACCGAAAGTCGTCGCCGCGCGGGTCGCGACGACTTCGGCGGCGATGACGCTCGAACCGAGTTTCAGCCGGGTTTAGCGGCCCTTCAAGCTCTTGCTCAAATCCGAATGCACTTCGGACGGCGCCCGCACGATGATCGACATGCTCGGATAGTGGAAGGTAATCGTCGCGGGGCCCCCGCCCTTCCCTTTCCAGACCATCGGGTCGATCGATCCGCTGATCGCTTCGATCATCATCTGGGCGTTCTGCTGCGTCTGCTGAAAGTCGACGTACGGCCCCCACGTCACGGCCCCGTTGAACGGGCCGCCCGTCTGGACGAGGTCGCGGATTTCGTACGAGCGCGTCACCATGTTCTCACGGGCTTTCTCCACCGAGACGACCTGCAAGATTTTGTCTTTGATAATGAAGGTGAGCCCTTGCGATTGCAGCATCGCCCGCAACGCGGTGCGGGCGCTGACGTTCCCCGGCACATCGACCGGCTTGCGGAGATCGGCCCCGACGTCTTCGATCGACTTCTTATCGAGATAGATATTCAGGTCGATCAACGTCGAGAGTGTCTGAATCGACTCCTCGAACGGGGCGTTCTTGACACCCTCGGAGACGGGCTTTTCGAGCGCTTCGAGAATCTTCTTTTCCTCCGGCCCGAAGAACGGCACTTCGAGCTTCGCCCGGCGGGCCATCTTTTCTTTCCAATCTTTCGGGTACTCGATGTCGCCGATGGCGGGCAGAGCCGATCGGTCGATGTCGAGCATCGCGATGCGGAACCGCCGGCCTTGTTCGATGGCCATGTCTTTCGATTCTTCGATGGCCGCAGCCGTGCCGCCTTTGGCCTTCAAGATGAACGCGGATGGATTGTTAGGGTACTTCACGGCGATCTCGGCGATCTTGCGCTGGGCCTCTTTAGCCCGATTCTCGTCGAAGTCTTTGGCGATCCCGGAGACGGCGTCGTGGACTTCTTTCGCTTCGAGGGCGGCCTGGGCGATCGCTTTCTTGTTTTCGTCCTTCATCGCGGCGACCTTCGGATCGATGGCGACCGGCGCCGGCGCTTTGCCGAGGGACTGGATCGCCGTGGCGAACGAGCCGATCAATTCGTCTCGTTTGGCGGACGACAGATCGTTGCGGAGATCGAGGCCGACGCTTGCGAATTTGAGATTCTGGATTGCCTTCGCCGGGTGCGTCCGCGCGAGTTTGACGGCGTCGTCGATGGCCGACTTCACGTCCGAATCGGCCTTCTGGTCATTGTAGCGCTGCAGCGCCTTGGCCCGTTCGAGCGCGTCCGACGGCACCTGCGCCGCAGCATGGCCGGCTCCGAGCGCCACCGCCAAAATCGCCAAGCCCGATCGCCACGATTTTAACTGGTGCATCGACCTACTCCGGATGCGAAAAACGAAGCCCACGGAAATCCAACGTACCGCAACCGACTTTTGTTTGCGAGAAGAAAGCGGCACGGGGGCGCGGTTGACGGCGATCCCTACACTGGTTACATCCGGCACGACCGCCAGAATCATCCCGTTGGGCCACCTATGCGCCGGCGATCCCTCTTCAAAACGGCCGTCATTTTGTTCTCGCTAGTCGCGCTCTCATTGGGAATCGTCGGTTGGCTGCTGAAACGCGAGCCGGAGTTTTACGTACGGGAAAATACGGCCCTCGCGGGAGATGAGGATTCCATTCAATCCGGGAAAGTCGTCACCCGGCTGAACGAATTGATGGAAGACATGCGTTCGTCCCAAAAAGGCGATTGGGGCGCGACGTTGTCGGCCGGCGAACTCAATTCGTTTTTCCGCGATGGCGGGAGCGGGACGAACCCCCTCTCCAAAGGTTTGGTCGCCAACCTGCCCGACCCGCGCGTCGCGATCGAAGACGACCGCCTCCGGATCGCGTTCCGCTACGGCGAAGGATTTCGGAGCACGGTCGTGCAGATGGAATTGCGGATGTGGCTCGTCAAAGATCAGTCGAATCTGGTCGCGGTGGAAATCGTGCGGTTCCAAGCCGGGGGACTCCCGTTGCCGAAGAGTTGGGTCATCGACGATATCGCCGCCACGGCGCGGGGATTGAGTGCGGATGTCAACTGGTATCGCCGGGGCGGCAACCCGGTGGCGCTCTGCAAACTCTACGCGAATCAGAATCGGCCGGAGACGCAAATCACCACACTGCGGATCGGCGACGGCGGGCTTTCGATCGGGGGGCGGCACACGGGGATGCTGCCGGTGGTTCCGATCGCGGGGAAGTGAAGTCGCGGGCTTTGTGGCGGCAGGTTTTACAAGTGTCGGGAATGGATCGAATCAACCTCTCCGACACGTTAAAAACGTGTCGCCACAGTCGGAACGGATAATTTCCCGCAGGGTTCCACCGGCAGGAGTCCATTCGTAGATGCCGATCAATCTCCGCCCTGCGAAGCTCACCCGTAGCAATTCCGGCGACTCCTCCATCCACTCGAATTCTCCGCTGTCCCAACGCAGCACGCGGCCCCGGTCGCCGTTCAACTCTCCCTCGAAATCGAGGTAGAACCGGCGGTGCGGGGCAACCGGCAAAATCGGCGAAGGGGTATCCGGGGAAAAGTGAGCCGGGAGCTTCCAAGCACGGAGAGCGTCGCCGGCTTCTAAAAATAGGTCGAGGTGCGGTTCTGGCCAATCGTGGGCCAGCACGACGAATCGCGGCACGGCGTTACTCTTCGGTGCAGCAATGCGGGGCCGGCGATTTGTCGCAGCTCGTCTTCATCGCCGCGGAACCGGTGAAAGCGGCGAGACTTTCGTCCGTCGGGGTTTCGGTGGACGCGGAGGCCGGCTTGCAGCAGCCCGGGCACTCGGTACTTTCCGTCGTGGCGCCGCTGTCGAGCATCCGTTGGATCGGACAGCCCCCGTGGCACGGCGAATCGGATTGGGCATAGTAGACTCCGGCCCCGGCCACGGCGATGGCGGCGACCAAACCGACGACGACTTTCGTGAACATGTCCAAGACTCCGAACGAAGGGGGATGTACGACACAGAGCATTGTAAGCCGCCATCGTGGCGTCGGTCGAGTCGAATTCTCTCATTCGGTCGGAAAATTATTGGCCCATTCGGGGAGAGCGGATTCGTAGGCAATCCGTTCGCCGCCGATGGGGTGGGTCAACGTCAGCTTCCAAAGGTGCCAGTTCGCCGGGTCCGCTGGCCCGAGATCGAAGAGGCTCGGATTCGACAACCGCGATCGCACTTCCATTGACGATGCTCCGTCGGGCGGGCGACCGTGGATGCGGACGAGATAAATCGCCTCGACCTGCCCGCGTTCAAACTGCGTCTGGACGAGTTTGGCAAAGGCGGCCGTGCGTGCGAAGACGACGAGGCCGGTCGCATCCGCGTCGAGCGGGTGCGCAGGTCGCGGTTTCTGCGGGGCGTAGACCTCGCGCAACATCGCTTGCAGCGTATTCCGGTGGTATCGCCCGCCCGGCCCGGTCGGCAACGGGGCCGGCTTGTCGACGACGATGATAGCGTCGTCTTCGTGGATGATGCGGATGTCCGCGTTCACGTCGGGTTCAATTTCCCGCGTTCGGCGATGGTTGTAGCACTCGCCCTCGCGGACGATCCGATCGGCCGACGCGGGCCGACCCTCGGGATCGAGCAGATTTCCGCGTTCCAATTCCCCCGGCCAATCGACCGCGACACTCCCGAGAATCCCGGTCAGAAATTCGAGCAGTGTCGCGCCGGCGAACATTCCCGGAACCTGCAACGGACGCAGGTGCTCCTGCGCAACACTCCCCGGCAACGGCGTCGTGACCCGGCGGAGGGCCGCGCGGTGTTCGGCGAGTTCGCGCGCCCGGCGGTCGTCCGCAGATACGAAACAATGCGGGCACGAGATACTCTCGACGAAGCGCGGATCGCGTTGTTCCGCCGCCGCGAGGGGCGTCTGGCAGACGAAACAAAGCGTCCGCGGCGATTCTTCCAAACTCGCTTCGAGGCCGACGCGTTTGTCGAAGACGAAGCATTCGCCGTCGTAGTGCTCCGCGCCGCATTCTTCGAAATACTTGAGGATGCCGCCGTCGAGTTGGAAGACGTTCTCGAACCCTTCGCGTTGCAAATACGGCCCGGCCTTCTCGCAGCGAATGCCGCCGGTGCAGAACGTCACCACGGGTTGTTGCTTCATCGCCTCGGGCAGCCGCCGCACGCCCTCGGGGAAGTCGCGGAAGTGCCCGATGCCGATGGGCACGGCGTTGCGGAACGTCCCGAGTTTCACTTCGAAATCGTTGCGGGTATCGAGCAGCGTCACCGCCCGGCCTTCGTCGAGCCAGCGCTTCAGTTCCTGCGGCGACAACCTCGGAGCCGGATTCCGCGCCGGGTCGATCCCCTCGACGCCGAAGGCGATGATCTCCTTCTTGATCTTCACCAGCATCCGCGTGAAGGGCTGCTCTTCGCTGACGCTGACCTTCGGCGTCAAGTCCGCGAGGCCGGGTACGGCTCGAATTTCGGCGAGCAGGAGTTCCATTTCGCCCGGCCCGCCGGCGACGAACAGATTGATGCCTTCGGGGCTCAGCAAAATCGTCCCGCGCAGATTCCATGCCCGGCAGCGCTCGATCAGCCGCTCGCGCAGAACCGGCAAGTCGTCGAGCGGGGCGAAGCGATACGCGGCGATATTCGTAACGGAAGGCATGCGGAACCGGTCGGATAGACTATTGCCGAAAAGGTCATTTTAGAAATTCCCCGAAATCTTTCGCGGTCACCCCTTGCATTTCTAAGTCCGGCTGCATACTGTATACATATGGGTGGAGCTTTTCCGCCCGAGACGACGAACGTGACTGTTTTCGCTCTTACACATCTTGGTGCCGTTGCCGGGTTTACTTCCTGTCTCACACGCCACTCCGATCATTGTTAAGAACTATCTCAGTCCGGCGACGAGCCGCATGCCCGTTGCCGTGTTCGCCCCGTCTGGCCGACCGGCGATCTTGCCGCGTGGTCACTGGTTCTAGTTGTGGTCGGGTTCCGACCGCAGAAGGTGTTTCGTGAGCAACAAGTTGTATGTGGGGAATCTGGCCTTCGGGACGACGTCCGAAGACCTGCAAGCGCTCTTCGGGGCCTACGGCCCGGTGACCAGCGCTCAAATCGTGATGGACCGAGACACGGGTCGCTCCC
This sequence comes from Fimbriiglobus sp., assembly GCA_043727575.1. GTDB lineage: Bacteria > Planctomycetota > Planctomycetia > Gemmatales > Gemmataceae > JALHQU01. Next base: position 6,593 of record JAYSYN010000143.1, read on the forward strand.
GCGGCTTCGCGTTCGTCGAAATGGCCAGCGGGGCCGAAGCGGCGATCCAAGCCGTCAACAACGCCGAATACCAAGGTCGTCGCCTCACGGTGAACGAAGCCAAGCCCCGCGAAGAACGCCCCCGTAGTGGCGGCGGCGGCGGTGGTGGTTACGGCGGCGGAGGCGGCGGTGGTGGTGGTTACGGCGGTGGCGGCGGGAGCGGCGGCGGCAATCGCCGCTACTAAACGCGAAGGTTCAGGCAGTACGGGCAATTTATGCGGGCCGGCCTTTTCAGGCCGGCCCCGCCCTTTGATCCCACCTTCCCCGCGGCGAGTTGCCATGTTGATCGAACCCGGACGGGCCGCGCGCTGGCTCATCGCCGGCACGACCGCGATCCGATTGCTATGGGCCGCGGTGCTCGAACCGAGCAACGACGAGAGCTACCACTGGCTCTATCACATTCATCCGGACCTCAGTTTCTTCGATCACCCACCGATGACGATGGTACTCGTGAAACTCGGATTGCTGCTCTGCGGCGGCTGGGTCCACGCATTTTCGATCCGGCTGGCCTTCGTCCTCCTCTTCGCGGGCACGCAGGAGATCGTGTACCGCTGGACCGACCGCTGGTTCGGCCCCCGGCCCGCGTTCGCCGCGCTACTCGCGCTCAACCTCTCCGGGTATTACACGGCCTTCGCCGGGACATTCGCGGTGCCGGATGGGCCGTTCCTCTTTTTCGCGCTGTTGACGTACTGGCAACTCACCGAAGCCCTTGTCGGTCGGCCGGGATCGCTGCGGTCGTGGTTCTGGGTCGGGGTCGGTTTCGCGGGGGCGATGCTCTCAAAATACCACGCCGTGTTCCTCCCGGCCGGGGCCCTGTTGTACATCCTCATCACCCCGGGCCAGCGCCGCGTGCTACGGACCCCGGGGCCGTACTTGGCGACTCTGATGGGAGCCGCCGGTTTTCTACCCGTGCTGATCTGGAACGCCGAGCACGATTGGGCCTCGTTCCGCTTCCAGGGCGGCCGGGCGAGCGACGATCCGGCACTGCCGGCGGATTTCTTCCACGAAGGCCCCCTCAAATTCTTGTTCGGGCCGATCCTCTACTTGCTGCCGTGGATCTGGTTCTGGTTGGTGGTCGAATGGGTCCGCTGCATCCGGAACTTCGGCCGGCTCGATCCGATTCGCCGGTTGCTGTTCTGTTTGTCCGCGAGCCCCCTGCTCTTCTTCTTGGCCGTCTCATTCCGCTCCAAGAACGTCCTGCTGCATTGGCCGCTCATCGGCTTCGCGCCCTTCTATCTGTTGCTGGGCGTCAATTGGGTCCGTCTGCGCGACCCGCACCCGAAAGCGGCCCGGTGGTTCGTCGGGTTTTGGGTCGGTTCGATCGTGGTGCTCGCCGCGCTCATCGTCGGGCAAGTCCGGTATGGGGTGCTCCGATTTCCGCCGAGGGCGAAAGATCCCGCGGCCGACCTTAGCGGTTGGGAATCGGTCGGCGAAGAAATCGAAGCGCGCGGTTGGCTCCAGGAAGACGGCGTCTTCTTCGTCACGAACCGCTGGTACGACAGCGGGCAACTCGCGTTTGCGATCCGGAACCGCAAGCCGACGGCCTGCTACAACTCCATCGACGCCCGCGGTTTCGCCTTCTGGTCCAAGCCGGACGACTACCTCGGCAAGACTGGGTACATGGTCATCGCCGACGAACCGTACGAAGTGGAGATCCGCCGCGAGTTCGAGGAGTTCTTTGAGAGGATCGACCCGCCCGTCGTGTTTTCCATGACCCGCGGCGGTCGACCCTTCCGCACCGTCCGCGTTTACAAATGCGTGAACCAATTGAAACCGTACCCGTTTTCGAACACACGGCCCCGCTGATGCCGTGAGACGATGAGCCGGACAGTCCACTGCGATCCCAAATCCTTCAGTGCGAGAGGTACGACCGATGCCCCAATTGGCCGGCGCCCCTTGCGGCGTGTGTCAACAGCCTCTGATCGGCATTCGGGATGGCGCGTTCTGCCCCAAATGCGAGTGCCCGGTCCATTTCGATTGCGTCCGCAAAGAGGGGACGATTGCGCCGCGCGGACATTGCTCCCGTTGCGGCAGCGTGAATCGAGTTGCTGCGAAATGGCGCCGGCTCGAAGACGCCGCCGACGACGAGCGCGCCTGGGACGCCAAACGCATCGTCATGGTCGGATCGATCCCGGTAGTCTTCGCCATCGGATTGAAACTGTTCGGAGTCCTCATCGTCTTTCCGATGGCACTGTTGGCCATCGGGGTCATCGCATATTGGTGTTGGAAACGATTCATCGTCCGTGCAGAGTGAACGAAACTGTTTCACTTCTTCCCGGCACTCACCCCCAATAGCCCCGCCGCGATCCTCGCCACCTCGGTTGCGGAGGGGGTGCGTTTGTAGCGGTAGACTTCGTTGCCGAGCGTCACGTCGTCGGTTTCGTCAGCCCGGTAGGCTTCGGAAATCACCAGCAGGAATTTCCCCGGCAGGCCGCGGTGCAGGCGTTTGTAGTGGGCTTCGATGTTCATCTTCCTCCAAAATCCGAGGACTTCGACGAAGAGCGACTTCCCGCTGGCAATGTGCGTCAGCGTGAAGTCGGGTACCCACGTCGTCCCTTCCACCGTCTGCGGGGCGGGGTCGCCGGCCAGCGTCCACCCTTCGACACCGTCGCGGAAGTTCTGCTCGAAGTGGCCGATCTCGCGCGGGGTGTAGACGCCGAAGTCGGGCAGGTGGGATTTCAATCCGTCGGCCGGGGTCAGGGCGAAGTCTTTCTCGACTCGCTCCGCGCCCCAACGGATGCGCGCCTTCAATTCGTAGGTCTTGCAGTGCAAGATCGCCGGGAGAAACAGGGCGAGTTGCAGGCCGTATTTCTGCGTCGAACTGAACAGCGACAGCGGGCCGTCGAGGGCGATGGTGTAGCTGTTGCCGTCGGTGCTGCGGATCGTGGCGATGAGCTTGTGGAACTTGATCGCGCGGAACAGCTGGCGGAAGCGCGCGGGCGTTTCGCCCCAAACGCGGATTTCCATGCCGACGCTGCGGAGGAGCACCGCTTGGGCGAGGGCGACGTTGTACCGGTTCAACAAAAACTCGGGTGTGCAATCGTCGAACGAAAGGACGCGCTGTTCGTCTTTGAGGTCGGCGAAGAGGCCGCGCTCGATCGACTCCGGCGGCAGGGCGAGCAGCTTGGAAACTTCGTCCAAGACGACCGCGCGGTCGAAGGGAATCCCCGCCTTCGCCGCGTCGGCCCGGTGCTTGGCCGCCGATTCGAAGACCGCTTCCCGGAGCGCATCGGGCGTCAGTTCCGAGGCGACTTCGAACTCGCAGCGGTCTTCCAACAGCTTCGCCAATCCTTGGTGGATCAAGGCCCCCGGCCCTTCGCCGACGAGTTCTTTCAGTTCCGTCTCGATCTCCCCGCGGGTCCGGGTCGGCGCGGCCCGGTAGGCCGCGAGCAACTGCCGTGCGGCCGCGAGGTATTCGCCAGAATTCGGGTTGAGGTAGAGGGGGATGAGCCGATTCTTCGAGCTGCGGACCCGCACTTGTTTGCCGACGAGCATGGCGGGTGGTCCCCGGGGGCGGTTTGCGTCACGCTACGGATCGCCGCTCGATTCGACGACCGACTTCATGACAAGGGTCGGTCCGTGCCATTCGCCCAAATCCCCCGAATTCCGTATTGCATCGCGGAGACAATCGGACCATTATCGCGGGGAATCGCCCGATTCTCGGAGTCCGTCCATGCGTTTGGTCCTGCAAACCCTCGAAGACCGCCTGACCCCGGCCGGCTTTTTCCTCACCGGCGTCGGCGGTGTCACCCGCCCCGCCGAGCCGAATGTCCGGACCTACGACTCGTCGACGGTCGCCGGCGGGTCGTCGACGCAACTCAATCCGCCCGGCGACATCGTCGCCTTCCCCGGCTTCACCGGTTCGGTGCGGATCGCCAACGGCGATGTCAACGGCGACGGCGTGGACGACATCATCGCGGCCCAAGGCCCCGGCGCCGGCAGCGCTTCGCAAATCAAAATCTTCGATGGTTACAGTTCGATGTACCTCGGCACCGCCGTCGAGATCGCCAGTTTTTACGCGTACTCGAACACCGCCGAAGCCTCGCAGACCCCGGGATTCGGAGGGGGCGTGTTCGTCGCGGCCGGGGACTTCAATCGCGATGGATTCGACGAAGTCGTCGTTTCGGCCGGGGCCGGGGCCCGCGGGCACATCAAAGTCTTCAACTTCAACGTCGGCGGCGATGCGTTCCTCGGCAGTACCCCGGAGTTGCGGAGTTCGTTCTTTTCCTACACCGACTTCGCCGGCGAAATCCGCGTGACCACGCTGGTCGCCGGCCCCACGACGTACCTCGTCACGGGGTCCGGCGCCGGGGTCAGCCAGTCGGACGTGCGCTTCTACGGCAACGCGTACACGCTCGGCCAAATCCCGGATCGCACGTTCGTGGTCCCGTCCGCGCAGATCTTCCCGTTCGCCGGGTACAAAGGCGGCGTGTCCGTGGCGGCGGGCGATACCGACGGCGACGGCGTGGACGAACTGTTTGTCTCCAAGAACAACGGCGTCTCGGTCGTCGACGTCTTCGACCTCACCGACTTGACCGCCGCGAAATACCAATTCGAAGCGTTCGCCGGCTTCAACGGCGAAGTCCGGCTCGGTGCCGCCGACGTCGATGGCGACGGCAAAGTCGAGGTGCTGACCTCGACCGGCGATAGCCCCGGCGCCGGCGGCGCGCATATCAAAGTCTGGCAGATCGCGGCGGGTGGCCCCACGGAACTCCGCAGCTTCTTCGCCTACCCCGGATACAGCAAAGGGGTGTTCCTCGGCACCACCGATTACTCGTGGACCCAGAGCTTCGTGAATGCGTCGCAGCTGACCGTGCCCGACAACTCCCAGACTTTCACGATGTCGTCGTTGATCGTCGATCCGCGGACGCTGGCCGACGGGGCGCTGCGGCCGAAATCGATCGTCGTCGCTTTGAACATCAGCGCGCTCACGGGCGGGCAGAACGCCGATCTCGAAGTCTTCTTGCGCTCGCCCCTCGGTACGACTTTCGCGCTCTTCACGAACGTCAACGGCGGCGGCGACGGGATGCGGATCTTGATCGCCGATTCGGCGACGACCGCACTGGCGCCGGGGACGCCACCGAGCAATGGCTTACTCACGGGCGTGTTCCGACCCGAATCGGGCTCGCTGATCGCCGCCTTCGGTCATAGTCCCGTTGTCGGAACCTGGACGCTTTCGATCCGCGATGACGCCCCGACGGACACGTACCAACTGACTGCATGGAGTCTCACGTTCGGCTTTTGAGTCGGAAATGACGGTTTGAGTCGACAAATCAAATCGAAATCGACCAGTTGAGGTCGATTTCGTCCGTTCTTCGGACACAATTAATGCAGTAGTCTGAAACTTGAGGTAAATAAAACAATTTTCCTTGTTGTTCCGTTTGCATCGATTTACTCTATTTTTTGAATAGATGCACTTCTCGCCCAAAGTGCCTCCCTTCGATTCCCGCATCCACCTCATTTCGGAGTTCGTCACATGCGTTGGTCCATCCCGTCTCTATTTTCGCGCCCGAAGACCGCCGCGAAAAAACGAGTCCCGCACCGCAACCCGTTGCGGCTGGAACTCCTCGAAGACCGCCTGACCCCGGCCGGGTTCTTCCTCACCGGCGTCGGCGGTTTGACGCAGCCCAACGAAGCGAACGCCCGCATCTTCGACTCCACGAACACCGCGGGCGGCTCGCAAACCTTCTTGCAGCCCCCGGCCGACATGACCGCCTTCCCGGGATTCACCGGATCGGTCCGCGTGGCCAGCGGCGACATCAACGGCGACGGTTTCGACGACATCGTCTGCGCCCAAGGGGGCGGCCCCGGCAGCGGGTCCCAAGTCCGCGTTTTCGACGGCGCCCGCGCCCTGGGCATCAGCCCCACCACCGGCTTGTTCGTCGGTAACGGTACGGCCGTCGAAATCGCCAGCTTCTTCGTCTACTCCAATTCCGGCGGCGCGTCGCAGACGCCCGGTTTCGGCGGCGGCGTGTTCGTAGCCTGTGCCGACTTCAACGGCGACGGCGTCGACGAACTCGTGACCTCGGCTGGGGCCGGGGCCCGCGGGCACATCAAAGTCTTCAACTTCAACGTCGGCGGCGTCTTCCAAGGGAGTAACCCCGAACTGCGCAGCTCGTTCTACGCGTACACCGATTTCGCCGGCGAAATCCGCGTCACCACCCTCCAAGTCGGCACGACGGCGTTCCTCGTTACCGGCTCCGGCGCGGGCACGAGCCAGTGCGATGTCCGCGCTTACAGCAACGCCTTCACGATCGGCGAAATCCCCGACCTCACGCCCGTTCCCGCGCTCGCTTCGTTCTTCCCGTTCGCGGGGTACACCGGCGGGGTGTCGGTCGCGGCCGGCGACACCGACGGCGACGGCACCGACGAATTGTTCGTCTCCAAGAACAGCGGAGAATCGACGGTTCTCGTCATCGACGCCAACACGCTGGCTACCCGTTCGAGCTTCATCGCGTTCAACGGCTTCACCGGCGAAGTGCGCTTGGGCGCCGCCGATGTCGACGGCGACGGCAAGTGCGAAGTCCTCACCTCGACGGGCGAAAGCCCGGGCGCCGGCGGGGCCCACGTCAAGGCTTGGAGCTTCCCCGCAAACACCCCCACCGAAACCCGCAGCTTCTTCGCTTACGAAGGCTACAGCCAAGGGGTGTTCCTCAGCACCAACGACTACAATTGGGGTCAGATCTTCGCGGGCACCCCGAATTTCGCCCTTCCGAATAACGGCGTCTACCAACTCTTCTCCATCAGCGTCGACCCGCGGACGTTCCTCGATTCGAGCCTCCGGCCGAAAACGGTTTTGGTTTCCGTCAACATCACCGGAACGATCCTCTCCGAAGTCGACGTTTACCTCAAGGGGCCGAACGGCGTCTTCACGGAGCTGAGCACGGGCAACGGCGGTACGAGCAACGGCATGAACGTGGTTTTCTCCGACACCGCGCCCACGAACATCACGACGCTGGCCAACACCAACACCGTCAAAACCGGGACGTTCCGTCCGGAGTCCGGCAATCTTTTGCTCAATTACGGATCCGCACCGGCCGCGGGGATCTGGACGCTCTACGCACGGGACCGAGTGGTCGGCGATACCCACACGCTCGTGAGCTGGTCTCTCGGCTTCGAATTCTAAACGCCCCCGACCCGTTGACCGCAAAGCGTGGGCGCCCTACAATTTGCCAATGACGACCGATGCTCCGTATCCGAATCTGCGGGTCCGGAGCGTCGGCGCGTTTCCCTTCCGCTCTCCCCACGGGTTGTGTTATGGCCAAAGAAGAAGCGATCGAAGTCGAAGGTCGCGTCAAAGAAGCCCTCGCCAATACGCAATTCCGCGTCGAACTCGACATCGGCGGCGAAGTCATCGCCCACGTCGCCGGTAAGATGCGGAAGAACTTCATCCGCATTATCCCCGGCGATCGCGTCAAAGTCGAAATCTCCCCCTACGACCTCACCCGCGGCCGAATCACCTACCGCGCCCGGTGAACTTGAATAATTCTTCCGATTATCCGGATTTTTCTTGACGGATGGGCCGCGAATTCGGAAACTACTTCCATCGCCATGAACGGCGATGTCGATTCACCCCAAGTTGTCCATGGAGGGACTGCAGATGCTCATCGTGACCGAATCCAAGGCTCAAGGCTGGCGCGCGGTGGCCGTGTACCAGGATCAAACCGAAGCGCTGCTTTACGTCGGCCGCTCGTCGACCCAAGTCCGCGGCGGTTACGCCGAAGCCTACAACGAACAGCTCGAAGCCGACGAGCGCGAAGTCGTCGCTACCATCAAGCTGCAGCAATGGCAAGGCGCCCCAGACGCCGGCAAATGGCTGGACAAAGCCGAGTTGCGCCTACCGGTGGCCAGCCGGGTACTGGAAAAGGCCGCGGCGTAGGGTTTGGAATTTGAACAGCAGGAACCCGCGCCCGTTGGGTGCGGGTTTTTCGTTTGGAGAATGCCCCGGTCCCGGCCGGAAGTGGCATTTCCGACCTTGCTTCCGACCCCGCGCGCCCGAACAATACCGAGGACGAGTTTCTGCCGACGAAAGGACGCTCCACCGTGAACAACTACTCCGCCCTGTGCGACGACTTCGGATTCAACGTCTACCTCGCCAGCAAGGTCGAACTCCCCAGCAACCGCGAGACCCTGCTGACCTTCTTCGACAGCGTCCGGAAAATGTACCCGAAGATGACCGATTTCGAGCGCCGCGATGCCACGGAACACGTTTTGGAAGAAGAGCGCGACTCCGGTAGTTACCGCAGCGTCTCGGTCGACGGCCGCCGTCTCGGGTCGGGATTCGTGAACCCGCCGAGCCTCGACGACGCCGAGGAACAGCACGAAAAGATCCTCGAAATGGCCCCCTATCACCTCGGCATCCACGCCTTGGACACCGACTCGCTCGACGTGCAGTACTACTTCGACCTCACCTTCGGCGGCAACCACGACGAAGTCGTGACCGAAGCCCTCGCGGCCGAGGGGCCGTTCGACACGCTGCTGCGCCTCCCCGGCAGCCGGATGCTGAACTACCAGCCGAGCATGATGCTGGCTCTCGACGACAGCTGCCAGTTGCAAGCGCGCCTCAGCGTCGAGACCCGGACGAGTGCGTACCAAGTGCGGACGGGCAATTTCTCGGAATCGCCGATCACGGTCTACTTCACCATCCGACAATTCTGGGGCCGCCAGCCGTACAAGACTTACTGGGAATCGTACCTGAACCAGAAGCGCATCTTGGACGAACTCGTGACCGACCACGTGATTCCGCAGATCATCACGCCGCTCCAGCGGGTCATCGGGGCGAAATCTTAAGAGGAAATTGCGATGCGACGATCATTTACACTCGAAACTTGGAAAGATGGCGACTGGTTCGTGGGTCGCCTCCTCGAGATCCCCGGGGTCTTCAGCCAAGGCGCGACGCAGGCAGAATTGCACGAGAATATACAAGACGCCTACGATTTGATGGTGACGCAAGAGCGTTCGCCAGCACCTCCCGCATCGAGTTGACATCGGTGTCCCGTGGTAAGCAATCGCGGTGTATTCCGCAGGCGAACCGCCCCCGAATCTTTGCTCAACCCCGATCTCAGGGTATCCCTCCGGATTTTGCCACGGCGTTAGGCGGCGGTCCAGAGGTCGTTCCACTCCGGGGTGTCGCAGAGGGCTAGGAGTTCCACGAGCGGGC
>JAYSYN010000144.1:0-5239 GCA_043727575.1 Fimbriiglobus sp.
AACTTTTGGAGTTCCCGCAATTGCAATCGGGTGTGGTCCAGCGTCTTGCCGAAGCCGATACCCGGATCGAGCGCGATCGCGGCGCGGGCGATCCCCGCATCGATCAGCGTTCGGATGCGCTCTGCGAAGTAGTCCGCGACTTCGCCTACCACGTTCGCGTAGGTCGGGTTCGCCTGCATCGTCCGCGGGTCGCCGCGCATGTGCATGACGACGACCCCGGCGCCGGATCGCGCCGCGACCTCCACCATCGCGGGATCGCGCAGGCCGGCGACATCATTGAGAATCACCGCCCCCGCCGCGAGGCCGGCGCGGGCGACTTCCGCTTTGCTCGTGTCGAGGGAAATGGGGCGATCCGTGAGCTTCGCCAAGCGCTCGATCACCGGCACGACGCGGCGCAGTTCTTCGTCGATGGGCACCGCGTCGGCACCGGGCCGCGTCGATTCCCCGCCGATGTCGAGGATGTCGGCCCCCTCGGCCACCAACCGGAGCGCGTGCTCCACCGCGGCCTCGGGATCGAGAAATCGACCGCCGTCGGAAAAGCTATCGGGCGTGACGTTGACGATGCCCATCACGAGCGGGCGCGGGATCTGCCAAGCGAACGGGGGCATGGGCTCGACTCTACTTCGGCGGCAACTCCCAGTTGGCTTCCATCATATTCACGATCTGCTTGGCGAGGCGCTTGGTCGCCATCTGCGAGCCGGTCGCCGTCGATTCGCCGAGTTCGACGAGCACGCGGCCGGTCGCGCTGACGCGCACGGGCACCGGCTTCGGGTCGGCTTTCACCGGCGGGGTCGGTTCGAGGCTCGGGTCGAACGCGCCCGCGGCGGGGGGCTTTACCGGCGCCCGGCGGTTCGTCAAGATTTCGCCCGTGCGCAGGTCGCGCCAGACCAACTCCACCGCGATGGTGATGTCGCCTTCGCGGGTCAGGTTCTGCGGGTTGCGGACGAGGACGTTCTTGCTGACGGAGACGATCGTGCCGATGAGTTCGGTATCGGCACGGGCCGAGTCGGAGACGATCTTCATCGGCGAACGCCGCGACGCGAGCTCCTCGACGACCGCTTCGGTCACGTCGACGTCGAGCCCCCGGTTCGGGTTCGTGATGAACGCGTTCAGTTTGAACGTCGGGATGGAAACCGAACGGATGTTCGGGTCGAACGGCGGGGCGGTGGTGTAGCCGAACAGCGCGAAGTTGCGGTCGGTCCGGCAACCGAGGACGAGCATCGAACCGGCGCCGAGCGCCGATAACAAGAAGCCGCGACGGGTGAAGTCACTCCGCATATCGAACTCCGCATTCCGAACTGGGGTCACTTCCCGTCGTACCCCAGCGGCACGATCGTCGGCGGTTTGTCCTTCGGCCCGGTGCTCGATTCCTTGGGGATCGCCCCGCCGTCCGACTTCGGCTTCACGGCGCCGACGAGCTTGTCCCACCCTTCGGCGATCTGTTCCTTCGTCGAAATCTTCCCGGCGGCCCGGTCGGCTTCGCGCTCGGCCTTGATGCGTTCCATCTCTTCGATGCGCGACTTCGACAAGTCCGAGAACTTCGTGCCCGGGTAACAGCGCATCACGAGTTCGTAGTAGAAGTAGGCCGAGCCGGGGTGGTTCGTGCGGCGGTAGTACTCGGCCGTCTCGTAGTCCTTCTCCGCTTGCTGGATGCGGATGGCAAACTTCTGCCGCGTCAGCCACGCCGATTTCTCTTTGTCTTGGACGTATTCCGGTTCGGTCGCTTCGAGGCTGTGGACCAACTGCAGCGCCTCGGCGCTCTTCTGGCCGTCGTACACCGCCCCGCCGGTGGCGTTGTTCTTGGCCATCACCGCGTACTTCGAAGCTTCCAATCGCAGCGGACTGTCCTTGTACATGTCGACGAGCGTGCTGAAGAAGTGGTCGGCTTCTTCGAAGCGGCCGTGGGCGAAGTGGAGGAAGCCGCACCAGAACATCGCCTTGTCGGCGACCGTGGAATTCGGCGCCCCCACCGCGATGTTCTCGAGCGTCTTGATCAGTTCGCCTTCTTGGTCGAGCGCCGGTTTGGAGCGGTCGGTGAAGTTCGGCATGCGTGGCAACCGCACGCTCGCCCGGCCGTTCTCTTTCTCTTCGATGTCCTTGAGGCTGTCCTTCATCCAGACGTCGGCGATGGCGTACATCTTCGTGGCGGCTTGTTCGCTGTAGATGCCGGTCGGGAAGTCTTGGAGCAAGCGGTGATACGTGTCGACCGCGGCCGGGAGCCGGCCGCGCAGTCGCACGCACTCGGCTTCTTTGAAACGGGCCTTCTCGAGCAAGCCCGACGGGTTGTACGTGTTGTCGGCGACGTCGGCGTAGATTTTCTGAGCGTCGGCGTAGCTCTGCGTGGCGAAGAGTTCCTCCGCGCGGCCCATCTTCGCTTCGGCTTCCGGGTCGTGGTAGGCGTTCGTCACCGTGCTGCGGACGGCCGCGTAGACCCGGTCTTTGAGGCTCTTCTTCTTCGCGCTCCCGGATTGGCACCCGGTGAGCAGGGCGGCGGCGGCCAACACCGCGAGGGCGCAGGCGAGTCGCGGGCGGATGGTCGGCATGATTCGAGAACTCCCCCGGACCCGGAACGATGGACGGTCGATGCCCGTGCTAGCCGTCGACGTAACCGAGCAACCGCGGGCGGCGACCCAGGACGTAACTCACCGTTTGCCCGAGGGCGGCCCGGACTTCGCGCACCGCCGAGGGCGGCACGAGTTCGGGCGGCTTCGGGGCCCCATCCGGTGGCCCGGCCAATCCTTGCAGAATCGACCGGGCCACCGCGGAAAGCGGTCGGCGATCGCGCGCTTGCGACAGGCAATCGGGGCAGACGAGGCCGCCGGCTTCGGGGCTGTATTCGACCCGGACCGGTTCGGCTTCTGGCACCGACAACCCTCGCGCACACACGGCGCAGGCATCGAGCCGCGGGCTATAGCCCAGTTCCCGGAGCCAGACAAGCTCAAACGCACTCACGCGCCGCGGCACGCTCTCGGTCAGCGTCCGCAACGTCTCGAGCGCCGCGTCGAACAGCGCCGGGTGCGGGTCGTAGTCCTGCGTCCCTTCCGAAAGGAGTTCCGCGATGTAATAGCCGGCGTACAGGGCGGGGAGGTCCGTGCGCAGATGGGGGAAGCGCTCGACGATCTGCGCTTCGGTGAGCAGTTCCAACCCGCCGGTCTTCTTCAAAAAGACGACCCGGACGACGTTGAGCAGGTCGAAGGCGATTTCGAATTGGGAATTGAGCCGCCGCCCGCCCTTGGCGAGCGCCCGGATTTTGCCGAACTCCCGCGTGAACAGCGTGCTGATCCGGCTGGTCTCGCTCCAGTCGGTACCGCGGACGACCAGCGCGATTGCATTTTCGGGCATCGCACAATTGTACGCGATCCGCCGTGCCGTGCGTCACTTCGCCCATGCGCTTCCCGGCACCGGGATCAGTTTCGGTTGCGGCACCGACACCCCGTAAACGCCGCCGTGCTCGTTCCACAACTGCGCGGAGCTGGAATGCAAAAAATGGAAGAGCGACGGATCGGGGTGGTGCGCCAAGTAGGCGTGAACCAACTCGGCTATGTGCGCGTCGTACCCGGTTTTGGAATGCGTGTGGAACCGGCAGCGCCCCTCGTGCCGGCGGAGGTCGCCGTCGAACTTCGGGCCGATGTGGTACAGCTCGTGGAAGACCGTGATCAGCTTTTGCTCGAACGGGCGATCTTGGAAGCGCGGCAAGCAGAAGGTGACCAAGTAGCGCATTTCGACGCCGTCGACGAAGTACCGTTGCACCCGGTAGAGCGTCCCGCGCCGGCGGGTGAAGGCCGCGCCGTGCTCGAGCCGCATCGGCGTCACGCGCGCTTGCAAGCCGTACTTCGACCGGCTCCGCGAAGTCGTGAACGTGACCATCAGCAAGCTCGGGTCGATGTGCGCGAGCGCCGGGCAGCGGTCCGCAATGTCCCGGCAGAGCGCCCGCATGCGCGCCGAGAAATCGAACGGCCGCGGGACGCCCTGCGCCGGTGTCCGCCCCGGCACCCACTTCACCGGCAACGCGAGCCCGCCCCGGCCCCAGCGCCGCTCTTCAATGTACCGCGGCGCCGGCACTTCCGTTCGATCCGTCATCGGGCGGTCCCGTCTCCGATCGTGGCGAGGAGGTTACTTTAGCGGCGGTTCCCGCAATTAGAAGATTCGATTCAAGCCGCACACCCGGTGCGACCGATAGATCCGTTGACACTTGCCAATCATGGGCCCGGCGACCGCCGAGAGGGGGAATCATGGGGATTTCGAAGCGACTCCTAGTGCGGGGCCTCGCGGGCACCGCGATGAGTCTGATCGCACTCAGCGGCTGCCAGACGTACACCGGCGGGATGACGCTGCCGTCGCCGCATTACCTGAAGCACTACCCGCAGTACTTCGCGCCGGACCCCGCGTTCCCGCTCCAACGCGAACGGGATTCGATGCTCGACCCGACCGGCGAAATCCGCCGCGGCGCCCCCGCCGGCGGCCTGCCCGCCGCGGTACCGCAACCGGGTGCCACGCCGGCCCCGATCGCCAAGTAAGACGATGTCGGGGGATCAGACCGCAGTCGTTCTCGGTCGGTTTCTCCCCGGATCGTCGGGTGGAGGCCGGTAGAAAACCGCATACCCTCCGCCCCGGCGAAATCCGCGGGCGGAGGGATTTTTTCGTATGCGCCTGTTGACCGAGTTCAATTCTGCACCTGCGTCATGCTGAGTATGACCTACGGGTGTGGCAACGATTCTTGGAGGTTGTCCTCGCAGGCGGTGTTCGGAGGGGACTCGTAATGCGGCGTCGCTGCGCATCGAAAACACCTCGGGAAATTGCTTTTAACAGATTGTGTGACACCCCACTCTGGAAGCAATTAAAAGAATTGGAACAATCGGAGCCGAAACGTTCCATGTGGCCGATCCTCAAGCTCAGCAATGACTTGCGTCATGAAATTCGAAGGGATAACCGAGCCGACCGAGGCGGGGTGTTGGAACAATCGCCTTTGGAACAATCGCGTTTGGAAGAATGCCGGGAACGCATTCCAAGAAGCACGGCGAGACGATCTCGCAAATACCGCATGCGCGTTCGATGACCCCAGGCCCAGCCCGGCTTCAGCAACCTCCGAGAATGGTTGCTACAGCCATGACCTACGGAATCCGTCTGTTTCCAACGTACTCCGAGTATCGTTACCGCTCCCGAAATCGCTTTCGACTTCACCGCCGGCTTCTTGGTGCTTACTATGATCGCACGCGCCCGTAGCTCAACTGGATAGAGC
>JAYSYN010000145.1:0-5231 GCA_043727575.1 Fimbriiglobus sp.
ACCCGGCCCAAATCGATGGAAGCCGAAGCCTACCGGGGCGTCCGCGCCCAGCTGTTCGTCCTCACGCAGGACAAAGGCCACCAAGTCATTCAGATCACCAGCCCCAACCCCGGCGATGGGAAGTCGACGCTCGCGGCCAATCTCGCGATTTCCATCGCCCAAGCCGGCAAGACAGTCGTTCTGCTCGACTGCGACTTCCGCAAGCCGCGCGTTCACAAGTTGTTCAATATCCCCGAGCCGGAACTCGGCCTCGCGTCGGTGACCGACGGCCAGGCGGAACTCGCGACCGCCATCCGCCGCAGCGACATCGACCGGCTCGACCTGCTCCCGTGCGGCACGCGCCCTTCGAACCCGGCCGAATTGCTCTCGAGCGCGAAGTTTCAACACGTCCTTTCGGAACTCCGGGCGCTCTACGATTTCGTCATCGTCGATACGCCGCCGATGCTCGCCGTCAGCGACCCGCGCGTCGTGGCCCAACGCGTCGACGGCGTGATCATGGTCTTCAAGATCACGAAAAAGGCCCGACCCCAAGCGGAACGGGCCCGCGAGCAACTCGCCGACATGGGGGCCAACCTCCTCGGTATCGTCGTCAACGGCGTCGGCACCGCGCGCGATCAATACGGTTACAATTACCAGTACTCGTACGATTACGAGTACGCCCAAAGCTACACCGACGAGACGCCGTCCGGTGAAATCGAAACCGCGCGGTGAAGTCCCCCATCATGATGCCGTTGGCCGACACCCACGTCCATTTGCTCGCCGGACTCGACGATGGTCCGCGCACCGACGACGAAGCGATGGCCATGTGCCGGATGCTCGTCTCCGAAGGCGCGCGCACGGCGGCCGCCACGGCCCATTTGCACCCGGAATTCCCGGAGAACACGCCCGCGCGCATCCTCGCCGCGACCGCGGCGCTCGCCGACCGGCTCCGCGACCAAGGCATCCCGCTCGCCGTCGTCCCCAACTCCGAGGTCATTTACAGCGACGACCTCGCCGAACGTTGGACCCGCGGCGAACTCCTGTCGGTCGGGAACCTAGGCCAGTATCTGCTCGTGGAAATGCCGCACGAAGGGTTCATCGATTTCCGCCCGGCGGCGCTCGCGCTGCGGCCGCTCGGCGTCCGCATCATCGTGGCCCACGCCGAGCGCTACGAGCCCCTGTTGCACGACCCGGCCCTCGCGGTGCAGTGGATCGCCGCGGGTTGCCTCATGCAGGTGACGGCCGAAGCCGTGGCCGATCCGCCCGGGAACGACGGGCCCGCGATGAAACTCTGGGCGCGTCGCGGGATGATCCACTTGCTCGGCTCGGACGGGCATCGCATCGACCGCCGCAAACCGGAACTGCGTGACGGGTTTCGCGCGCTGGCGAAATGGATGGGCGCCCCCGCCGCCGAACGCGTCGGCAGCATTTGGGGCACCGCCGTTCTGCAAGGTTTGCCGGTGAACCCCCCGCCGCCGCGGCCCCCGTCGACGAGTTGGTTCGCGAAGCTCTTCGGGTGACTTCACGTCCCCCGTCGTTTCGGCCCCCGGCTCGGTTCCGCGGTGGTCGGGTCGTCGGGCCAACTGTGCCTCGGGTATTTCATCCGCAGTTCCTTCTTGACGACGGCGTACCCGGTGGCCCAGAAGCTGGCCAAGTCGTCCGTCACTTGTTGTGGGCGGTGGTTCGGCGCTAGCAGATGCAGCAGTACTTTCACCCGCCCCCCGGCGATGCGGGGCGTCTCGGTCAGGCCGAAGATTTCTTGGATGCGGACCGCCAAGATCGGCGGGCGACCGAGTTCGTAAGCCAGCGGAATGACGCTTCCTGTCGGCACCGTCAACGCATCGGGCACCTCGCGGACCAATCTTTGGAGCAGCGGATACGGAATCTCTTGACGAATCCGTTCGAGCCACGGGCCGTTCCGCACGGCGTCCAGCGAACGCAGCCCCCGACAGAGTTCTGGCAGCAATTCTCGAAGGGCGATCTCGGGGAATTCGACATCGGGGAACCATCCCCGGAAGCAGGCGACGCGGAGCAAGAGCCTCCCGGCCGCCGATTCGACCGATGGTTTCGCTTTCTCCCAACGCGCCGCCGCGGCTTCGGCCAACACCTCGGCGGCGCGGGCTTCATCCGCGATGTGCCCCGGCACGTCGTCGATGACGAGGTCGCCGTAGCGAAGTTGCTTCCGTGCCACGAGCTTCTCGGTGCCGTCGTCGAAAAGCACTTCGTTCGTCGAACGCAGCATCTCCGGTAGAAGCCAGCCCCGGTCGACGGCGCTGGCCGCACGGACGAGCGATTCGACGCCTCCCGCTTCGACATCGACGCAGACGAACAGCGCCGACTCGGTGACGCCCGATTGCGGGGCGAGTTTGACACCGCGCCCCCCGACCATCCGGGCGCGCGAGTCGCCGGGTCCGCGCCGCCGCGCGAGCCGATCCGGATACGCGGCGAAGATCGAACGGAGAAGGGCGTCGTCCGCTCGTTCAGAGCCGGACGCGTCAGCGACGGGACTGGCTAATTTCGATGGCGTCCCGCCCGTTTCAGGACCGTCGCTGACGCGTCCGGCTCTGACCAATTGCTTCTGCACTACCGACAATTGCTTCGCGCTCCCCCGGTGCAACTCGCCGAGCGGGAACACCGTGCGCCCCAGATTTTGGAAGGCTTCCAGTGCCTCGACGCGATCCAGCACGTCGGAGGTCGTCGCGACATTCGGCCGCTTCCAACCGCCGTCCTCGCGGACAAAAGGATCGCGCTCGCTCAAAAGTGCAGCCGCCAGTGCCGCGCGTTCGGGGATGCCCAAGCGGGCGCCTTCGAGTAACAACCGACCCACGCGCGGATGCACCGGCAACTTTGCGAGTCGCTCCCCGAGCGGGGTCAACTTTCCGGCGATCATCGCCCCGAGTTGTTCGAGCAGTTGCTCGGCTTGCGGGATCGCCTGCGGTCGCGGCGGCTCGAACCACGGGAACGCCGACAAATCCGTCTCGCCGAAACTGTGCAATTGCAGCACGGCCCCCGCGAGGTCGATCCGGCGAATCTCCGGCTCGGTCTGTTCCGGGCGGCTGCGATGCCCGGCTTCGTCCCACAAGCGCACGCAGACTCCGGGTTGCGTCCGCCCCGCGCGGCCGGTGCGCTGATCGGCCGCGGCACGCGAAATTGGGACGAGCCGCAGGCGATCCATCCCCGTGTTCGTGTCGAACTCGAGCTGCCGAGCGGTGCCGGTGTCGACGACGGCGGTGATTCCTTCGACCGTCACAGAGGTTTCCGCGACGTTCGTGGCGAGCACGACTTTGCGTCCATTCACCGACTGCAACGCCCGATCTTGCTGCTCCGGCGGCAAGTCGCCGTGCAGGGGCAACACCGCGATCCCCTGCCGCTCGAGCGGTTCCAACAGACTCGCCGTTTGGCGGATCTCGCGCAGCCCCGGCAGAAAGACGAGCACCCCCCCCGCAGTTCGGTCGATCAATTCCTTCACCGCACCGGCGGCGACGGTCGTCGCGGGCACATCGGCGTGGCGCGGGCGGTAGGTCACTTCGACGGGGAACGTCCGGCCGTCGCTGACGACGATCGGGCAGTCGCCGAGGTATCGGGAAATTGGCGCCGGGTCTATGGTCGCGGAGAGCACGACGACGCGGAGGTCGCTGCGCACCGTCTGCCGCAGCAGCTTCACCATGCCGAGGACGATGTCGGATTCGAGGCCGCGCTCGTGGAATTCGTCGAACACGACGCACGCCACCGATTCCAGAAACGGATCGTCGTGCAGTTGGCGGAGCAGCATGCCCGGCGTGACGACGAGCACCCGCGTGCGGGCGTTGAACTGCCGCTCGAAGCGAACGTGGTAGCCGAAGGTCTCGCCCAGCGCGCTGCCGTGTTCGTGGGCCATGCGCAGGGCCGCCGCCCGCGCCGCCACGCGGCGCGGCTCCAGCAGCAGCACGCGGCCGTGCTCCGCGAAGCCCGCCTCCAGAATCGCCGGCGGCACGCGCGTCGTTTTCCCGGCCCCCGTGGGCGAACGTAGCACAACGGCCCCGGCCGCGCGCAGATGGGCCAGCATCGCGGGGAGGACGGCGTCGACCGGCAGCGGGAGGCGGGGCATACCGTTGAATGTAAGGGAACCGATTCCAGATCGGCGCGGATTGCCCCTGTCCGCGAAGCACCGGCCGCGTTGAATGTACCCACCGAATGGACCGAGGCGACCGGTAGCGATGAACGTCTTGATTCCCGAAGAGGCGATCCGCGAGCGCGTGTTGGAAATCGCCGCCGCGGTGAACGCCGATTTCCGCGGCCGGACCTTCACGGTCGTCGGCATCCTCACCGGCAGCCTCGTCTTCCTCGCCGACCTCGTCCGCCGCCTCGAACACCGCCATCAAATCGGCTTGCTCGAAGCGAGCAGCTACCGCGGCACCGCGACGACGCCCGGCACCCTCGTCCTCAACACCGGCCTGCTGCCGGAAGTCCGCGGCCGGCACATTTTACTCCTCGACGACATCCTCGACACCGGGGCTACCCTGAGCCAAGTCACCGCGCACCTGGTCGAACTCGGGGCCGCCTCGGTCAAAACCTGCGTGCTCCTCCGCAAGATCGGGCGGCAGACGGTCCCCTTCGAACCGGACTACGTCGGCTTCGCGATCCCGGACAAATTCGTGGTCGGGTACGGCCTCGATTTCAACGACGACTACCGCCACCTGCCGTACATCGGCGTCCTGCCGGATGACACGTCCGTATGAAGAGCCCCAGCCGCCTCGGCCTCCCGGCCGATTCCCAGATTCTGATGTGCGCCGGGGAGTTCGTCCCCGGCGACGGCATGAAACTGGCCATCTGGGCCTTCGACATCTTGAAGTACGTCGCGCCGAAGCTGCAATTGGTTCTCGTCGGCGACGGCCCGGAGCGCGGGCGGATGATGCGATTCGCACGGTCGCTCGGCTCGGACGATTGGCGGGTTCATTTTCTGATCGACGTTCACCCGCTGTCCGCCGTCGAGCAAGCGGATGTCGTCTGGGGCACCCACTCGCGCGGCGGAGTCGCGTTTTTGAATGCGGCCGTGAATCTCGGAATACCGGCGCTAGCCTTTCGGACGCCCGATACCGAATCGATCCCCGGGTTGGTGCTCGCCCCTCTCAACGACCCGGTAGCCTTGGCGGCACTCACACGGAAGCTCCTCGAATAGGGGATTTTGCGTCCGCGGAGAATACCCCCCACCCCTGTGCGGACGCTGCGGACGAAACGTCGCCGACGATTTCTGCACGGCGGCAAAATCGACC
>JAYSYN010000146.1:0-43655 GCA_043727575.1 Fimbriiglobus sp.
TTGATGGAGAGCGTCTACACTCAATTGCTCGAACAGGTGAAACGCGCTCATCAGCACGAGCGCTGCGCGGACGACGACGATTTCCATTGCGACCGCGAAGCCCGGCGGACGGTGCTCGACTTCCTGCGGCGGTTGCCGCACATCCGCTCGATTCTGGAGCAAGACGTCGAGTCGGCGTTCCGCGGCGACCCCGCCGCCAGTGGGCACCACGAAATCATCTTCTCGTACCCCGGCCTCGAAGCGATCACGGTTTACCGCATCGCCCACGAATTGCACCGGCTGAAGGTCAAGTACATCCCGCGGATGATGACCGAATTCGCCCACTCGAAAACCGGCATCGACATCCACCCCGGCGCGAGCATCGGCCCCGGCTTCTTCATCGACCACGGCACCGGCGTCGTCATCGGTGAAACGACCGACATCGGAGTCAACGTCAAACTCTACCAAGGCGTCACGCTCGGGGCGCTGTCCTTCGACCGAGACGAATCCGGTGAGATCGTCCACGGGGCCTACAAGCGCCACCCGACCCTCCGCGACAACGTCATCGTCTACGCCAACGCCACGATTCTCGGCGGCCTCACCATTATCGGCGAAAGCTCGGTGATCGGGTCGAACGTCTGGCTGACGAAGTCGGTGGCCCCGTATTCGGTGGTCATTTTGGACAATCCGCAGCATAAGGTGAAGGGTGTGAAGTCCCGCATCGAGATGCAAGCCGAGATCATGTACCACATTTGACGTCGGATGCGGCGACCGCCGAGATTCCCATGACCGACTACACCGCTGCGGTCGCGACTTTGCTGGAACAAGCGAAGCTGTTCGAAGACGGCCCCGCGAAGGTC
The DNA here is from genome assembly GCA_043727575.1 of Fimbriiglobus sp. GTDB lineage: Bacteria > Planctomycetota > Planctomycetia > Gemmatales > Gemmataceae > JALHQU01. The sequence continues at coordinate 840 of JAYSYN010000146.1, forward strand.
GCCGCGTTCGAAGAAGCGGCCCGCATCGCCGACGAGCACCGCGATGTCCGCCTGGGGTATCTCGCCCGGAAAAAGCTCCTGCCCGCCTGCCTCGACGCCGGTCAACCCGACCTCATGCTCGTCGCTTACAGTTGGTGCCTGGCCCAATGCGACCGCGACCCGACGCACTTCGACCCCGACGGCATCTTGTGGGAGTACCGTTGGGTCATCAGCGAGATGCCGACATTCCCGCAGATCACGCGGGTGCAGATCGAAGCGGCATTCGTCGACATCACACGCCGCTATCTCGCCGCAGGGAGCACGCTGCGGCCGATCCACTTGCTCCGCATGAACGTGTGCATTTCCATCAAAGACAAGGCCGGGGCGGCGGAGGCGATGAAGCAATGGAAACGCGCCCCGCGCGATCGCTTCTCGGACGACGAAGAAACGGAACGCGCGTTCCTCGCGGACTATTATTTCTTCCGAGAAGACTATGAAGCGGCCTTCCGCCAATGCGAAAGCGTGCTGCAGGGCCGGGTGCACTCGAAACATTTCTTCGGTTCGGATTGCGCCGACTTGCTCTACCCGCTTTGGGTCACGGGTCGAGCCGACCTCGCGGAGCAATGCCATAAGAAGGGGTACCGCTACGTGGCGACCGGCGTCCGTTACGTCGATTGCTGCGGGGATCACGTCGAGTATCTCGCGCTCAGCGGCAAACCGACGAAGTGCGTGCGGTTGATCGAAAAGCATCTGCCCGTCGCACTGTCGGCGCGGAAGCCGAACGACCGCATGGCGTTCCTCCGGGCGATGTATGTCTTCGCCGCGACGATGCTCCGGTTCGATCAATCGAGCGTCCGGATGAAACTGCCGCCCGAATTTCCCGCACCGGCCCTCGGCCTCAATCACTACGACTTGAAAGACTTGGCCGCCTGGTTGAACGCCGATGTGGCGGACTGGTCGGCCCGGTACGACGCCCGCAACGGCAACACCTATTACGCGGAGCGCCTGACCCGCTGCGACGCCGACGTCGCCCAGAAAACCCCACGCATATGATGTGCTCATGAGCCGACGGAAGCCGACACCCGACTACAGCGAGCAGGTCGAAGACCTGATTTCGCAGGCCGATGACCTCCCGGAAGGGCCCGCGAAGGTGGCCATCTACGAAGAGGCCGTCGCGCTCGCCGATCTGCACCAAGACGTCCCGCTGGCCTACGAAACCCGCATGCAGATGCTCTGGCCCGCGTATCACGCGAGCCGGCAAGATCTGCTGTTGGTTCACTTCGCGTGGTGTTTGGCGAAACTCGACGCCGACGACGACCTCGATGCCCACGACGCGCTTTGGGCGTACCGCTGGGTGCTCGACACGATGCCCGGCTTCCCCGATATCCCGCGGCCGCAAATCGAAAGCGCCATCGCCGATATGATGGGGCGTTACGAACGCCACGGCGCGTCGCTCCGCCCCTGCTACCTGCTGCACCGGCGGGTGTACCGGGGCTTGGGCGACCGCGGCGCCGCGGTGGCCGCCCACAAAAAGATCGCCAAGGCGAAGCGCGACTGGCTCTGCGACGACCTCGAGACCGAGAAAGCCTTCGCCGTCTTCTTCGCCATCTTTTCGGAGAAGTACGCCGACGGGGTGAAACTCGGCGAGAAGTTCTTGGCCGAGAAATTTGTCAGCGATCATTTCCGCGGCTTGATCCTGACCGATTTGATCCTGCCGCTCTGCCGCGTGGGGCGCTGGGACGACGCGGCCAATTTCCAAAAATTGTCGCTGCCGATCCTGAAGAAGGAACGCCAAAGTTCGGGCAACTTCGCGCTGCACGTCGAATACTTGACCGTGGTCGGGAACTTCGCCCTGGCGGTGAAAGTATTCGAAGGCCACGTCCTCGAAGCGGGCACCGAACCGAATCGAATCACGCGTTTCGATTACTTTCGCACCGGCAAGTTCCTTTGCGCCCGTTTGGATGCCGTCGGAAAAGCCAAAACCAAATTCCGCGTTCCGGATGCATTGAAGATTCCCGGCGCCGAAGACGGCCGCATCCGCAGCGATGTCCTCGCCGTGTGGCTCGAAGGACAACTCGCCGATTTGGTGAGCCGCTTCGACACCCGCAACGGTACACCCTACTTCGCCGGCGAATTGGTCAAGGTCGAGGAGTTGATATCGCTCGCGGAGAAGTATCGCAAAGTGATGGCATGACGAAATCCGACGTCCGATGCCGGCGCTGTCAGAACAGTCGGGCGAAAGGCTTTCTCAGCCATTCGCCCCGGGCTCAAAATTGTCAGGCGATCTCGATGCCCGTGCCGAAGTCGACGAGGAACGAGTCGATGGTGGTCGCGCCGAGCCCGTCGAAGGCTTTGACGTGGGAGCCGACGCGCGAACCGGTGCCGATGTCGGCGATGCCGTCGCCGTCGGCGTCGAGGATCGCGACGCCGACGCCGCCTAACGATCCTTCGTAGGCGAAGAAGCTGGCGAGCTCGGAGCCGTCGAGCCCACTGAAACTTTTCACATGTGACACGCCCCGCATGGCCCCGACCACGATCTCGGCGCGGCCGTCGCCGTTCAAATCGCCCGCCGCGATCGAGATGCCCCCGGTGTAGCCGGCGTCGAACGCGATGAAACTTTGCAGCAGCGAGCCGTCGAGTCCGCTGAAGACCTTGACGTGGGAACTGCCCGTGCGCGTGGCCACGACGAGGTCGTCAAGCCCGTCGCCATCGACGTCGGCCGAGGCCACATTGACGCCCCCGGTGTAGCCCTCGAACCCGATGAAGCTGGCGAGTTCGGCCCCGGTCGCCCCGCTGAAGACTTTGACGTGCGAGGCACCGTTGAGCGTCCCCACGACGAAATCGCCGAAGCCGTCGTTGTCGACGTCGCCGGAGGCGACGGACAGACCGCCGTCGAAACCGCCCTCGAAGGCGAAGAAGCTGGCGATTTCGGTGCCGTCGGTGCCGCTGAACGCTTTGACGTGCGGGCCGGCCCCGGGCCCGGCCCCGGCGATGATGTCGGTGATGCCGTCGCCGTTCACATCGCCGCGGGCCAGAGAAACGCCGCCGGTGAAGCCGCCGAACGGATCGACGCCGAATTGGAGGTTGCCGTCGGCGTCGAAACTGCGAATGGTGGCGAGGGGGCCCGCGAGTGTGCCGACGACTTCACCGGCCGGGACCGGGGCGAGATCCCAGTTTTGGATCTGACCGAGCGTCAGCCCGCTCAGCCCGTCCAAAAGACCGCTGGCACGCAACGCGGAGAGACTCGCGAAGGCGGTGTTGTTATTGAGCGCCGTCTGCTTGGAACCGTAGAGCCCGGTGAAGGTGAGGAAGGCTTGGGTTTCCCCGGCGGCCAGCGTCGTGCTGAAGTTGAAAACGGGGGTGCCGTCTCCGTTTGCGAACACGCTCTTCGAACCGAGCCCTTGGCGAACGTGCCCGAATCCCCCTTGCAGTTGGAAGAGCAAACGGGGATCACCCGATTGGTTCGCCGGATTGACGCCGGAGCCGTAGTTCTCGAACGAGCCGACCCACGTGTCGACGCCCGGGGTGAATGCGGCGTCGCCGCTGCTGCTGGCAAAAATCCGCGTGTTGCTATCCGAACCGAGGTTGTTGTAAACGCCGAAATTCTGGGTGATCGTTGCCCCCGTCGCATTGCGGACGAAGAAAATCGAGCGGATCACGGGTACGCCGTTGACGTCGAACACGGCATTTTGTTGCCAGAGTTGCAAACCCCCGAAACTGTCGCCGGTGAAGCTGGCCGACCCCGGATCGCCTGTGAGGATGGCCCCGGGGCCATATCTTTTCGGCGCGATCGGAGTGCCGACGATATCGACGATACCGTCGGTGTCGTAATAGGTCAGCGGGCGAGCTGTCGGGCCGACGGCGACGTCGCCGTTGGCTTTGGCCAAACCCCAACTGAGCGCGCCGTCGAATCCGTCGTTCAGAGTCGCATTCACGGTACCACCGTTGGCCGTGCTCACCGCTTGGGGCGCGAGCATCGCCGCTTCGGAAAAGCCGAATGCCGACGAAGTCGTGGCGAAGTTCGCATTATTTTGATGAAGCCTGTAACCAGCGACGTCGAATACGACGGCGTCCGAACCAAAGCCGATGTTCGTCGCGGACGGGTTTTCCCGTCGCTCCAGTTCTTCGACGCGCAATTTCGAGCGGTTCAGTTTCATCTCGACATCACTCCGGTGACAATTACGCCACTTTGAAATTCATCAAGTTCTGTAACCCACAGACTAAGCTTTTGTTCCGAGTAGGGAAGCGCCGCCATTCGCAGTTCACAATAACTTCGCATTGCGATGTCGATTGTAACGGTTGTCGATTCGGAGCAGAAAGTGGAATCATCCTCGCCGAGATCCGAAACCCGCGAAGGCGGCCCACGACACGAACCACCACGCGGGGCCGATGGCCCGGAGCAAGTCATTCGGGTCGTTCCACACCAAATCGGAGAGGCAAAGCCCGAGCAAGCCCCAAATTGCGCACGCCCACCGCAACCGCGCGGGCAATCGCGGGGCGCACGCGGCGGCCAACGCCCCGGCCACGAGGACCATGCCGAGCAGCCCGACCGGGGCGTACCGCGTCGTCCAAAGCGAGGCCGACGCGAGGATGCCGCCGCCGGGCCACGTGAAATTCCCTCGCCCCTCGCCCGGGCCGAGTTCGGCGAGCAGTGCCAGTTTCCAACAGAAGATCGGAATCGGCGGCAAGATCGCCAGCGCAATTCCCCGCCGCCAGTGCCCTTGCACCGCGAGCGCGGTTGCCAAGGCTAGCGGCGTCAGGGCGTAATATTCCTTCGTCGCCAGCGCCAGTGCGAATACTCCGATGGCGATTCGCACGCGGCGGGTCTCGGCGCAGTACCACGCCAATATGGAGAGTGCGTGGGCCAACGCGTCGCAGGTGAGCAAACAGGCCGAACCGGCGATCCCCGGATTGGCGATGTTCAAGGCGACGAACGCGATCGGCAGGCGCCGGGACCGGGCGAATGCCGCCAGCGCGGTGGCGGCGAGCCCGCCGGCGAAAATCTGCACCGAGATCAACCCTGCCAAGGTCCCGCGCGGCGACAACGGCCCGCCCATCCCCGCGAGGAGTGGATACAGCGGCCGAGCGTAGCGGTACCCGGGGTCTTGGAGGTTCGCGAGGGTTTCCGAGTCGGCCCGCCAAAAAGCCGGGGTGCGGGCGACCAAGTAGCTGTATTTGCCGTCGTGACCGAGTGTCGCTTCGAGCCGCAGTCCGGGGAAGTCCCGTTCGATTTGACCCCGCGCCGGTGAATCGGCCCCGACTTGGAGAAACGCCGTCGGATTCCAGTCGCGCCGCGACAAATGCACGGCCTGCACCCCGACCACGACGAGGGATCCGATGAGGAACCAAGCCCCGAGCGGGATGCGGTAGAGCAAATAAAGAACCTCGGGGTGCGTGAGATGCTTTACGGGTCCGCCCGCATTCGGCGACTCTTGAACGCGGCCTCCCGGAGGACACGACCTGGTGTCGACGCAAGCCAACGCCGCGGAGTGTTCGATGCGCAACCGAAACTCCAAAAGTAACGTCCGTCACCGAGCCGGATTCGCACTGCGCTCGAGAAGGCCGGCGGTCGCTTGGCCCGGCTTCACCGGCGGGAGCAGTTTCCGCAACGCGTCCGATTCCGCGCCGGGATTCTCGAAGTGATCTCGCATGAACCGCGCGGTGATCGGGTCGACGATCAATCCGGATTCGGGCAACGGCCTGAGCGATTCAATACTGCACCCGTACCGTTTGCGGCCGAAGCGGTACGGGAACTCGAACGCGCGATCCGTCTGCCAGTCCAAACTTTCGGCGGACGGTCGAGCGGCGATCCGATACTCGGGGGGCTTCTGCAAGCGGGCGAGTTCGACCCGCGCCATCGGCCGCTCGGCCGCGTCCATCAAACCGATGCGGATGTCGCCGCGTCCGCGGTGTAGCAGATGCCAGTAGACGTGGATGCCCTCTTCCGCATTCAATTCACCTTGCTCGCTATCGCCGGCGATCCACGCGACGCGGGCGCCGGGTGGGACGTCCTCCTCGATGTGATGCACTACCGCCCAGAGCATCCGCGACCGCGTGGCCACTTTTTCTTGCCGCCCGATCGACGCCACGACCAGCGCGATCATCCCGGCGGATAGGCCGACCCAACCGAGGCGCGTCCACGCGGAAATAGGGAGGTTCAAGAAGTTCGTCAGCAACAAAGCGAAGGCGATGTCCAAGCCCCAAACGGCCGGCATGGTGTAACGACCGCACATGATGCGCATCGGCAGATACACGGCGAATCCGCCGAGCAAGAGCAGAACCGCGCTGGCGAGCGCCGGGGAATTGCGGACGATCGCCGCGCGGCGCAACAAGAGCGGCGCCAGGATGAGCCCGAGGCCGGCGCCCAAGAAATCGAGGCCCGCGGCGCCCTTCAACCAGAGGGCGAACTGCTTCGCTTGATCCCACGACGGGCCGGGGGTTTCGTATTGGCCTTCGTGCCAATGCGATTGAAAATAGAAGAAATGCCCGAGCGGGAGCAGCATCGGGATGGTATAGGCGACGAGCGCGACGCGGTGCGCGTGGATGCTCTCGCCCCACGTTTTTCCTTCGGGCCAAATACGCAGGACGAGCATCGCGGGGAGCAGTGCAACGAAGACGTTTTTGCAACCGAGGGCCAGCAGCAATCCGCCGATGGCGAGGACGTCGAACCGCCACGGCGTCCGGGCCAACGCGGCACGACGCGCGGCCCACAACGCGAGCAGGGCGTAGGGCATGGCGACCCCCTCGGCCAGCGTCAGGCTCGTCCAAATTTCATTGCGGTACGGGTTCCACATCGCCGCGGCGGTGGCCACCAGCGCCGCGATCGGGTGAATTTTCAACTCGCGCATCAGGGCCAACAACATCGTCCCCGCTAGGCCGCACCAAAGCAACCGGGCGAACCGCCAGGCGAGTGGATCGGCCCCGAAGAGGTTGGCTTGCAGTTGCCAATGCGCCCAAACGACCGGGCGGAACGGTCCGAGGTGTTCGACGTTCGCCGCGACTTTGTCCCACCACAATTCGACGTGCCCGCGCGCCGTCAAACCCGGCGTCGGATAGACGAGGTTGCCGTCGTCCATGAAGTCGAACGGGGCGGCGAGCGTCGGCCAATAGCCGAGGGCGAACAGGAAGCCGGCGGCCAGCAGCCAAAGGGGGAACGGTCGATTTTGTTCGATCATCGGTAACGCCTCCCTGCGTCTTCCGAAGTCTATGCCGATCCGTTCGGCGGCGCGAAGGCCAAGTGCACCGCGTGGCTATTTGCGAGATCGCTTGTCGTACGCCTCGGCTTCTTCCAACGAAATCAGCCCGTCGTTGTTCGCATCGATGGCGTCGAACGAGGATTTCGGGCCGACGAATTCGGTGCGGGAGACGTCGCCGTCGCCGTTGCGATCCATCTTGCGGAACCAAATCGGCCCGGAACCGGGGACGACGGGCCGGGCGCCGTAGCCGGCGTTGCCGGACTGTTGGGGGAGCAAGTTCGGGTCGTAGTTCCCGTAGATCCAGTGACCGAGGCGGACCACGGCCGCGGGTTGGAGGATGGCCCGCGTGACCATTTTGCCGCCGGTTGGTTCCAATGGGATCAGTCGATCGTAGGCGCTGCGCAATTCCTTGACGCTCAATTTGCCGTCGTTGTTGGAATCGAGCAGCGTGAACAAGTTCGGCACGCGCGTCCGGTGGAACAGCCCGAGGGATTGCCGCGAGACCGATTGCTGGAGTCGGTAATAGCGTTCGAATTCGACGCGCGTCAATTTCCCGTCGCCGTCGAAATCGGCGGGGTCGAAAAGGACGCGCATCAATTGGTACTGCGGGCCGACGAGGTCTTTCTCGACGAGGAAATCTTTGCCGGGCGGGAAGAGGTACCCGTACGGATTGTCCGCGTTTCCCGGCTGGCCGGTCGCGGGGCTGGCGCCGAGGTCGAGGGTCTGGCCATTCACCGTGACGATGAGCCGATCCGGCGTGGTCTGGATCACGGCGATCCCCGCGGGATAAGTTTTCGGCGGCGGGGTCAGCTTCGCCGTGCATTTCTCGGCCTTGACGGCAGTGTTCAATTCCACGGTCAAATCGGGCGGGCCGGTCCGCCAGGCGTCGAGTTCCTTGGCGTCGAGTTGGTCGTCTCCGTTCTTGTCGAGTTTGTCGAACAGTTCCTTTGGCAATGCGATCTCATCGCGACCGAGTTCGAAGTCGCCGTCTTTGTCGTAGCGCTTGAGCATCTGTTGGACGACGCTGCCGGGGATGGGGCCGCGGAAGCAGTGGATGTCGGTCGGCCCGGCCACCGGCTTTTCGCCGGGCCGCTCCATCATGCCCATGCCGGCGCCGGCACCGAGGACGGGGATCTTGTTTTTGACGGGGTTCGACGTGATTTCGAGAGCGGACACGCATTCGTCTTCGTCCCCATCCAAGGCGAGGAGCAACTTCTCGGCGGCCTTTAATTCCGCTTCGGAGAACTTGCTGTCGTTGTTCGTATCGAACCGGGCGAAGAGTTCGGGAGTCAAAAGGTCTTGAGTCGTGGCGGTATTGGGGGCTTCTTTCGACCGGGCGAGTTCCCCGGTGAGTTCGTCGTAATAATGGGCGAATTCGTCGAACGAAACCGACCCATCGCCGTCGCGGTCGAGGGCTTCCAAGCTCGGCATCGGCCCGCCCGTCTGGGCGCGGTAACCGACGCCACCGCCGAACATCGTTCGGATCTCGGCCTTCGAGAAGATCAACTCCGCCTCGCGTTGGTCGAGCCGGCCATCGCCGTCGCGGTCGAACGCTCGGAACAGAGTCTTCAGCGTTTCTTCCCACTGGGCCAACGGGGTCCGGCCCTCGTGCAAAATGTGAACCCGCACGCGCAGCGGTCGGGTCCGCGCGAAGAAGACGATCTCGAACGGCTCCGCGGCCGTATTCGGCGCGGATCGCACATAGGGTGTCGATCGCTTCCCGAGCGCGGGTTTGTCGAACGGAGCCAGGTTCGACACCGACGATTCGGACCGGAGGCCGAACGGGGAAGGGTAAGCCGATTTCACCGGGGCCGAACCGGCGACGAGTTCGACCTTGGCCCGCGGTTCGGCGCCGACCGCGGGTAGTATTGCCACGAGAAAACCGAGCAGCAGCGATGCCGCGGCGGGGAAGGTCTTCACGACAGGATCTCCTTCACCGGGTCGGCCGATTTGTCCACGATGGCAATCGGTCGACCGACGTTGGACATGTTCGATTTCTTCGGGTCGATGCCGAGGGCGAGGCAGGCCGTCGCCAAAAGGTCGACCGTCGTGGTGACGCGGTCTTCGACGGTCGTCCCGTCGGCGCTCGTCTTGCCGACGGCTTGGCCGCCCTTAATACCGCCGCCGGCCAGCACCGTGGCCCACGCGTTCGGGAAGTGGTCACGGCCCTTCTGCGGGTTGATCTTCGGCGTGCGGCCGAATTCGCCCATCCAGACGATCAGCGTGCTGTCGAGCAGGCCGCGCTCTTTGAGGTCGGCCATGAGCGCCGACCAGCCCGCGTCGAGCGTGCCGCAGAGGTTTTTGACGGCGCCGAAGTTGTCGTTGTGCGTATCCCAGTTGCCGAGGTTCACCTCGACGAACGGCACCCCTTTTTCGACGAGCCGGCGGGCCAGCAAGCAGCCCTGTCCGAAGAGATTCCGGCCGTAGCGGTCGCGGTCTTTGTCCTTTTCTTGGGTCAGGTCGAAGACTTTGCCGGCGTCCGACTGCATGAGGCGGGTCGCCCGGTCGTAGGCCGATTGATGGCTGCTCGACACGGGGCTCGGCCGGCCGGCGGCGAAGTCTTCCTGCATCTGCTTCAGCATTTCGAGGCGGGCGTCCGAATGCTCTTTGCTCACTTCGGAAGGCCGGGCGAGATTCTGCACCTTCAACGAAGTATCGACATTCATCGCCACTTGGCCGGGCATTTGGGTGACATTGTCGGCGACGATGAGCGGGGCGTATTGCGGCCCGAGGAAGCCGGCGCCGTCCGCGTCGCCGTTGAAGAATCGCTGCGGGGCGATGCTGACGCAGTTCGGCAGTTCGTTCTTGGGGTCGCCGAGTTCTTTCGAGACCACGCCGCCGATGCCGGGGAACTTGATGCCGCCCAGCGGCAGGTTGCCGGTGCGCATCTGGTAGGTGGCGCGGCTGTGGTCTCCCTCTTTGGTGGACATGCCGCGGAGCACGGCCATTTTGCTGCCCCACTTGGCCAGCTCGGGCAGGTGTTCGCCGAACATTAGCCCGGGGGCGTCGGTTTTGATCGGCTTGTACGGCCCGCCGTTCTCGTGCCCCGGTTTCAGATCCCAGAGGTCGATGGTGCTCGGCCCGCCGTACATCCAAAGCAAGATGCACGACTTCGACCGCCCGGGGGTTTTTTCTCCCGCGGCGGCGAGCCGGTTGAACCAACCCGATGAGGCGCAGCCGAGGCCGACGGCTCCACTCGCGAGAAAGTGCCTCCGCGTCGAATTGCGGTTTTGAATAGTGGCCATCGCAGATCTCCGGCTGTTCAGTGAGTGAGCGGTTTGCAAATCCGAAATCCGCAATCCCAAATCCGAAATGGTCTCAGTGGTTGAACAAGAATTCGGTCGTGTTCAACAGCACCCAAAAGACATCGCTCAGGGCCTTGTTTTTGTCGCCGGTCGGGCCGCCGCGGTCGAGGTAGCTGCTGAACTTCTCGCGCTCTTCGGGAGTCGGTTTGCGGGTGAGCGCGGCGAAGAAGATCGCTTCGAGTTTCCCATTCGCGTCCAGAAACGGCGCGTCGGCGACGGCCGCGAGAATCTCGCTTTTGTCGAGGCTAGTTTGGTCCGCGATCAGCTTGCCGTTCATCATCATCAGGGCTTGCAAGATCGACGTTTGCGTTTCGGTCGGCCGGGCCGTCTCGGGGAAGAGGTTGCGGAAGATCGACCGGCCGAATTGCCCCTGTTGGTCGAAATAGGCTTGGTTGCGCGGGATGGTTTGCTGGATGCCCGTGGCCGTGGCGAAGCTATCGTAGATTTGGTGGGCCGTCAGCCCCTTGACGTTCATGCGGGCGAATCGGCGCGGGTCGTCTTGACTCGGGTGGCTCCGCTTGCTGCTCAGGTTATACGCCCGACTCGAAACGATGCCGCGGATGACGATGGGGAGATCGTAATCGGCGTCCCGGATGGCCTTGGCCAATTCGGTCAGCAACTCCGGGTGGCTGGCGGGGTTCGCGTCGCCGGGTTCGTCGATCGGGTCGGTGAGTCCGATGCCGAAGAATTGCTGCCAGAGTCGGTTGGCGATGTTGCGGGCGAAAAACGGATTTTTGCCGTCGGTGATCCAATCGGCCAGTTCGACGCGCGGGCTGCGGCGCTCGCTCCACTTCGGCGATTCGCCGTCCGGGAAGTTCGCCGTCACGACCTTCTGCGAGTTCGGGATGGTCAGCGTGTTGACTTGGTACTGCGGAAATAGCGGACCTTCAAAAATATCGAGCATCCGCGGTTGCGGGGCGAGTTCCCCGAAGAACGCCGCGAACTCCCAGAATTGTTGCTTCGTGTACGGGGCGAACGGGTGATCGTGGCATTGGGCGCACTCGAGTTTGAAGCCCAAGAACGCCCGCGTGACGGTGCTGCCCACATTCTCCGGCTTCATCTGCCCGGCGGTGTAAAACGCTTGCAGCGACGCTTCGTCGGCGTTGTAGGTCTCGGGGGTCGATTGGCGGAAACCGTTGCGGGCTTGCAGATTCGCGGTGAGCGTCCGTTTCACAATCGTGTCGAGCGGGGTGTTCGCGAGCAGTTGCTTGCAACCAATCTTCGTACTGCATTCCGAAATATTGGACGGTCACATCCGTCAACGTTTCCGGCAACCACGCCGACCGCAACACACTGGCCAAGTGGACGGCGTAGCTCGGCTTTTGGAGCAATTTGTCGACGAGAACCGCTCGTTTGCTGGGGGTTTTGTCGTCCTCGAACTCGCGGACTTCGGCGACTTTGGGAATCCGGCCGACGAGGTCGAGGTAGACGCGCCGAGCGAACTCGGCGTCGCCCGCCTCCGCGGCCGGGGTGATCTTTCGCGCGGCCCAGTCGGATGTCAACGCCCGGTCGATCGCCGCGGCGATCTTGCGGGTCCGTTTGTCGTTCGCGGAGCCCGTCGTCAACACCAGCGATTGGGCCCGGGCCAGGTCGGTGGCGAAGATAACCGCCATCGAGCAAAAAAGAGCCAGACGCATGGGAATGCTCCGCAAGCCATCGCGAATCGCGTGCCGGATAGACGACCCGACCGGGTGAATCTAACCCTACCGACGCCGCCCGCGCGGGGCCATTCCACGGTGAAGTCGATCTAATGGTTGAAGGCGAAATCCTTGGCATTGAGCAGGGCCCAGAGTAAATCGCGGAAGACTTCGTCCCGGGGGTCGCCGCCTTTCAGCGCCCCGGTCACGGCCGTCTTTTCGTCCGCGGTCGGCGGGCGGCTCAGCGTCCTCAGGAAGAGCGACTCGGTCAATTGGGCATCGTCTTTCTCGTCCTTCAGCAGCCTCGCCAGCGCCCCGGTGCCGTCTTTGATTTTGGCCAACAGTCGCTCGCCGTTTTGCAGGTTGAGCAATTGCGGCAGCGTCACGTCGCCGGTGCGTTCGCAGGCGCAGGCGGTCGTGCGCTCGGAGCTGCCGAACATCTTGAGGAACTGCGACCCGGCGTGCGGGTCGGGGATTTGGATGGCCCGGACACCCTCGGGATACCCGTCGAACTTCTCGGCGGTGCCGGTGGCCGAACTCAGCGAATCCAACAACACCTCGGCCGGCAATCGCCGGGCGTAGTAGTGCGAATAGAACCGCGAATCGGTCTCGTTGTTCGGGGTCGTGGCGCTCGCCAGTTGGTAGGTCCTCGAGTTGAGGACCGTGCGAATCAGCGCTTTCATATCGAACTTGTTGGCCACGAAGTCCTGATTCAATGCCGTCCATAGCGCCGGGTTCGAGGGTGGGTTCGTGGCGCGGATGTCGTCGACCGGCTCGACCAAACCGACCCCCAGGAAGTGCCGCCAGATTCGGTTGACCATCGCCCCGCTGAACGACTCGTTCTTGGGGTCGGTCATCCACGCCGCGAGTTTGAGGCGCGGGTCGTCGGTCGGAGCAATCGCGGCCCCGGCGCGGTCGAGCGTCTGCGGCTTCAGCATTTGGTTCGTGCGCGGCTGCCGCACGGCCACCGGGTTCTTGTTCTGATTTGCATCTTGATGGCCGACGGTGAGTTTCGTGTCGCCCTGCTTCGAGTCTTTGCGCTCGAGTTTCACCCGCGTGAAGAAGGCGCTGAAGTGGTAAAAGTCGTCTTGGGTGTAGCGTTCGAGCGGGTGGTTGTGGCAGCGCGCGCAGCCGATGCGGGTGCCGAGGAACGCCTGGGCAACACTCTCGGCGAGTTCGGATTTTTCCGTCTCGCGGTGTTCCCCGAGCGTCACGATGGTGTAACCGATTTGCGGGCTGGTCGTCGTGTTCCCGGTGGCCGTGAGGACGTCGCGGGCGATGTCGTCCCAGTGCCGATTCGCCGCGACTTGCTCCCGGATCCAAGCGTGGAACTGTCGCACGCCCTTCACGCCGCGGACGTCATGGTCGCGCTCTTTGCGGTTCTGCAACAGGTCGGATAAGAACAAGGTCCAGTAGTCGACGAACTCGGAGGATTCGAGGAGTTTGTCGATCGCCTTCGCCCGTTTGTCCGCGGCCGGATCCGCGAGGAAGGCCCGCGCCGCGTCCGGCGTTGGCAGCGTCCCGGTGGCATCGAGGTGGACGCGGCGGAGGAACTCGGCGTCGTCGGATACCCCGGCCGGTTCGATGCGCAAAGACTTCAATTTGGCGAACGCGGCCCCGTCGATGAAATTATTCGTCACCGCAAACTTGGCGTCGTCCACCGGGCGATCGAAGGGCACCGCCAGCACGGCCACCGAAACTTCCGTCAGCATCGCCGCGCGGATCGAGGTCGCCCCGTTCCGCTTCGCCTTGACCAAGCCTTTGGCATCGACTGTCGCCACGTTGGCGTCGTTCGTGTCGAACTTCGTCAGCCAGGTGACGTCGACTTTACCGCCGTCGGTGAAGGTCGCGGTCGCGGTCAGTTGCAGTTCTTCTCCGACCTTCAAGACCTTGTCGGCCGGCGTCACTTCGAGTTTGACGATCTTCGCTTCCTTCGCGTCCGGGCCCGGCGTACCCGCTTTCACCCACGCCAATAGCGTGGCATATTCCCGACTGCCCGCGCCGAAGAGTTTACCCCCTTCGTGCGGCGACTGGCCCACCGGCTTCGTGATCAGAATACTCTTCTCCGGTTCAACGGTGTCGATTCGCCGGCCGTCGAATTCGCGCACGAGCGCTTTGAAGTCGGTGTCCGGATCGTACCCGCGCAGCGACAATTTGAAGCCGTTTTGCCCGAGGCCCTTGCCGTGGCACGAGCCTTGATTGCAACCGGCTTTCGTCAGCACCGGCACGACTTCATTGAGGTACGACGGGGCCGCCTCGACCGAGACCGGGGCGAAGTAGAGCGTCAAAGCGGCCAGAGCAGTGCGGAACATATGGGACTCGAAAGAGGCTCTGCAAGTGCGTTTGGTGGGCTGTCAAATTGTACTTCGGATTCGACGACGGTGCTAGGACCGATGACTAAAATCCTTCACCCCCAGCCGTTGGCCCCACGTCGCGTGAAATTGGCTTCCCTACCCGTCCCGTCCCCCTCCGATAAACCAATCCCACTACCCCTCCCAAAGTCGGAGCCCACGATGTCGTTTTTCCCCGATGTCCCCAAGATTGTGTTCGAAGGCCGCGAGAGCACGAACCCCTTCGCCTTCCGCCATTACAACCCGGCCGAGGTTGTCGAAGGCAAGACGATGGCCGAGCACTTCCGCTTCGCCGTCGCCTATTGGCACACCATGCGCGGCACCGGTTCCGACCCGTTCGGCCCCGGTTGCGCCGTGCGTCCCTGGGAAGACGGCACCGATAGCGTGGCGATGGCCCAAACGCGTGTGAAAGTCGCCTTCGAGTTCATGGAGAAACTCGGCGTGCCGTACTATTGCTTCCACGACCGCGACGTCGCACCGGAAGGCAAAACGCTGAGCGAATCGAACGCCAACCTCGACGCCGTGGTGAAGGTCCTCGCCGAGGAACAACAGCGCACCGGCATCAAGCTGCTGTGGGGCACCGCCAACCTGTTCAGCAATCCGAGGTTCGTGCACGGGGCGAGCACGAGCTGCAACGCCGACGTCTTCGCTTACGGCGCTGCGCAGGTGAAGAAGGCGATGGAAGTGACCAAGCAACTCGGCGGCGAGAATTACGTCTTCTGGGGCGGTCGCGAGGGGTACACGAACCTCTACAACACGGACCTCAAGCGCGAACTCGACCACTTCGCCAAGTTCCTGCACTTGGCCGTCGACTACAAGTCGAAGATCGGCTTCGACGGGCAGTTCCTCATCGAACCGAAACCCAAGGAGCCGACGACCCACCAGTACGATTTCGACGCGGCCACCTGCGCCGCTTTCCTGCGCGGCTACGGGTTGATCCACCATTTCAAATTGAACATCGAAACGAACCACGCGACGCTGGCCGGGCACACGATGATGCACGAACTCGAATACGCCCGGGTCAACGGCTTGCTCGGCAGCATCGATGCCAACCGCGGCGATGAACTCATCGGCTGGGACACGGACCAATTCCCGACGAATCTGTACCTGACGACGCAAGTCATGCTCGTGGTGCTGAACCAACCGGGCGGCCTCGGTTCGGGCGGGTTCAACTTCGATGCGAAGGTCCGCCGCGAGAGCTTCGAGCCGGTCGATTTGTTCCACGCGCACATCGGCTCGATGGATTGCTTCGCCCACGGGTTGAAGATCGCCGCGTCGATCCGCCGGGACGGCGCGTTGACGGACTTCGTCAAGACCCGCTACGCCAGTTGGGACACCGGCATCGGCGCCAGCATCGAAGCCGGGAAGGAAGACTTCGGCAGCTTGGAAGCCTACATGCTTAAGGAAGGCAACGCCGACACTAACGCCTCCGGCCGGCAGGAGATGCTGGAGAATCTGGTCAACCGATACTTGGGGTGATGCGAGACAAAAATCGGACGTAGGATGATGCCGTAGATTTTCTTCGGAGTTCGGCCATGCCTTTAACGCAACCACGTCGCAGCAACGAAGAATGTTCCCGACTCGCCCATGAAGTTTTCGACCGATCTATTCGATCGAAGTTGCGGGCGGAGGATGACGGGAAGTTCGTCGCCGTCGCAATCGACGGCGGCGAATACGAGATCGACGAGGACGATTACACCGCCGTGAAGCGCTTGCAAGCGCGGTTACCGGGCGTCGAGATGTTCCTGATGCGGGCCGGGTACCCGACCGCGTACAAATTCGCGGGTGTCCGATGATCCGCGGGGTTTACAAACCGGGAAAAGGGGCGCTGATTCCGGTGGTGATCCGAGGTTCGGACGGTGCCGACATCGATGCGTATGCCCGTGGTCGACACCGGATTCACCGGGGCATTGACCTTGCCGACCGCTCTGGCCGAGGGGTTGGGATTGAAAGCCGGTCCGCGAATGGATTTGATTCTGGCGGACGGCTCAGTTCAGAGTCTCGAAACTTACCCCGCCGAAGTTTTCTGGGACTGCCATTGGCGTCAGGTGCTCGCGTCGGCCATCGGCGATGAAGTCCTCGTCGGGATGCGTCTGCTCGGCGGTTTCCGATTGTGCATCGACGCCATTCCCCACGGGGTCGTAGAAATCAGTTCGCATTCACCCGCATAATTCCGCGATCCATTTCGCCTCCGGTGCGCCAATAGGATGGCGTGACCCCGCGGCGGCGCGACCGCATCGGATCATTCCCCATGGATGAAGAGCTGACCCACCGGGTGGTGGCCGGGTTGCGCTCGGGCGATCCGGACGCGTGGCGGCAACTGTACGACGCGTTCGCCGAGCGCGTCTGGCGGGGCGTCGCGCGGTTGCTCGGCCCGCACCCGGCCGACATCGCCGATGTCGTTCAAGAGACCATGCTCGCGGCCGCGCGGTCGGCTCGCAATTTTGACAGCTCGAAAGGGTCGCTCTGGAATTGGCTCTGGGGAATCGCGCGCACGCAGGTAACGCTGCACTTCCGCCACCGCCGGCGACACGACCGCTGGAAATGGGACGCGATGACTCGGCCCGAAGGGACCGAGGCCGTACACGAGTCGGGAATCGAAATGGCCGAAGTCGCGGAGGCCGTCCGCGCGGCGCTCGGCGAACTCCCCGCCGATTACGAGCAACTCTTGACCGCGAAGTACTCGGACGGCGATTCGGTCGAACGGATCGCCGGTCGCGAACGCCTGACGGAAACGGCCGTGCGCTCGAAGCTCGCCCGCGCCCGAGCCGCCTTCCGCGCGGCGTATCTACGAATCACCCGAAACACGACGGAGGTCGCCCGTGAACTCCCCTGAACCGAATCCGGACGAAGAAGAAATCGCGGCCCTGCTCGCGTCGAATTCCGCCGAGGCCCCGGCCGCCGATCCCGTGTTCCTCGCCGCGCTGCGCGAGTCCTCCACCGCCACCTTTCAAGCTGCGGTCATCCCGACCACACCCCGGAATCGAACCGTGAAATTCCCCTCGTTCCGCTGGATCGCCGCCATCGCCGCGATGCTCGTCGTCGGTGTCGTCTTCGCGCAGTGGCGGGTCTGGAAAAATCGGGTGATCGCCCCCAACGACGATCCGACGCCCGACGAGAAATTCGTCTTGAGCGACAAGCTGACCGACGATGGCCGCATCGGCAAAGTGACCGACGTGCAGGGTGTCGTCGGCATCAAACCGGTGCTGGCCGAGCGCTGGTCGCCGGCGCCGGCGCACCTCGTGTTGAAGCCCGGCGATTGGTTGCGCACCGATTCGCGCGGGGCCAATGCCGCCTCGCTCAAATTATTGCCGACGACGACGGTCATCGTCGGCCCGCATTCGACCGTGGAATTGACGAAGTCGAACGAGATCCACCTCGTGGCCGGGGAAATCGAAGTCACCGCCGCGGCCGACGCGCCCATCGAATTGCTCGGCCCGGACCAGCAGTCGATGAAAATCGACGGCCGGCAATTCGTCCGCATCGAGAAAGGCAAGCTCGTCCGCATCGAGAAAGATCCCCTTTGGTTGCAAGGTTTCAAGGGCACTTCGACGGCCGAGTCGCTCGGGTCACTGATCGCGTCGGTCGACGGTCGGAATGTGCCACTGACAGTGGGTTATCACCACGTCACGATCGACATCCGCGATCAAATCGCGCGGACTGTCATCGAAGAATCATTCGTCAACCGCACCGACGGCGTGCTCGAAGGGGTGTTCCATTTCCCCCTCCCGGCGGACGCGTCGATCTCGGGTTTCGGCATGTGGATCGGCGACAAGCTCGTCGAAGCGGATGTCGTCGAGAAACAGCGGGCACGCGAAATTTACGAGACGATCTTGCGCGAAAAGCACGACCCGGGCTTGCTCGAATGGGCCGGCGGCAACATCTTCAAGGCCCGCGTCTACCCGATCCCGGCGCGGTCCGAGAAGCGCATCAAAATTTCGTACACGCAGGTGCTGCCGCTGAAGGGAAACAAGTACCGCTACGGCTATGCGCTGCAAAGCGAACTCTTGAAGCAGCACCCGCTGCGCGATCTGAAGATCGATGTGAAGATCCAGTCCGCCGTGGAAATCAAGAGCGTGACCTCGCCGACGCACGACACGCGGCTCGCCAAGACCGAGCATTCGGGGCACGTCGAATTCGCGGCCCAAGAGTACACGCCGACGCGGGACTTCGAAGCGGTCGTCGAACTCGGCGCGCGGCCTGCGGATGTTGTCGTGCTCCCGCATCAACGCGGCGGCGACGGCTATTTCCTCGTGCAACTCGCCCCGCCCGGCGGCGCCGGCGTTTGGGATCGCCCGCTAATCCCGAACGGCGATCCGCTGAAATTGCTGCTGCTCGCCGATACATCCGCGTCGATGGACCGCACGCAACGGGCCACGCAGAATGCGATCCTCGCCTCCCTGCTCGGGGCCCTCACGCCGAAGGACAGCATCAACGTCGCGGCGTGCGATGTGAACTGCGATTGGCTGTTTGAAAAGCCCGTGCCCGCGACGGCGGAGAACATCGCCATCATCCGCGAGACGCTCGCCAAGCGGGTCTCGCTCGGTTGGACGAACCTCGACAAAGCCTTCGCCTCGGCCATCGCGAAATGCGAGACCGGCACGCACGCGATCTATCTCGGCGATGGTATTTCGACGAGCGGCGATGCCGACCCGGTGGCGTTCGCCAAGCGCTTGGCCAAGCTCCACGAGGGGAAGCCGGGGACTTTCCACGCCATCGCGCTGGGCAGTGGTTTTGAACCGGCCGCGATGAAAGCGATCGCGGCACTCGGCGGCGGCTCGCTTCGGCGCGTATCGGGTGAACAGGGTCCGCAAACCATCGTCGCGGAATTGCTCACCGAGATCGCGACGCCGGCGCTGCGCAACCTAAAAGTCGAATTCACCGGCGTCCGCACGGCCCGCGTTTACCCCGAGGAACTGCCCAACATCGCGGCCGGTTCGCAGCAGATTCTGCTCGGCCGCTACTTGCCCGAAGGCAAGGATCAGCAGGGCGAAATCGTCGTCACCGGGACGCTCGGCGGGAAGCCGGTGCGGTACGTTTCCAAATTCTCGTTGAAGGACGCCGAGCAGGGAAACTCCTTCCTGCCGAGGCTTTGGGCGCGGATGCACCTCGACAAATTGCTCGAGCAAGGGAGCGCGCCGGTGATCCGCGACGAGATCATCGCGCTGAGCGAAGAATTCAACATCATCACGCCGTACACGTCGCTACTGGTACTCGAAACCGACACCGACCGCGAGCGCTTCGCCGTGAAACGGCGCTTCCAAATGCGCGACGGCGAACGGTTCTTCGCCGACGGGCGCGAGACCGCAAATTTCGAACTGAAGCAGAAGCAAATGCGTCTGGCCAGCGACCACCGCACCGCGTTGCGACGGACCGTATTGGCTCAACTCCGAGGCATGGGACGCAACGCCCGGCTCTTCGACGAACAGCGCGAATGGCTGCAAGCGGCGGCGAGTTCGTCGCTGCCTGGGATCAGCGACAATGTCATCAGCCTAGAAGGAGACAGCAAATCTAGCATACAACCGTTCGGATACGAGTTCGAGAGGCCCGCCGGCGGCACCTCCGACGTGATCAAGGAAGTGCAAGACATTGTCCCGAATAACGAATGGACCCGCTCGTCCCGGGGCGTGCCGATTGACTCCGCTGACTCCGGCTTCGACTACTCGATCCAGGATAAACTTGGTGTCCGGAACGATCGCGAAGCGTTCATGCTCGCGGGGATCAATGATGCCGAGGACGAGGGATTCGACCGGGAGGACAAATTAACAAAGAATCTCAAATCACTCGTACATTCCGATGAGGGGCTCGCCGCTGATTTCGATGAATCACCCGTGTTTTTCTCTCGCTTCGCGATTCAAGATGGCGAGGTCCTCGGGCGCTCGAAATTCTTCAAGACCCCCGGCGGGTATCGCTCCGCTGTTCTGCCGTGGCTGACGGATCTCTTCCCGCAGCTGCCGGCGCCGGCGCGGGAGCGTAAGGAAGCAAAATCGAACTGGCCCGCCCCGGCGCTGGCGTTGTCCCGCGGCTTGTTGCGGTCGGACAAACTCGCGCCGGCCAAGGGTGGCCTCGCACACGCCCGGCAGGTTCAATACTTCGAGCCCGACAGCGGCGCGCTGACCTCGCAGAGCCGGCGCACGGCACTGGTTTCCACCGCGAGTTGGTCGATCCGATCGATCCCGGACCGCGGCCCGGTCCGGGTGCTCTGGTGCGATGCCCGCGAACTGGGATCGATCCAAACCGCGTATCAACTCGGCCGAACGCGGGTGTCCAACACGTTCGATGTGCAACAACCGCCGCTCGACATGGGCGATGAGTCGATGAGCCCGTTGCACCGCCAGTACGCGGATTGCACGCCGACGGTCGAAGCCATCGACAAGGATCGCACGCTGCTCATTTTGAAGCGGCCCTCCGATCCGCTGCTCGAAATTCGCTACGTCGTCGACACCGCCCGCCGCGTGCTCTTGTGTTCCGAGCGGCGTTGGAAAGGGAAAGTGACTTCGACGGTACGCTTCTCAGACTTTGCCGAAGTCGCGGGTTCGTGGTGGGCGCGGAAAATTGAGACCTTCGACGCCGCCGAAAAGCGGACGTCCCTCGAAACGACAACCGTGGCCGAAATCTCGGCCGAGGAATTCGCCGCGCGGATGGCGAAGGAATTGGTGGCGAAAGAGCCGGTATTGTTCTTGAAGCAACCGTTGCCAAAGGTGTCGGAGGCCAAGGCCGCGGTGGTCGCGGGAAAAGCCGGGTTCGACGACCGCGCGGTGTTGGTGCTCCACTTCGCCGCCTCTCAGCAATGGGCGAAAGCCCGCGAGCACGCGGCTGAATGCGAACGGCTCGCGGGCAATCGGGCCGGCATGCGTTGGCTGACCCGAGCCTTGGAACTGGGCAGCCGCCGACACGAGGAACTCGGCAAAAGCCTGACGGTCGCGGGGGCTGCCCTCGGCACCGGGACGGACGCGGAGTCCAAGGCCAACGCCCATTTCTCGGCGCACGCGATCTTCGATCAAGCTCAACAGGTGCTGTCCGCGCGGGAACTGCTTGCGCTCTCCGTTGTGCTCGAAAAGGTGGTGCGGGATCAACCGCCGCATTTGCACGCCCTCAAAAAATGGCGGACACAGCGCGTCGTGCTGCTGCAAAATGCGGGGGAACCGGAGCGGGCCTTAGACCTCTCGAAAGCGCTCGCGACCGAGCACCCGGGCGATGCGTACCTGCAATATCAACACGCTCAGAACTTGTCGCGCACCGAAGATTACGAAGCGGCTTACGCCTGGCTCGACAAAGCTCTCGTTAGAAAATGGAACGAGGCGCAAGCCGGACTGCTACGCGGAGCGTATTCGGGGCTGCTCCAAAATCAGGGTCGCGTCCGCGAGCAGGCCGACTACCTCGCCAAATGGGTCGAATCGAACCCGGCGACCAGTTCGCCTTATGGGGACTACCTGTACGCGCTCGTCCGCAGCCGCCGCGGCGCGAAGGCCGATGAGCTGGTGAACCGCTGGCTGCGTGAGGGGCGGATCGAGGGCGAACTCCCCGAGCCGACGGCGGCGCGTATGTATGCGGCGGTCGAGTTCGCCCGCGGTCAAGGCCGGCACTTCAGCGACAACCGCGTCGACGAGCGCTGGCACGCCGCGCTCGCGGAGACCGCGCTGCACTTCGCCCACCGCGAAGACCCGGCCCGCATCGCCGAGACGATCCTCCAAAACGGCTATTTCGCCAACACCGACGCCGGTCGCGCCGCCCGCAAGACGCTCGGGCAAGAACTCCTGAAGGGCATCGCGACGTTACCGACGGAGCGGATCGCCCGCTACGCGGCTTGGGCAGACCAAGCCTTGGAAACCGACGAGTGGGCGACGATCGCGGCCGCCCTCCGCCGGCGCTGGGCCGCCGAGAAGACCCCCGATGCGAAGCATGCTCTCGGTCAATCGCTCATCGGTGTCCTCCATCGTTTCATCGGGGACGACGACTTGAATTTCCTGCGGGAGCAGTGGAAGAGCGCCACCGAACTGTACCGATCTCAATACGCGAACAGCTTCTTCAACGCCCTGATCGTGCGGCCTTGGAAATCGGAATCGGAAGATGAACTTTTCGCCCTGCTCGCACAGCTCGCCCCGGCGGACGAACCGGCCGGCGGCTTGCGATCCCGCATCCGCAACCTCCATCGCCTCACCGACGAAATGGTCGCAGAGCGCGAACGCGCCGCCTTCAATCTCGTCGAACACCCGGAGAAACTCGCGCGCGTCGACCTCGCGAAGAAGCGGGCGGAACTCCTCAAGCAGGCCCGCGAAGGTTTCGCCGACCGCCTCAAACGGGAAGCGGCCAAGCACGAGAAACCGTTCGCCGCGTGGGTGACCCTCGAACGGCTTTGGTTGGAAGTTCAACTCGAACGAGACTTCAAATCCATCGCGGCGGACGCGTGGTCGATCCTCGATGCCGTCGCTCCGGTCATCGACGCCGACGACGATGCGTCCCGGATTCTCGGGGCGTTCGATGCCGCACTCCGCGACCGCGCGCTCATGACACTGACGAACCTTGCCGCGCGGAAGGGGGCCGATGCGGAACTCGTCGCGCGGCTGTCGAAATTCATCGATGTTCAACTCGCCGCGAAAACGGACGAGCCCCGTTGGCGGGCCGAGAAGTATCGGTTGCTCATCGCGCTCGACCGGATACCGGAGCTGGAAGCGGACCTCCGCCGTTGGATCGCGGCGCCCGGCGCGGACCCGAGCTGGCGTCTCGTCTTGGGCCGACTGCTGGCCGAGCAAGGAAAAGTGGCCGAGGCGATCCCGATATTTGAAGCGGCGGAAGCCGTCGACGAACTCGGGCCGGAGGGCTACCGCAACTTGGCCGATTGGTACCGGATCGAAAACCGCCGCGAACAGTCGGAGAAGGCGCGCACGGCGCTGTATCAATCGACCGACGAACAAACGCTCTACCGCCGGTTGAACGGATATTCGACCGTGAAGATCGAACCCGAAGTACTCGAGATCTTTCGGGCGATCTTCGAGAAATCCGCCGCGCCGCAAATTGCCCTCGGGTCGTTGCAACGGTTCTATGGAGCGTCCCGCGATTTCCGATTGCTGGCCGCGTTGGCCGACGGAATCGTCGGGCACAGCGCCGGGACGATCTACGCCTTCTTGCAATCGATGGGCGGTCTGTTGTCGGAAATCCGCGACGAAGCGACCGCCGACGAACTCGTCCAACGCATCGTGGCCGTTCGTGCTCGGAGCAAAACCGCCGTCGATTTGCGCGCCCTCGATCTCCTGGAATTGCGGGTCGAACGCCGCGCGGCGGAGCTGCAAAATCAACCTGGCCCGCACGCGGAGCGAGCGCTCACCGCGCTGGTCCGCGCTTTCAAACGGGAATGGTCCGACGGAGAGCGTCGCCTCATGGCGGGCTACTTGCGCGACCTCGGGAACGTGGCCTCGCCCGCGCTCGCCCAAGAGCAACACCGCCAGTTGGAAGTCCTGCACCGCGACGCCGATCGGGGCACGTTCGACCGCTTGCAGATCGCGCTGCTTCGCGCGTTGGCTTTGAGCGACTCGTCGAAATTGCAACCCGCGTTGGACGTGCTCGAAGCCGCCCTGCGGGAATTCGAGGCGGCCCATGCCGGCAAGCTGCCGACCTCGGCGAACGAGGCGTTGGGCCAGTATGTGAACCTCGTCGAAGGAGCCGGGCAATTCGAACGCGGCGTGAAAACTCTGCTCGCGCAACTCGGGCACCCCGTTCACACGCAGCAGAAATTCTGGTTGATCCGCAAGCTGAACGAACTCTACCGCCGCGCCGTGGACGACGGCGGGGATGTGTCGCTCGGCCGGGGCGAAGCGTTGTACAAAGCCCTCGAAAAGAAGCTCTTCGTCGACCTCGCCACCCCCGACCAAAACCAGCGGTATGCGCTCCTTCAGCAACTCGTGCGGGTGTACCGCACCGCGCACGCCAAGAAATTCGCCGGGGTCCCCGCCGCTTTGAAGGCGTCCGCATTCGAGAAGCTCGCTCCGATCTTGAACGAGCAAACCATCGGCGTGCAGGACATCGAGCTAGAAGTCGCCGGGGCGGTGCGCGATCTCATCGGGCCGCGCGAAGGGATCGCGTTCTTGCTAGACCGCATCGAGGCCGATGGTGACACGCCGCGGTCGACGGGCCGGCAGCCGTGGTTCCAATACGCCGACCGTTTTGGAAGTTGGCGGATCGAGGCGAAAGATTTGGGCGATCTCGAACCCCGCTATTTGAAGTTCGTACTCGCGGAATTGCGTCGCGATCTCCGGCTCCGCGAGTCGAGCGGCCGCCCGAACTACGACCGCCGGCGCGTCTACTACTGGCCCGAGAAAGAAGCCGAGTTCGCCGCGGTCGTCGAAGAAATACTCGCCGAACGCAAAGCTACTGCGGAGTCGGTGGAATACATCGCGGAGTACTTTTTCTACGGGTTGCCCCGCGAAAAACGGGCTATCGAAATCCTGTTGGCGGCGTACGCCCAAAAGCGTTTGACCGGCCCCGGCGAAGCGCAGCTCGTCGATTATTTGCACCGCACCGGTCGCTTCGCCGAGTCGATTCCGCCGCTGCAGCAATTCCTCGAACGCTATCCGGAATCGACTTACCGGACCCAACTGATGCACGCCTATTACAAAACCGGCAAGATGCCCGAACTCCTCGCATTGTTGAAATCGACCGACGCGTTCTTCCACGAGAAAGACCGCTGGGGTGAATGGGGGCTGGCGACGCTCGCGGCGAGCACGCTCGAGAATCGGCTCTTCGCGCAGTCGGTGGCTTATTACGAAGAGCTGCTGCCGCGCTACAAGATCGACCACCCGGGTCGCGGCGCCGGCGACGGGGTCTTGCACCGGTACTACCTCGGCGCCGCCGACGCGTATGCGGGTCTCGGTCGGACGAAAGACGCCATCGACCGCGCGAGCGCCGCCGTCGTCCTCTGGCCCGCCGGTCACCGCGAGCGGGCGGAGATCCTGGAACACCTCGTCCGCATTTTGCAGAACGCTCCGAAGCTCGACGAGACCATCGCAGCACTCGATGCCGAGGCGTTGCAAAGCGCGGTGGTCCGCAAAGCGCTCGGGCAAGCGCTGATCCGCAAGAACGAGCATGCCCGGGCGATCCCGCAATTGAAACTCGCGGCCGAGCTGCAACCCAACGATACCGAGGTGGTCGATCTCCTCGTCGTCTGCTTCGACAAAATCGGCGACAAGGAAGGGGCCGTGCGGCAACTGTTCGACGCGGTCGAATTGTCGCGGCGAGAAATAAAATTCTTCGCGGAACTCGGCCGGCGGCTGGCCGAATTGCAACGCCCCGCCGAGGCCGAGCGGGCGAATACCTCGACCGTGGAACTCTCGCCGAACGAATCGGAGGGCCACGCGATGCTGGCCGAAATCCGCGAGAAACAGAATCGCTGGGCCGAGGCCATCGCCCATTGGGAGCGGGTCGCGCAGATCCGTGCCCTCGAACCGACTGGCTTGTTGAAATTGGCCGAAGCGCAGATTCACGAGAAGTCTTGGATCAAGGCCGGCGAGAGCTTGCGGAAGCTGCGCAATCAAAAATGGCCAGAGCAGTTCAAGGAAGTCGCCAGGCAAACCCGCGACCTCGAGAAGCGGTTGGAGGAGGGATCGCGGAAGTAACCCGGGTCAAACCAAGCTGAGCTTGCGGCCGGTGCGCCACGATTTTTCGCTCGGCTTTTCGCGGACGACGCGGTTGTAAAGCGTGTCGCGTTCGATCGGTTCCCGGCCGGCTTCCTCGATGAGCCGGCGGAGTTCGGGCACGGTCAATTCCTGCGGGGAATCCGACCCGGCTTCGTGGTAGATCTTCTCGTGGACGACCGTTCCGTCGATGTCGTCGGCCCCGAAGCTCAAGGCCACTTGGGCCGTCTTCATGCCGAGCATCACCC
Source organism: Fimbriiglobus sp. (assembly GCA_043727575.1). Classification (GTDB taxonomy): domain Bacteria; phylum Planctomycetota; class Planctomycetia; order Gemmatales; family Gemmataceae; genus JALHQU01. Next base: position 27,183 of record JAYSYN010000146.1, read on the forward strand.
AGTACGCTTTGATGTGGGCGAAGTTGTCGAGCATCAATCGGCTGATCGCCATCACTTTCAAATCCATGAGCCCGGATGGTTTCGGGATGTGCGACAGCCGGGTGTTATCCGGGTGAAACGCCAGCGGGATGAAGGTTTGGAAGCCGCCGGTTTCGTCTTGGAGATCGCGGAGTTTCACCAAGTGGTCGATTCGGTGTTCGGGCTTCTCGATGGAGCCGTAGAGCATCGTGGCGTTCGAGCGAATCCCGAGTTTGTGCGCGGCGCGGTGGATCTTGATCCACTCGCTCGCATCGGCTTTGTGCTCGCACAATACCGACCGCACTTCGGTGTTGAAGATTTCAGCCCCGCCACCGGGAAGGCTACCGAGCCCGGCCTGTTTCATCTCGAGCATCAACTCTTCGACGGGCCGTTTGGTGAGCCGCTGGAACCAATCCCATTCGACGGCGGTCCACGCTTTGAGGTGCAACTTCGGGCAAGCTTCGTGGATGATTCGAACGATATTCAAATACCAATCGTACGGCTTCAAGTGGTGCAAACCGCCGACGATGTGGAGTTCCGTCGCCCCGCGCGCCGTGGCCTGCTCGGCCCGTTCGACGATTTGTTCGTCGGTCATCACGTAGCCTTTGGGCGATTTCAAATCGGCCCGGTAGGCGCAAAACTGGCAGCGGTAGACGCAGACGTTCGTCGGATTGAGGTGCGTGTTGACGTTGTAATAAGCGATGTTGCCGCTTTTCCGCTCGCGGACCAGATTCGCCCATTCGCCGAGTTGGAACAAATCGGCATCGCGTTCCAACGTCAAGCCGTCCTCAGCGGTCAGACGATCCCCGGCTTCGATTTTGTCTCGGATGGCATTCAATGGGGCGGTCATGGCGGTGTCTCCTCGTCGCGGCAAGCGATCAAAACGTATCTCTTTAACCGCGACGGGTAGCGGCGTCATAACGTAATCCTATCGTCACCGCACGACCCCGGACATCGCCTCGAGGGCCAGCATCAGGGCTTGCGTCCCTTTCCGTCCGTATCCTTGTGCGCGGACGCCTTCGTACAGTTGTTTGGCCAGGCCGAGGCCGGGGAGGCTGAGATTCATGCGCTCCGCTTCGGCGAGGGCGATGCCCATGTCTTTGATGAAGTGCTCGACGTAAAATCCCGGCTCGAAGTTGCGGGCCAAGATGCGCGGCCCGAGGACTTCGAGCGCTTTACTGCCGGCGGCGCCGACGCTCACACTTTGGAAGACCGTCTCCAAATTCAACCCGGCCTTGTGACCGTAAAGCAACGCTTCGCAGACCGCGACCATATTCGACGAGATCAGAATCTGATTCACCATCTTGGTGTGCTGGCCGGCGCCGGGACCCCCTTGGTGGACGATGGTTTTGCCCATCGTTCGGAAGATCGGCTCGACCGCCGCGACGACGTCCGCATCGCCGCCGATCATGATGGAGAGCGCCGCGTTCTTCGCGCCGACATCCCCGCCGCTGACGGGGGCATCGAGCGCGAACGCGCCCATCGACTTGGAGGCTTCGGCGATTTCTACGGCCAGGCTCGGCTCGCTCGTGGTCATGTCGACGAGGATTGTGCCCGATTTGCTGCCGTAGAGTGCGCCGACCGGCCCGAGGAAGACTTCGCGGACATCTTTGGGAAAGCCGACGATGGCGAAGACCACATCGCTGGCCTCGGCGACTTCTTTCGGTGACTTCGCGAGGGTCGCGCCGAGTTCCACCAAAGGCTGCGCTTTTTCGGAGCTGCGGGTATAAACCGTGGCCGCGTAACCTTTTTGCAGGGCGTGTTGGCACATCCAACGGCCCATGACGCCGGTGCCGATCCAGCCGATGCGGGTTTTTCCCGGTTCCGCGATGGAAAGATTCATTGCGAGGCCCCCGAGAAGATATTATGATGCTGCATCGCCTGCTGTTGACACCCCGCGCGGGAGTTGGTTTCAACGGTTGCCGGCCCGGGCGTTCTATTGCCACCATCGTAGGGCTTTTGCCCGCCTCCGTCGCAATCGAATCAGGATTCTCCGCAGTGATCGTCCCGCCCCGATTGGAAGCGCCCGTCGTCCTCGTGCACGGACTGAGTGGATTCAGTCGCCTCGTGCCGCGCCGGGAAGCGCCGTCGGAATATTTCTCCGGCATTCCGCCCTACCTCGCGGCGAGCGGGAATCGGATCCTTTGTCCCCGCGTCACGCCGACGGCGAGCGTGAGTACCCGCGCGCTCGAACTGCGGGCCATTTTGTTGAAAGAACTCGGCTCGCAACCCTTCCACTTGATCGGCCATAGCCAAGGCGGGCTGGACGCTCGCTACCTGATCTCGCGGCTGGGCATGGACAACCAAGTCATTTCGCTGACGACCGTCGGCACGCCTCACCGCGGCACGGCCTTCGCCGACTGGGGCATCGCTCGCTTGGCCCGGTTCGTCTGCCCGCTGTTACGCTGGGCCCGGATCCCGGATCACGCCTTTTTTGAGTTGACAACAGAAAGCTGTCGGCAGTTCAACGAATCGACCCCGGATGTGCCGGGGGTACGGTATTACAGCGTCGCGGGAGTTTGCGAAGAACATTGGCTGAACGCCGGCTGGCGCTGGGCCTCGCGCTTGGTCGGCCGGATCGAAGGGCCGAACGACGGCATTGTGTCGGTGGCCTCGGCGACCTGGGGCGAGCGGACCGACATCTGGGCCGGAGACCATCTCAGTTTGGTCAATTGGCCGAATCACCGCATGAAACGTGCCGGGGAGTCGTGGGACCGCACCGGCGACTACGCCCGCATCTTGCGACAGCTGGCGTGAAAGCATCGCAAACGAGCGTTTCGTCCGCAGCGTCCGCATCGTCCGCACAGGGGTGGGAGGTACTCTCCGCGGACTCACTTTCTGCCTGTCGGAACCGAGAGTTTCCTACCGACATCCGGTTGCGGTCATCCCTCACTTCCCCGCATTCAACTCCAGGGCCGACCCCGTGCTAAGCAGCCTCGCGCCGAAGCCCGCTTTTTGAATTTTCGCGAAGGGCCCGAGTGCCGGGGCATCGACCCGGCCCGCGATGCGCCCCGTCTCGGGGTCGAACAAGACGACGGTCGCCGTCCCCGTGAAAAGCGTGCGAAATAGGGTCGTGCACAAACGCGCGAAGCGGATGGGCGAGGGCCATTCCGCGAGGCGCCGGGCCGCTCGGATCAAGAGCTCGGCTATGGGCTCTTCGGGCAGTGGCGCCGTCCGGCAGGCGAGCAGTCCGCGGCTCGTGGCGACGGTTTGCCAAATGCCCTCGGAGGGCCAATCGCACCGCCACGCTCGGCCGCCGTCGCGGCGGGCGCAGCCGACGACGCCGCCCGGGCCGGGCAAGTAGAGCCTCTCCCGGTCCGCGGTGAGATTCGCGAGGGTCGCCTCCCGATCGGGCAGCCGCACGGCCGACTTCCAAGCGGCCTCGCCGGTTATCGCATCGAGTGCGATCAACTCCGCGCCGGTATTCCGTTTGAACAAGGCAAACACCCTCACGCCGAGGCAGACGACTTGCGGCGCCGCCCCGGCGAGGCCCGATTCGCCGCCGGCTTCGTACCGCCACAGCGTGCGGTTGCCGCGCGGTTCCAAAGCCACCAGCGTGCCGGCGCCGTCCGGTAAGATCGCGAGGCCATCCGACGTGACCGCGGGCGCGGTCGTCCACGGCGTCAAACTCGTCGGCACCGCATGGAGTACCCGGCCGGTCTCGGCGCTCAGCGTCCAGCGTTCACCGTCGGATTTCTGAATCAGCAAAACATCGCCGATGGCGACCCAGCGCGGGTTGAACTCCGGCGAACTCGCGATGGCGAACTCGCGGAACCGCGGCCGGCCCAGCGGATCGCGCAACCAAGCCACACGTCCCGTGGCCGAGTCGAGCGCGAGCAAACAACGCGTCCCCAAGCACACGATGAACCGCGACCCCACGAGGGATCCGCCCGCGAGCGCCGCTTCCGGGCTCGGGGAATCGAATTGCCAGCGGACGCTGCCGTCCGACGCTTTGATCGAAGCGATGGTCGAGGTGCCCCACGCGATCCAATAGCCGTCGTCGAAGGCCGCCCGCACGAGCCGCGCGGGAGCTTTCAAAACCGCTTTCCAGTTCGAAGGGCCCGCACCGGTCGGCCAACTCCATACGGCGCTGCCATCGCATTGGAGGATCGCTTTCGGATCCGCCTCCATCAGCTCGAGCGGCCAAGCGCCGGGCGCGAGTTCGCGGACGCCGCCGAGGGCGAGTTCGGCACGCGGCCAGTCCCACAGTTCCGCATTGGGTGCGATTCGGGCACGCAATTGGAATGGGGGGACAGTATCGGCTGGGACGAGTGGTGGCCTCGCCGGCTCGACCGATTCTTTCGGGTCGAGCACGTAGGCCGACAGCGCCGTCGGAGTCGCTGCCAATAGCACGCCGTTCGCGTACGCCAAGTTCCCGTGCGGTCCGGCCAGTGGCAGCCCGCGAACGCTGCCGTCCGTCAACGAGAGAGTGTAAAGGGTCTCGCTCGTCGGCCAGAGCACGGCGTCCGGCGTGAGCAATCCTCGGCCATAGGTCCCCAGATTCTTGTCGTCGTGATTGCGCCAGCCGCGCGGTTCTCGGTCCGACCCGCCCGCCACGTCGTAGGCGCGAATTCCCTTTTGCGGACCGAGTACGGTGACAATCACGCGGTTGCGAGATACGCCGAGAATCTGCCCGACTTGCAGCGGGCCCTCGTCCCAAAGGGGCCGGCCGGTTTCGGAATCGAGCGCGTGGAGTTTGTCACCGGAAGCCGGGGCGAAGAAGATGCGTCCGCCGGAATAGACCGCCGGGCAGAGGTCTTGCTGAGGGCCGTTTTGCGGTGCGATCACGGCGGGAGCGGCGCGGAATGCCCAAGCCATCCGACCGGTACCGCGATCGACCGCCAGCACCATCCCTTGCGGCAGTGCGAAGACGACGTTCCCGCCCGCGAGGGTCAGTACCTCGTGCCGAGAACGCGGGGTCGCGGCATCGGTGTCGGCCACATCGACGACCCAATTCGGTTTGGCTCCCGGCGGGTCGTCGTAACATGCGATCGCGTGGATCCACCGACCGCGATCATCGATGCGTGTACAGACGGCGAAGAGTTTGCCTTCGGCCACTAGCGGCGCCCCTTCCCACGCGACTTTGCCCGGCTTGCCCACGGGCGGGGCGAGCGTCGCGATCGCCTTCAAGGTCTTCCCATTTTTCGCCGATTCCAACACGACGAGAAAACTGCCGGGCGACTTGCCGGTGGGTGACTCGGCCGCGCTCGGCAATTCGACGTTACCCAAGCGGGCGTACAACCGACTGCCGTGTGCCGTCAGGGTGAAGTCGGCGTCGAGCAGATTCGGCAACGCGGTTTCCGCTTCGGAGAACGACGGCGCTTCGCCGAGCGTGCGCGCGTCGAAGGCGACCCGCCCGGCCCCGGTCCGCAAGTCGAAGGAGAAGATCCGCCCCGCTTCGGCGAGGTATGCGGTGCCCCCCAGCACAACCGGGTGGAACGCCAAAGTCTTCGCGGCGGGGAACGACGCGGGCCGATAGGCGAGTTTGTCGCCGAATTGGCGGGGCATCGGCGTCGTCCACGTCGGCCGGCCGACGAGCCGGGGGAGCGGCTCCGCGAGGGCGCCATCGCGGCTGGGATTGCCGGCGAAAGTCGTCCACCCTCCCGTGCCCCGGCCGTCTCTCGGCGCGGGCGGATTCGCCAGCAACTTCGCCAAAATTTCGGCGAAGAGCCCGTCGGTCCCCGCGAGTAGGCCCGCGGATTTCGGGTGCTCTTTCGCGAATCCCGCGAGATCGACTTTGGCCCGGTCGAGGTCGCCCGCGAAAATCGCGGCCAGTACGAGTTTCGCCTTCACGACGGCGGTGTCAATCACCGGATTCGGGTACGCCAGTTCGCTCGGGTCGCCGGTGGGCAGAAGGAGGCGCCACGTTTGCTCGGCGGCGCGGAAATCGCCGCGCTCGAAGAGCAATTCGCCCAGTAGCACGATCGCGTTTTCGGCGGGCCGGCTGACAAAGTAGCGATTCAGAAGTTGACGGAGCGGCGCCGGATCGCGGTCGCGTCGCCCCGCGTCGAGCAACTTTTTCGCCGGTTCTTCGAAGCGATTTTGAAACGCGATCAGCGTCTCCGGGGGCAGCGCGGCCAAGAGTTGCTGCACCAGCCGCCGGGCGGGCTGAAAGTGGTTGGCCTGCACCGCGACGAGGTCGTCGCCCGATTCGTCCGAGATCCGCTGCAACTCGTCGGCCGCCTCCGTCGCTTTTCCCGTTTGCAATTTTTGCTGCGCTTCCGCCAGGCGCTTGCGGGTGTTGAGCGATTCGGTCTCGCCGCGCAACCGCGCGGCCGGGCCGGACGATTGCGCCCAAACCGGACCGGCTACCAGAAACAGGGCGATGGTCGTGGTGAGTTTCATGCCTACAGCCTAGCAAACCCGTCGGCGCGGGTCGAAAGTTCCCCTCGCACTCCGGTCGAACGGCCGTATTTAAGCTCGATCCCCGAGGTTCGATCCGAGGTTGCATTCGATGGCCGAAAAGATGTCCGTGGGTTCGGTACTGGCCGACGCCAAGGCGGGGCTGGTCGTGTTCCTCGTGGCGCTGCCGCTCTGTTTGGGCGTGGCGCTGGCGTCGAAGGCCGACCCGTTCGCCGGGTTGATCGCCGGGGTCGTGGGCGGAATCGTCGTCGCGATCCTCAGCGGATCGCACACGAGCGTCAGCGGCCCGGCGGCCGGTCTCACCGCGATCGTCGCCGCGCAGTTGTCGATTCTCAAAGAGTACCCGATCTTTTTGCTCGCGGTGGTCCTCGCGGGGGTCATCCAAATCGGCCTCGGCTTGGCCCGCGCCGGCTTCCTCGCGGCGTTTATCCCGAATAGCGTGATCCAAGGATTGCTCGCCGCCATCGGCGTGATCTTGGTGTTGAAACAGATCCCGCACCTCGTCGGCGACGATCAGGATCCCGAAGGAGACATGGCTTTCGATCAACCCGACCAGCACAGCACGTTCGGCGAATTGCTCCAACTGGTGGACGAGGCGAAACTCGGCCCGGCCGTGATCGGGTTGACGTCGATCGCGATCTTGTTCGCGTGGGGCCGCTGGAAGTTCCTCAAGTATTCCCCGGTCCCCTCCGCGCTCGTGATCGTCATCTTCGGCGTCGCGGCGAACCTGCTTTTCCGGGCCCTCGGCGGCGACTGGGCCATCGGCCCGAAACAACTCGTCGACGTGCCGATCGCCGACAGCTTCGGGCAGTTCTTCGGTTTTTTCCGACTCCCGAATTTCGGGCAGCTCGGCAATTCCAAGGTCTACGTCGCCGCGTTCACCATCGCCGCGGTGGCCTCCCTCGAAACGCTGTTGAACCTCGAGGCAGTCGACAAGCTCGACTCCCGGCAGCGGGAATCCCCGCCGAGCCGGGAACTGCTGGCCCAGGGCGTCGGCAACGTCGTCTCCGGGATGATCGGCGGCTTGCCCATCACGTCCGTGATCGTGCGCAGCTCCGTCAATATCAATGCCGGGGCCCGCACGAAATTGTCGGCCATTGTCCACGGGGTGCTCATCCTCGGCAGCGTGGCCCTGCTGCCGGCTTACTTGAATCTGATCCCGGAGTCGTGCCTCGCGGCGATCCTCTTCATGACCGGCCTGAAGCTGGCCAGCTTCAGGCTCGCCAAAAAAATGTGGAATGCCGGGCGGAATCAATTCGTGCCGTTCATCGTGACGGTGGTCGCCATCGTCCTCACCGACTTGCTCATCGGCGTGCTGATCGGGTTGGCGATCGCGCTGGCGAACATCCTCCGGAGCAACGCCGGCCGGCCGATCCGCAAGTTCGTCGAGCAGCACATCGGCGGGGTCGTCGTCCGCATCGAACTCGCGAACCAGGTGAGTTTCCTCAACCGCGCCGCCCTCAACGGCGCGCTCCAAGAAATCCCGCGCGGCGGGCACGTTCTCCTCGACGCCCAAAACACCGATTACATCGACCCGGACATTTTGGAATTGATCCGCACTTTCCGAGATCAAACCGGGCCGGAGCGCGGCATCGAAGTCAGCCTGCTCGGTTTCAAGGACCGCTACCAACTCCGTGATCAAACCCAGTACGTCGACTACTCGACGCGCGAATTGCAAAGCGCGATGACGCCGCTTCAAATCCTGCAACTCTTGCGCGAGGGGCACGAGCGATCCCGGACCAACCGCCGCCTCACGCGCGATTTCTCCCGGCAAATGTCGGCCACGGCCGCGGGGCAGCACCCGCTCGCCGTCATCGTGTCGTGCATCGATTCGCGGACGCCCGCCGAGATATTGTTCGACCTCGGCGTCGGCGATATCTTCAGCGTGCGCTTGGCCGGGAATGTGTCGAGCCGGAAAGTCATCGGCAGCGTCGAGTACGGTTGCGCCGTGGCCGGGGCGAAACTGATTTTTGTACTCGGCCACACGCGCTGCGGGGCGGTGACGGCCGCGGTCGAACGCAGCTGCGCCGCGGAGCCGTTCCCCGAAGCGCCGGAGGGGGATCACATCCACTTCATCGTCGACGACATCCGCCCCTCGCTGAACGCCGACACCGCCGCCGAATGGCGCGCGGCGTCGGCCGAGGAAAAATATTCCGTGGTCGACGCGGTCGCTCGCCGCAACGTTCTGCGCACCGTCGAGTCGATGCTCCGGGATAGCCCGACGATCCGCAAGTTGGTCTTCGAAGGGACGATCGCCATCGTCGGCGCGCTCTACGACGTCGCGACCGGCGAGATGGAATACCTCATTTCCCAAGGTGTGAACGCGGAAGCCGCGACCGCCCCTCAATCGTAAGCGTCGCCGCCCTCGCTGTACAAGTCGCCGTTGGCGGCGCCGCCCTTGTAAAAGCGGCGCTGCAGCGTCTTGTTGTACGGCGTCCACGCGGTCGCATTCTGGCGATCCTCGCGGATGTCCCTCAGGACCATGTGCTGGCGCGTGTCGAGGCTGTCGATGCTGTGGACCAGCATCGCCTCCGGCGTCATCGGCACCTTTGGACTACCGTATTCGAGCGTGCCGTGGTGGCTCAACACGATGTGCTTCAAACGCAGCATCAGGTCGCGCGGAAACGGCTCACCGAGCAGCGCCGGTACCTCCGCCGCCTTTTCCACAAGCATCTCGTAGCCGAGGGAAATGTGCCCGATCAACTGCCCTTCGTCGGAATAACCGAAGGCCCGTTCGTAGGTCAGTTCGCGCGTCTTGCCGGCGTCGTGCAAGAATAGCCCCATGAGAACGAGGTCGCGATCCGTGCCGGGGTAGAACGGCAACAATCGCTCGGCGATGTCCATCATCGTCACGGTGTGTTCGAGCAATCCGCCCACGTAAGCGTGGTGCAACTTCACCCCGGCCGGGCAGGTGGTGAAGTCGCGGACGAAAGCGTCGTCCATCAAGAAACACTCGGCCAACGCCCGTAGCGCCGGAGCGCTCAACCGCAGCAAGAACGCCCGCAACCGCTCGGAGAGTTTGGGGATATCTTGGTCGGTTTTCGGAAGGAAATCGACCGTATCGACCTTGCCCGGTTCGATCCGTTCGATCGTGTTCAAGATGACCTGCAACGCCCCTTGGAAGAGCTGCACCTTCCCCTCGACTTGGGCGAAGTCGCCGTTGTCGAAGGTGCGGAACAGCCCCTCGCCCGCGTTCCAAAGTCTCGCCTGGATCCCGCCGCTGCGGTCCCGCAATTCGACTTGGATGTACGGGTTGCCGTTCCGGTTGGTCCGGAGTTGCTTGTCGGTGATGAGGTAAACCTCGTCGAAGGCATCCCCGTCCCGAAACTGTTCCACGAACCGCCTGCCCATGATGATTCTTCCGCCCGTGAACCGTTGAAAATCGAACCCTTTCCTTTCTTACGGATTCGCGCGGGCGATGTTCGACGGCCCGGCCCCCTCCATACGATGACCGCATGACCCAGTTCTTCGCCACCTGCGCCCGCGGCCTCGAGTCTGTCCTCGCCCGAGAGTTGGAAGGCCTCGGGGCCGCGCCCATCGAAGTCGGCCGCGGAGGCGTCTTCTTCACCGGCGGCATCGTCGAGCTTTACAAAGCCAACCTTTGGCTCCGCACGGCCGTCCGCGTGTTGCGCCCCGTGTTCGACGGTCCCGTGTTCAGCCCCGACGAACTCTACGACGCCGTGCGGACGATCCGGTGGGATCAATACCTCACGCCGAATCATACGCTCGCCGTCGATTGCAACGTCCGGGATTCGAACATCACACATTCGCAGTACGCCAGCCGGCGCGTGAAGGACGCCATCTGCGATCAATTCCGCGAAGAGACCGGCGTCCGGCCGAGCGTCGACACCGAACGGCCGATGCTCGGGCTGAATCTGCACATATCGAAGAACCGCGCGATCCTCAGTTTGGATAGCTCGTGGGACAGCCTCCACAAGCGCGGCTACCGCCCGATTCAAACCCGCGCCCCGCTGAACGAAGCCCTCGCCGCCGGACTACTGCTGCACCTCGGCTACGATGGCAACTTTCCACTGGTGGATTGGATGTGCGGCTCCGGGACGTTCCTCGTCGAAGGGGCGTGGATCGCGATGCGCCGCCCGCCGGGGCTGACGCGCAAATGGTACAGCTTCTTCGGCGGCCTCGACTTCGACAAAGGCCTGTGGGGCGACATCCGCGACACGGCCCGCGAAGAAGTGGCCACGGCGCTCGCCTTCCCGCCGCGCGGCTCGGACGTCCGCGCCGACGCGGTCGAATTGGCGAAGCACAACGCCAAGGGCGCCGGTATCGGTCACTTGGTCCACGTCGAGAAATTGGAACTCGGCGAAGCGCGACCCAAGCCGGGCGAACCGCCGGGCCTGATCGTCTGCAACCCGCCCTACGGCGAACGTCTCGGCGACGAAGACGAGTGGATCCCGCTCCACCGGAAGATGGGCGCCGCCTTCGCCGAGCACTGGCCCGGCTGGCGCTTGGCCCTCTTCACCGCCAGCGACAAACTGGCGAAGCAACTGAAGCTGAAGGTGGTGAGGACGACGCATTTTTACAACGGCAGCCTGCCGTGTAAGCTTTGGGAGTTTGTGTAAGACAGAACTCGCTGAACAAACCACCGACGAACTGGGGATGTCAGATGAAAGCCACGGAAGCCAAGCTGCTCGATTTCCTCAGAATGTCGCCGCAATTCGCCATTCCGATTTACCAGAGGACATATTCTTGGACCGAAAAGGAGTGCGAGCAGCTTTGGGACGACATTGTGCGGACCGGCGAAGACGACCGCATCAAAGTGCATTTCATCGGCTCTGTCGTTTACATCGACAAAGCCGACGCCACGTTATCGATGTGGGAACCGCTATTGGTCATCGACGGTCAGCAGCGTTTGACGACAGTCACATTGCTCATTGCGGCGTTGGCCAATGCGTTGGGTAGCGGCGAACCGGTGGATGGTTTTTCGGCCGAATTGTTGCGCGGGCATTACTTGCTCAACCCGCTGCAAAAAGGGGAGCGAAAATACAAGCTGATCCTGTCCCAAACCGACAAAGGCTCGCTCACCGCTATCGTCGGCGGTCTGGAACAACCCAAAGAGCCATCTGTGCGGATCATAGAAAACTTCGAGCTATTCGTAGGCTTGATAGCCAAATGTGAGCAAGACTTGACAGCGGTGTGCAAAGGCTTGGCGAAGCTGATGATGGTCGATATCAAACTCAAGCGCGGCGAGGACAACCCACAACTGATCTTTGAGAGCATGAACTCGACGGGTAAGAAGTTGAGCCAAGCCGACTTGATCCGCAACTACATTTTGATGGGGTTGGAACCCGAGCAGCAAACGCATTTGTACGAGAATTACTGGCGTCCGATGGAACTCGATTTCGGTCAGGAAGCTTACGGCAGCCACTTCGACGCCTTCATGCGACACTACCTCACGGTGAAGACCGGCGACATCCCCAAGTTGGACGGCGTCTACGAGGCATTTAAGAAACACGCGTCCTTGCCCGCTTCGGTCGCCGCCGGGGTCGAGGCCGTCGTAAAAGACATCCGCGATTTCGCGCGCCATTACTGCGCGATGGCCTTGGGCGCCGAAACCGACCCCGGGCTCAAGCTCGCCTTCCACGATCTGCGCGAATTGAAAGTCGACGTCGCCTATCCGTTCCTGCTGGAGTTGTACCACGACTATAAAGCCGAAATTCTGACCGCGGCCGACCTGCTGGCGAGCGTGCGGCTCATCGAAGCGTATGTGTTCCGACGCGCCATATGCCCCTTCACCACCAATTCGATGAACAAGACCTTCGCCACATTCGGAAAAGCCCTGAAGAAAGACCGCTATCTCGAGAGCCTGCAAGCACACTTCCTGAGCTTGCCTTCCTACCGCCGCTTTCCAAACGACGACGAGTTCCGGCGCGATCTCCAGACCCGAGACCTCTACAATTTCCGCAGTCGGAGTTACTGGCTGCGTCGCTTGGAGAACCACGGCCGCAAAGAGCGCGTCGAGATGACCGAGTACACGATCGAGCACATCTTGCCACAGAACGAAAAGCTCTCGCCGCCGTGGCGCGAAGTGCTCGGTGCGGATTGGCAACGTGTTCAACAAACTTGGTTGCACACGCTCGGCAATCTGACGCTCACCGCTTACAACGGACCGTTGAGCGACCGGTCCTTTGTGGAGAAGCGCGATATGCCTGAAGACCCCGACAAGGGGTTCAGGAGGAGCCCGCTCCATCTCAATCAAGGGCTGGGGGCATTGGAGGTTTGGAACGAGGCCGCGATTATGACTCGAGCCTGCCGGCTCGCAGATCGCGCAGTAGACGTTTGGGCGGCACCGGTGCTACCGCCCGACATCTTGGAGGCGTACCGTCCGAAGGGCGACGCCCACACCGAATACACCATCGGCGATCACCCGCAACTCCTTACGGCTGGCATGCGGCCCATTTTTGAAGCGTTCCGCAAAGCCGTCCTCGCACTCGATCCGCGCGTGAGCGAAGAAATTTTGAAGCTCTACGTCGCTTATAAGTCCGAGACCAATTTCGTGGATGTCGTCCCGCAACTCAGAAGGCTCCGGCTCTCGCTCAATATGCGCTTCGCGGATGTGAGCGACCCCAAGGGGGTTTGCAAAGATGTCACTAATATCGGCCGATGGGGCAACGGCGATGTCGAAGTGAGCCTCACCAAGGAAGACGAGATTCCTTATGTGATGGAACTCGTCCGGCAATCTTTGAATTTGCAACTGCGTGACAGCGTGGTTCGATAATTGGAATCCATTATCGATGAACTTGCCTGACCGTCTCGGGATCGGTTTCCGACACGTTGGAAACGTGTCGCCACAGGACTGGATCCCGGCCAGCGGAACGGCGTGAGCGAACTGCACTCCACTACGCGTCGCCGAGGGTTTGCCGGAGCGATTGAATCGTCTGGGCGAGTTCGAGGGTCGGATTCAAATCGAGTGCCTGAGCCAGCGCCCGGAGGGCGGCGTGGGGGCGGTTCATTCGGAGGTGGCATTGGCCGAGGCCGGACGCGGCGCCGAAGTGGTAGGGGTTCAGACGCAGAGCCGCTTCGCAATCGGCGATGGCTTTGCCGTGCTGCCCGCGGCGGAACCAGACGATGGCGCGTTGGTTGTAGGCCTCGGCGAAATCCGGGTAGAGGCCGATGACGTCGCTGAGTGCGGCGAGCAGTTGTGCGGAGTCGTTCAGCGTGAGCGCCAAACGCAATTCGCGCCCCTGTTCGACGCAGTCGCCCCGGAACCAGATTTCCCATAGGGCGTCGACTGCGAAACGGCGGACGCCGTCGTCCGAGTCGCTGCGGAGTGCGGCGGCGACCGTCGCGTTGGCGTTCATGGTGCCGACAAACCCGAGGGCGAATGCCGCGGCTCGGCGGGCGGGCGGATGTTCGGACGATGTCAAAATTCGGCAGAGCGTCCCTTCCGAGTACCGCTTTTCGGCGAGTTCGCGGAATTCGCGGATCGAATCTTCCGAGCCGGCCTCCCACAATTCGAGGTCGTCGGCCGCGCCGGGTTCGGGGAGATTGTCGAAGGCTTCCAGTAACAGCGACACGGCCGGACTACCTCCACGGGGATACTCAATGCTGTGTCAACTCATTTCGCGACGGCGACCGGTGCGGCGGGGACGGCGGTTTTCTTCCGCTTGCGGAATAAGCTGAGCGTGACAGCGTAGTAGACGATCGTGGCGACGATGCCGATGGCGGCGGCGATTTTCCACAGGTGCGGGTGGGTCGAAAGGATGTACAGGACGACCCCGAGGCCGCCGAGGAAGCCGACCATCCGAACGATCCAATTGGCCGCTTCTTTGACGATGCGATCCCAGCGATCGTGGCGCGTGGCGCTGTAAACCAAACTGACGGCGATGAGCAATACGGGCAAATCCCAGTAGATGCTGGCGGCGAAGAGCATCACTCGGCACCTCCCGCCGGCTTGGGTTCGTCGTCGCGGACCACGGGGCCGCAGAGGGCGTCGTAGATCACCAAGATGTTCAGCACCCCCGCGATCACGGTGAAGACCCAACCGAGATCCCAGCGTTTGTCGGCATCGCGCTGGAGCTTATTCAGTTCCGCTTCGGGCGGCGCTTGCATGTGCGACCCGAAGATCGAATTCGGCTTCGGCTGCCAAGCCTCTTTACCCGGTTCGTCCGGCTTCGGCAGCGGTTCCGTCGTCTGGTATTGTAAAATCGCCGGCCACGCGGCGATGCCGATCCAGAATTGCCCGGCGAACTCGCGGCGGTACGACAAATCCTTCAAAAGGCCGGGTAGTTTGCGCCCCAGGATTTGGACATCGGCTTGTTGGCTGTAATCGCCGAGCCAAACGTTCTTCCAGCTCCCCATCGTGAGGCCGTAGAAGAAGAGGCCGTAGAGGCAGACGAAGTAGAGGACGCCTTTGCCGACGCGCCCCTGCACGATTTGCCCCAAGCCCGGCAGTAAGTAGCTGAGGAACGCGGCCAGCGGATCGAGCTTCCGCTTGCCGGGGAGGGCGGGAATCATGGCGTCTCTAAAGTGGACCGGGCCAACGCAGTCGGTATTTTCGATTCGGCCAGTATAGAGCCGGCTTCGGACAAGGCAATCGGGAAGGATCCTCGAACGCCTTCACTTCCGCAGCGACCCGTCCGGCATCAATTTCCGCAAGTAGTCGTGCCAGTCTTTCTCGAAGGCGGGGAGGTCTTGACCGACCCATGCCGCGAACGCCGTCGCGGGGTCGGCGCCGGTGTTGATCGCCTTCAAATAATCGTCGAAGGCGATCGTGCCGACGGCGCGGCGGTCGAACATCAGGTAAAAGGCGAGCCCCCAGCAGGTGAGGTAGGTGCGGTCGGCGCTCGCCCGCTGATTCGCGTGCGCGGCGAGGAAGGTCTCTTTCCCGGCCTTCAGCAGGTCCACAAGCGGCACGAGCGCCGGCGGATCGCCCGGTTTGCCTTTGCCATTCAGCCATTCTTGCAGGCGCTTCAAGCGGTCCGCATCGGCGTGGCCAACGCGCAGTTCCCCGGCTTCGATCACGGGGTTCTCGAACAACTGCGCCAAGCCCTCGTTCAAGAAGCGCGGCAGTTCGCCCGTTCCCTTTCCCGACTTGATTTCGACCGCCGTGCGCGCCGGGTAGACGTACATCATCGCGTATGAGTGGAAGGCCTCGTGGTACAGAATCGAAAAGAGCCGGCGGGTCGCGGCGTCGAAGGTCCGGTCGTTCTCGCGGTCGGCGGCGTGGACTTTTTCGCGCTCGCGCTTCACCGCCCCCAAAAACCGGTCGAGGTCGGGCTTGTTCCCCTTGTACAACTCGCGGATTTCTTTCTCGTAGCGGTCGGTGGAAGCGAGTTGTTGAAGGTGGTGCAGTCGCGTGCGGTGGAGTTCGTCACCGAGACGGCGGAGGTCGGTGCCGCAGAGGATGCGGTTCTCCGCGGGGAGGAAGACGGCGGCGTTCAGGACCTGCCCGGCGCTCGCCCTAAGCAACTGTTTGTATTGATCCAGATCCCCCGCGAGTTCGACGCCGGTCGGCCGGGTCGGTTCGAAGCGGGGCGGCAAGAATCGCGCGAACGCCGTGTAGATCTGCTCCAATCGCACGGCCGCACGGCGGGTCACTTCTTCGGGTGCCGCGCTCAGCAAAACGAATTGATCCGCCTCGTAGCGCTTCGCCCCGTCTTTGCGGCCGAGCCATTCGACCGACTTCAGTTCGAGGTCGTCCATGCGCTGGCGTTCGCCGGTGCCGTTGCCATCGAGTTCGGCCAAGCGCGCCCGCAGGGTCGCGCGGTCGGCGTCGTTCAACTTCACGACCTTGTCGATTTCCTTCTTGGCGAAGAAGGTCGTGAAGGTCAGCGTCGGCCGGCCGGGCGGTCGTTTGACGGTTTGGAACGTCATGCCGAGCGGGTTGTCGTCGACGATCAACCCCCGGAACTTCGCCCCGTTGATGAGGGCGACTTCATCGAGCGGCCAAGCGTCGGCTACCCCTACGGGCTTCTGGGCCGCGGCGGATCCGACGGGAATCGACAGCAACAGGCCAAGCCAAACGAGGGAGCGCATCCGGTTCAGCCTCGGGTAGGTGATGGATTCAGTTTACCGCACGGGTCGAGCGAGTGGATCAATTTGGAATAGCGAGCCGGCCAGCGTGAGCTGCCG
>JAYSYN010000147.1:0-15703 GCA_043727575.1 Fimbriiglobus sp.
GTATACCGCGACCGCGCCCACCCCGCACGGCGGCCGACGCGCCTGGTCTGGCTTCGGTCTGGAGAGGATCACTCGAGCCCGAGGGAGCCGGGGAGGGGTCGGGTTCGCCCCCCGGACCGTGTAGAAACGGATCGGGTCGTCAGGCCACTTCGTGGGCGATTCCCAATTCTTGCCGGATCATGCCCGTCACTTGCTTGAAGAGCTTGTCCGCTTGAGCCCTGGCGGTCCAACTCTGCTCCTTGTCGACGGCGATCTCCCAAGTCTGGTGCGCCGATTTCCACCGGAAGCCCGCATCGCGCAGTACCTGGCGGACCTCATCGGACGGCTTCATGTCGAACTTGAGTTGCATCTTGCGGAGCTGGCGATCCTCCAGCAAGACGACCCCGGTCTGCCGGTCGCTCTGGAACGGGTAGGGGTTGGGGATCTTGACCTTGGCCGACTCCTCATCGCCCGTCCGGGCTCCTTCGGGGAACTCCGGCGCTGATAGCGCCGGAGCGACGCAGCTGTTGGCCATTTCTTCGGACCACGCTTGCCGGTCGGCGTCGAAGCCTGCGGGGTTCAATGCGTCGGGTGCGACCGCCTCGGATGCGATGGGTTTCGGTTTGCGTGTTGCCATGGGAAGATTCCTTTCTTGGCGGTGGGGATCGACGATCCCTAGCGCAACCGCACCGGCCTGTCAACACTCGGAGCGATCCCTTAGAACCACCCCGGTTCAATATTCGCCGGGGGTCAATACGGTGGTGGCCGAGCGGTCCGCCTCGGTGAGCACCCAGAGCGTTTCGCCGCTGAGCTTGTAGCTCGACAGGATTCGATCGCCCCATTTGAGGGCGCGTTCGTTCGCCTTGGCATCCTCGGCCGTGACGTCGCCCCAGTCGCCGGATTGATGGCGTTGGACCAGAGCATTCATTTGTTCTGCTGTCGCCACCAAGGTCGCGCCTAGGGTGGTGACGACGGTGCCGGCTTGGAAGCGGACGCGCGATTCGGCCGCCTGCCGGTTCCTGGGCCAGCGCTGGGGTGCCCGCTCATCACACGTCGCGGCATAGGTCGCCGCCGCGGGATCGTTGCCGTCGTATTGACACACGACCTCGTAGTACGATCCGAAGTCGTGGGCTTGCGCTTCGACCTTCAACCGTGCGCCTTCCGGCGGCTCCCCGCACACGGCGATGATCGCCGCGATGTACTCCCGGCATTCCTTGCGGGCGCGTCGGTCGTAGTCGTCCGATCCCAGCTGGACGCACTCTTCTTCTGCCGGAGCCGGTCCCAGATACACCTTGTCCGTCCAAGTCATCAATCCTCGCTTTTCGGTACCCGCGAGCGAGACTGGAAAATCGCGCAGATGTCGTGCAACCCCGGGATGAAGCGGCTGCGGTAGGTCTTGCGGCCGCTGCTCGCCCGTTGGCCGAAGCGCACGATGTCGGTGGTACACTGCCGCAAACCGGCTTCGAAAGCGAGCCGTTTCGTGTGGTACACCAGCGGCACGAAGCCCGCCTCGCGATCTTGGTAATCGCCCATGAGCACCGCCACCCGCCCGCCCGGTGCGACCGCTTCGGTGCACGAGCGGAGCAGTTGGCCGTAGCGATTCAGGAACCCGTCCAGGGTCGATTCGCGCGAGAGATCGCGGGGATCGGCCGCGTAGAGCTTCTGCCGCCAGTAGGGCGGATGGAGCCAGACGAAGTCGAAGGCCTCCCGCTCGCTCGGCGGGTCGCAGGCGTCGGCACCTCCGTGGATGTCGGCGGATCGGCATTCGATCGCCAAGTCGCGGCAGACGTCGCGGCAGGTTCCCGAACCGGTCATCGGATCGTAGACCCGATCCGGCGCGTAGTAGCGAAGCATGGCGTGGATGAGCGAACCCGAGCAGTTGCCGGGGTAAGAGCGGTCGCCCCACGGCCCCGGATCGGGATCGTGCCAGAGGCTCGTCAGTTCGGGCACCGGGCTCGCCGTCCGCGGGGCTTGCGGCAGGCGGGCGTATCCGAGATCGGAATGGGGTGAACCGCGTTCGCCGGACGGCTCCGGCGGGCCGCGTAGAAGGGATTCGCCGTGGGGAGGGAGAGGAGTGCGGACATGGCTACGCCTCCCCGTCGGTGGGTTTTCGCATCGGCAGGGCCGCTTCGAGGTCGTCGAGGGCGGCGGCCACGAACCCTTCGAGGGCGGGATCGCCGCCGGCCGGGAGCCGCTCGATCATGCGCCGGAATCCGACGAGTTCCGGCGGCTCCGAGCGCGGATCGTCCCGCAGTCGCGCGGTCAGCGCCCCGAGCCTCCGCTGCAGGATCAGCTTCGCCGTCGGGTGGTTCGCGTCGGCGACGTCGCCGAGGAAGTCGCCGAGGGCGTCGCGGCATTCGTCCCGCGTGACCCGGGTCACCTCCCAAGCCTGCTCGCCGGTCAGGTGCGGCCGCGCGGCTCGGGCGTCGTCCGCGGAGAAGACGAGGGCGGCCCGTCCGTCGCGGGCGAGCAGGTCGTCGAGGTCGAGTTCTTCGTCCCAGTCGTCGTCGGCATACTCGAGCAATTCGGCGATATCGACGGTGACCGGCATGTGGAATCCGTGCTGGAGTTTGGCGGCGAGGATACCGGCGAGGTCGAGGGTGATCTTGGTCGTCATAAAAGTGTCCTTTCGGGGGTGAGGGGCGGGGCCGAGGCCCCGCCCGGATGGGGTTACTCGGCGGCCTTCTTGTCGGCCGGCTGGCAGACGATGCGGCCGTCGAGCGGGAGGCTGTCGAGCTGGATCGTGAAGCCGCCGTCCTTGTTCGTCCAGGCGACGCCGACGCGGTTCCAGAAGCCCTTGCCCTGGGCCGATTCGCGGACGTGGTAGGCCACGTGGCTGGGCGAGCGGGTCGTCTGAGTCGGGGTTTGGTCGGTCATGGTCGTTCTCCTTCGGTTGGTGGTATCGGCCGCCACCCGGCGTCCGATGCCCCCGCCAAAACGCCGCGCGAGCCGGGAGCGCAGCGCCCGGTCAGGCGGAAAATCGGGGGAGACCTTCAGGGGGAACCGATTATCCGCTTGACCGGCCCGGCGGCGGCGTTAGCGGTCCAGGGCAAGGATCCGGGATGGCGGCCGGCCTCCGCCCGGAGGGGCGGGACTGTGCGCCGTCGAATTCAACTTGGCCCGTGCGCCCGGAATCGGTGACAAGCGGCTGTCATCGCCAGAGGCTGGAGAGTGGTTGCGATGTCGGGTCGAATCGAAGGATGGGGACTCGCGGGATCGCGATGCTCGATACAGCCGTACCCACCGGTCTGTGCCGCAGTCGGCTCAGCCGTTAATTTTCCGCTCCAGTTCCGCCAATTCGGCCAGGATCGCGTCGAACCCCACCGGCGCGGACAAGTACATGTCGCGCATGGCTCGGTAATCGCGCTCGAGCGCGGCCAATCTCGGAGGGGGCGGGACGAGTCGGAACGTGCCCGGCCGGGCCAGTTCGTAGCGGGCCCAGGCGCTGCCGAAGAACCGCGACTTCCATTCGACGACCTGCTCGCGAATCCCGTCCGCGATCTGTGCCTCGGTCGACCAGGCGCACGCCACCAGGGACGCGGTGTCGGCGTAGTGCCGCGAGAAGCGATCGGGCGTCGGTTTGTCGTCCGGCCGGTGGTACTCGGCGTGCAAGAGGGTCGCCTTCTCCCAAAACGTGCGCTCGATCCCCAAGGCCACCACTTCGCAGTTCCAATCGGCGAACGCCTCCGGAAGAATCTCGGCGAGCCACGGCCGCACCGGGTGGCGCCCGGCCGGCTGCTGGTCGGTGAGCGATCCGAATTCGAGCTTCACCGAGCGTTCGAGATAGGCGAACCCCGCCGGTTGGGACGTGGGGTAGTGGAACAGCAGCACCGGCGAGTGGGTGAGGGGGTCCGTTCGGAACTCGAACCAAGCCCGTTTCCGGTGGCCCAATACGGCCTCGACCGCCGCCTAGAGTTCCGGCCCAATCCGGTCCCGGGCCGCGGCGGTGCAAGCCGCTTCGGCTTTCTCCATCCACTTGTGGGATTGGTTGCGGCTCCCGCCGGGTTCCGGGAGCTCCAAGAACTCGGGGGTCAGCGAGAGGTCGATGTCTTCGGAAAAGCGGTCGATGGCCCCGAAGACTTTGGACAGCGAGGTGCCGCCCTTGAAGACGAGCGCTTCGGCGAAGCCCGATGCGAAGAGCACGCCCAGCAGCCAGCTGACCCAAAAGTCCTTCTCCAGCACCACGGGCAACAAGCCGCGCCGGGCGGCCGCTTCGTTGAAGTAGACGGCCCGCTCCCCGGCCGGCAACTCCAGGAACGACAGCTTCATGCCGCTTCCCCGGCCAATTCGCGCAGGATCGGGTGCATCCAGACCGGGGCCAAGCGGAGATCGCCCAGCAGCTCTCTGCGCTCCGATTCGGGAAGGGTCGCTTTGAGGTGCGCGATCCGTTCCGGGGTCACGTGCTCCCGGCCGAGCGCCCGAAACGCCTGCTGGACCAGCCCGATCAGCCGACCGGCCGCGGCCATGGCGCGGGGCGTCGTCCGCCGCAGTTGGATCGTCTGGGCCCCGACGCGGACCGTCCGGCTCGGGCCGTCGGTCAAAAAGACCGCTTTGGCCGGCACCTGCTCCGAGAGCCCGAGCAAGTTGGCCGCGTACGCCCCCGCGGGCTGCAACCGGGTGCGGTCGCGACCGGCCAAAGCCTTGGCGATTGCTTCGACGGACGGGGCGAGGGGACCCAGCACCGGATGGTGCTTCGGAAGGTCGTACAGACCGCGTGCCAAGCGGCGCAGCGCGCCCGCGTTGGCGAGGCGGTGCAGGGCGGTATCGACCGCTTGGCGGCTGCCCAAATCCAAGAAATCGCCGGGGACCACGACGACGGATTCGCCTTTCGCCCGGCGAATGCGCCTAACAATTCTGGCTTCCAAGCTTTGCGATGGGGGTGCGGATGTAGCCATGTAAGAAATACTAGGCTGTTCTTCTTACGAACGCAAACGGTTTTTCGCCCCTGCCACCGGAGATCGTGCGAGAATCGAGAATTCGCACCGGAGATTTCTGGGCTAGAATATAAGCCCCTCCGGTCGAAACCACCCGCCGAGTCGGCCGAAGTCATTCCAACTCGCGGATCAACGCTTCCATCGTCGTGCCGAGGGCGACGGCCAAGTTCCGCAGGACGAGCAACGTCCCCTCGGACGCGCTCGCGGAAATCGAACTGTTCTTCGACGCGACGGCCGAGCGGCTCGGGTGCGCGAAATCGCCACAACCGGCCGCAGCGGCCCTCTGCGTTTAGGT
Source organism: Fimbriiglobus sp. (assembly GCA_043727575.1). Lineage (GTDB taxonomy): Bacteria > Planctomycetota > Planctomycetia > Gemmatales > Gemmataceae > JALHQU01. Next base: position 5,209 of record JAYSYN010000147.1, read on the forward strand.
TCGACGCAGGAGGACTTCGAAGGGGGTCGAGGGCGCGCCGGCGATTCGACCCCCTTCGAAGTCCTCGCCGCGCTGCCCCTTTCCGAATACCGGGCGCAAACGCCCGAAGCGACCGCCGAGTGGCTCAAGCGGGAGCTGGATCGCGGCTTGGGCAGTCCCCCCGGCGAACCGGCCGATCGAGCGTTTTGGGATCGACTCCGCGGCCGGCTCCGCGACCCGGCGGGTCCGGGCGATGGCCGCTGAACGGATCGTGTACCAGTCGGGCGCGGCGACGGCCGATCTCGAAAGCTTGGCCGACTACCTGCTCGGACGCGCGGGACGGACCGCCGCCCTCGGATTCGTGGACAGCGCGGAGCGGGCCTTCGGACTGCTTTTGGAAATGCCCCGGATTGGGCCGCCGCTCGGGTTGGACGAACTGCCTTACCGGGATTTCCGCCGCGGGCCCATCGAGGGGTTCGACAAGCTCATCATCCTGTACCGCGAACTCGCCGACGGCATCGAGGTCGCCCGCGTTCTGCAAACCGCGCCGGACATTCCGGGACTGCTCCGCAATAATTCGCACTGAACGGTCCGGGGCTCATCTCGGGCTCGGATCTTGTCCTCGATCCGAATTCCGCCTGATTCGCCTCGTCACGGGCGGCTCGCCCCGCGAGCCGCGCGGAGAGGCGCGGCCGACTTCGCGGATTGCCGCAGACGCCAGCAATTGCTTCTATCCGGTCGCGAGATCCTCCGCGCTCTCCGGCACGGCATCGTGGCCGTCGGCGCGGCCGGATGATCCGGTCAGCGCCGCCCGCAGCCGGTCGCGCAGAGCCGACAGCTGATCCAGCCTCGCGGCCTGGGCGAACGGGCGACCGATGCGGGCCTCGAAGTCCCGCAGCTGCCGTCCGGCAAGAGACAGATTCGCCCGCGCCTTCTCGCCGGCCTCCGGATAAGTCTCGGCCAGCCGACCGAGGGCGTTCAGCACCGCCCGCGGCCCCTGTGAATCGCCGCTCAGAAATCCCAACCGATCCGTCGCTCCGACGAGATAGACATCGGCCGTGCCGTCCGGAGTACGCTCGACCCCGAATTCCAGCCCCCGGTACACGCCCAGGATGTACCGGCGCGCCTGCATCGGACGCTCCGGGATTCGGTGGAGAGCGTCGCCGAGTAGGCCGATGACTTGGTCCGCCGGCGGTCGGCGGCCGCCGATCTCGACCGGCCGGGACACGTTCGCGGCCAGCGTTTTAGCATCCGCTTCGAGGGCTGCCAATTCGGCCTCCCGGCGGGCGATGACCCCGGGGAGTTCGCGCACGGAGCGCCGGGCGAGGAACTCTTCGTCGGCGTGATTCTTCCGCAGTACCGCGAGCCTTTGGATTTCGGCGTCGGCCTCTGAGAGCGTGAGCACGGCCGGGTTGCCGGAGGCGATGGCTTTCACCTCGGCGAAACTCAGCTCTTGCCCGCCGACATCGTCGGCGCGCCGCGCCGCCGAGTCCCCCGTCATCACCTGGGCGATGAACTTGGCCTTCGTTTCCAAAGCTTGCCACATGAAGGAATCGAAACTCTTTTCGGTGACGTAGCGGTGGATCGACACTCGCGCATTGGTGTTCCCCTGCCGCAGGATGCGCCCATCGCGCTGCTCGACCTCGGCCGGTTTCCACGGGGCATCGAGGTGGTGCAACGCCGCGAGCCGCTTCTGCACGTTGGTACCCGCCCCCATCTTCATGGTGCTGCCGAGCAGCACGCGCACCGTCCCGGCCCGCACCTTGTCGAAGAGGGCCAGCTTTTTCGGATCGGTGTCGGCCTCGCCGACGGACGCGATCTGTCCGCGCGGTATGCCGCGATGCACCAGCTTGGCGGTCACCTCGTCGTAGACCGAGAACCCCCACGGGGTCGGCTGGACCCCGAGATCGCAAAAGACCAACTGCGTCCCTTTCGTCGCGGCGGTTCTGTCCCACACCGCCGCCACGTTCTCGACCAGCGCGTTCACTTTGGAGCGGGGGAAGTCGGGGGCACTCGCGGAGAGCAGTCGCGCGTCCAGGGCGAGCTTGCGGCCGTCGGTCGTGATCGCCAAAGCGTTGTCGACGCGAGGATCGATCCTCGCCGAGCGGACCGCTTCGTAGCGGGCGATCAACTCCCGCTGCAGGCCCGCTTGCTCGTCCGACATCGGGCAGGCGACCACCTGCGCCTTGCCGCCCTCCAGGGCCGGCCGGGGCAAGTCGAGCATCTCCGCCGTCTGCACGTCCGCGAAGGCCCGGAACATCTGCTGGAGCTCCGGCAGATTCACGAATTTGGCGAATCGGCTGCGCGGACGCAGCGACGCCCCGTCCGGGGATATTTCCATGCTCTCGACGATCTCGCCGAAGGTGGCGGCCCAGGCGTCGAAATGCTCGATCCCGCGCGAGGCCAGTCCCTCCGGGTCGAGGAAGCGCTGCAGGGTGTAGAGTTCGACCATGGTGTTGCTGATCGGTGTCCCGGAAGCGAACACGATTCCGCGGCCTGCGTGTTTGCAATCGAGATAGCGGCATTTCATGAAGAGATCGAAGGCCCGCTCCGAACCGCCGGTCTGAATGCCCGCGACGCGGTCCATCTTCGTGGGCGTCTCCAAATTCTTGAAGGCTTGTGCTTCGTCCACGAAGAGTTGGTCGACACCCAAATCGTCGAAGACGAGCTCGTCGTCCTTCTTGTCGGCGGCGAGCAGCGCTTCGAGCCGGGCTTCGCGGCGGGCCTTTTGTTTCTCGATGGTCTTGATGAGGTTGCGGTTCGCCTTCGAGCCGTGCCGGGCCCGTTCGACGAGCAGTTCGTCGTACTCCTCGATCTGGTCGCGCAGGAATTCGGCCTGGTACTCTTTCGACATGCCGATCTTCTCGAACGACGAATGGGTGACGATGATGCCGTCCCAATCGCCGCTGGCGATTTTGGCCGTCAAATGCTTGCGGCGGTCGCGGGTCAGATCGTCTTTGCCCGCGACCAGCAGCTTGGCGTTGGGGTAGAGCTGCAGGAATTCGCGAGAGAACTGCTCCAGCATGTGGTTGGGCACAACGTACATCGGCTTGCGGGCCAAACCGGCCTGCCGCCGCTTCATGCCGGTGGCCGCCATGGTGAAGGTCTTGCCCGCGCCGACGGCGTGGGCGAGGAGGGTATTGCCGCCCGACATGCCGCGCCAGACCGCGTCCATCTGGTGCGGGTTGAGGGCGATCCCCGCGGAGAGGCCGGGGAAAGCGAGGTGGGAGCCGTCGAAGAGCCGCGGCCGCAAATTGTTGTAGGTGTCGTTGTAGAGCCTCACGAGCCGCTCGGTGCGGTCGGGATCGGCGAACACCCAAGCGCGGAACTTCTCTTTGATGAGCTTTTGTTTTTCGCGGGCGGCCAGCGTCGCCTCCGGATTGACCACCCGCTCTTCCTTGTCGCCCCGTTCGATCACGTCGTAGACGGTCGGGGTCTTCATGTTGAGGGCGAGTTCGAAGAGCCAAATGCCGCCCGCGCGGGGGGTGCCGTATTCGGTGGTCGCGGCCACCGACTGCTCGGCCGCGGCGTCGGGCTCGACGCTCCAGACCGCCTCCTTGGGCAGATGCGCGAGCTGGATCGACCCCTCGGGCACGCGGAAAAGTTCCGCGGTGAAGGCCGCCATGTCGGCCACCGGAATCCAAGGCGACCCGAGATTGGCGTCGATGTCGCCGGGGAGAACATCCTCCGGCTGCACCTGCCGCAGCGCCTCGGCGTTGCGAGCGTATTCCGGGCCGGCGGCTACTGCGGTCGCGAGCTTGGCCCGGACGTTCCCCGACAGATACGCGTCGGCGGTTTCCCACGCCCCGGTCGCGGGATCGCGGTAGAGCAAGTCGCCGAGTTCCGCCGCGATGGTTTCGGGTGGCCGGCCATAGAGAGAGGCGATGAAGGGGAGATCGACGACGCCTTTGCGGTCGAGGGAGACGAGCAAACCGTCCTCGGCCATGGCGACCCTCGTCACCGGGGGAGTGTTTCCGACAACATCGCGAAGGAGGATCAGCGCCTTGGCCGCGCGGCCCGCTTCTTCGTCGTACTCCTCCAAGGCCATGACCAGCATGGCATCGGGATCCTCGCGAAACCGGGCCAGGTTCGGCATGCGCCGGATCCAGCCGCCGTCTCGGGATTCGGAGAAAGTGGTTTTGTTGATGGGGCCGTACTGGGCGAGGAAGCGGTCGTAATCCCAGTTCAAGGCCCGGCGGGCCGATTCGCGCTCGTCCTCGGGCCAACCTTCGTTCTGCGATTGCAGCACGCGTCGGGCGCGGTCGCGCAGACCGATCAGTGATCCGATCCGCCGGCCGACGAGTGTCCCGTCGGCCGAGAGTTCGCGGCCCCCGTAGGTGACCGGCACGCTGCCGCCGTCGACACGCTCGTAGATGCGGCGGTCGGAGCCGATGGCGAGGCTCCCTTCGGCCGTCGGCCCTTCGGGTGCCGGGGCGGCAAAGGCCGGTCTCGGGAAAGTGGCCGGGGATTCTCGCTCCGGGGGTGCGAAACTGGGAAGTAGTGCGATGGCGTGTTGCAATCGGGTCGCCAAGTCGCCGGTGGAGTCGATGCTGTAGCCGTTGCCGTACAGCGTGTCCTTGCGGCTGAAGGTGCCGAGGATCATCTCGGGCCGGTTGAGGAAATAGGCGTTGATCGGGAATTGCGCGCCCTCGAGTTGCACGGGATCGGTCGTGAGCCATTCGGAGTCGGCGTGGCGCTCGGGTTCGCCGGGGGCGCGCTTGCGCAGGAAGAGGATGTCGGTGACGACGGCCGTGCCTTCGAGTTTGAACGCGTCCGAGGGCAGGCGGATGGCCCCCAAGAAATCGGCTTGCCCGGCCAAGGCTTCGCGCGCCGCGCCATTCTGTTTGTCGAGCGAGAAGTGGCTGGTGACGGCGGCCGATACACCGCCCGGCCGCAGGCTTCCGAGGGACTTGGCCAAGAAGTAATCGTGCAGCGGGAGCTTTTGGCCCCGGTAGTCGTATTTCACATCGGCGAATGGAACATTGCCGACCACCGCGTCCAATTCGGGCAATCGCGTGTCCCGGAAATCCTCGATGCGGATGTCGTGCTCGGGATGGCGGGCGCGGGCGATGCGGCCGGAGATCGCGTCGAGTTCGACGCCGATGAAACGCATCCCCGGCGCCGCCAAGCTCATGAAATTGCCGCTGCCGCAGCCCGGTTCGAGCACGAGCTCGCCGTCGGGCACGCCCAAGCGCGGCAGGGCCGCATGGATGGCGCGGATGATGATCGGGGAGGTGTAGAACGCACTGAAGGTCGTCCGCTTGGCGCTCGCGTATTCCTCCGGCGTCAAGAGTCCTCGCAGTTCTCCGCCGAGAGTGCGCCACTCCGGGCTTTTGAATTCGGCGGTGACGGGATCGGGGAAGAGCGAGAGGGCGACGGGACCGAAGCCGGGGAAGCGGGCGAGGGCGGTCTGTTCGTCGGCCGTGGCCGGCCGTTGTCCGCGTTCGATGGTGTGGAGGGTTCGGATGGCGGCGAGGATGTCGCGGGCTTTGGCCTTTTCACCCGGTGCGAATTGGGGTGCGGCCGGGGGCGCCCGCGTCGGGCCCGCTTCCGGCTCGAACGCGCTGGATTCGTCTTTATGTAGAACCGTGTCGAAAAGCGACGGCCCGCTCGAGGCGCGAACCGGACGCGCGGGTCGAAAAGGCTTGGTCGCTATGGCATCGCGCGGGGTGGGAGGGTCGGACGCCGGAATGGGAGGCGTGTCGTCTTCGACCGGTTCGGGTATCGTATCGAACAAAGAAGGTTGTTGGTTCCGCAGCCGCGTCACGCGGGCGGCGTGCGACTCGCGAGATAGGCCATCGCCGAGTCCAGATCGAAGGCTTCCCCGCCGTCCGCCGCTTCGCTCGGCGAAAGGTGCGGCCGCACTTCCTCCACCGCCAGTTCCAACGCGCGCGACGAAACCGAGATCGAATCCGGGGGCACCGGCGAGTCCATCAAACGCACCATCCAGTCCAGGTGGCGCCGCTTCAACTCCGTGGCCCATGTGTCCGCAACCGCCAACACCATCCGCGCCGCATTCAAACGCCGGAAAAGGGCTCCGTTCGTCGCTAGCAATTCCAGGACGATCGTTTTGTACTGCACGGTCGGCTCCTTCGGGCGGCTCAATCTCCGGCGGGTCGACCAAATCGGTCAGCGTGGGCTGACGGTCGGGCCGCGTCGTTGCCATCGGAGAAACCAAACTGGGTTGAACCCCCTCCGAATAATACAAGGTCGGCGCGAGCGCAAGCACAAATTGACTCGGGTGCAGCGGCGCGGTGGCCGCTTCGTCGAGCCCCGCGAGAAGATCGGATTCGGAGGTGGAGTCGTGCCGCATGGGTTTGTTCCTTTCGAAGTGCTGAGTGAGACGAGGCATTCTTGCAGGCCTCGCCTTACTCAGCATGGATGCCAGCGACGCGGGACGAAGGGCGGATTGCAAGGCTGACCGGACGGCTATTTTGTGCGAGCGAGTGAATGCCGCAGGCAGAGAGAAAATAGTCGACCGGGCACCCGACAGGGCCCGGCCTTGCAATCCGCACTGGCCCGCATAGTCCGGCGTAGCCGGGACAACAAAACCGGTACGGTGCGACGGAGGTGGTAATGTTCTCAGAGCGGATGCGAATTCGCATCTCTGACCGATCTTCGATTGTTCAGTCCCGTTAGTCCCAACTCCACTTCGCAAAGTGAGAGGGCGCAGATCGCTGCGGCCGTCATCAATTTCATGGACCCGGTACGAAACCGGGCGAGATCCACGCTGAGCGAGCGATCCTGCAGCTGTCGGAAGGGCCGAAAGCGGAGGGGAGCCTCTTTGTCGGCTCCGACCGCCGCATCTACGAGCGGGTCGACGGCGGCTCGGTGCCGGTCACCTACGACGGCCGCGAACTCTCCGCCGCCCGGCTCTCCATCAGCGGTGTCCGGCGAAACCCGCCGCATCGACCCAAGATCGGAGCACGAGCCCGGTGCACTCGCGCCAAGCCGTGAAACGGATTTCCCGCATTTGGGCATCCTCGGGGTGCCCGTTCAGGACCCGCTCCGCCGCCGCGATGGCCGCGGGATAATTCCCGAGCGCCAATTCGATCTCGGCGCGGAGGCGCGCCGCGGAAAGATCGCCCGGGGCGCGCCGCTCCCAACCGTCGAGGATGTCGCGGGCGAGGGCGAATTCGCGATCGATGCGGGCCGATTTGACCGCGGTTCCGCAGTGGGCCACGGGGATCTCGCCGAACCGCTTCAAACGCATCCGGAGGAGTTCGGCCGAGATCCGCCCGTATTCGGGCTTCGCCCGGGCCCCGATCGCTTTCGGATTGGCCAGGATGGCGTTGAACGCGACGGCGAGATCGCAGGCGATGTCTTGGGAACCCGCGATATTCGGGGCTTCGGCGGCCCGGCGGGCCACCCCCGCCGCCGCGACCAGCGCCCGGTACTTCTCTTCGGAGTCTTCGGGGCTGAAACCGTTCCGGCTCGCCCTCGCGAAAAAGCCGTTCGCCGCCATCGTCAGCAGGAGGCCTTCGGGGTGTTCGTCGGCGATGCGCAAGAGCTCTTCGGGCGTCCCGAGTGAAAAGGGCCAGTTCTGCACAGCCACGATTTCCCCGCCGATCCCGAACATCGGCCGGTACAGCGTCATGCGGTCGCGCAGCTTCGGCGGGAGGTGCCCGAACAAGGAGGTCGCGGGCGTCGAGCGCAACCGCCCGCCGTCCTTCTCGACAGAATTTTTCAAGCGGCCGAACATCGCGGCGAACTGTTTTTCCAGACCGGCATCGAAAGGCTCGTGGTGGGTCTCGCTCCTCATGATCCGCCGCCCCAGCGCCAGCGCGGGGAGGATATTTTGGAGGCTTTGGGCATCCTCCGGGGTGACGGACGGGCACGAATTGAGCGATTCGAGCGATGCTCGGGCCAATTCGGGTTCGCCTTTCAGCCCATGCGCGAGCGCCCCGATGATGGGGAACTCCGGCCGCTCCCGAAAAAGTTGGGACGATTGTTTCGCGAGTGGGATCGCATCGTCGAACCGCCCGAGCATGAGCATCAACAAGCACGCGTCGGAGCGGGCCGGCTGGTAGCGGTAATCGAATTCGATCGCGCGCTGAAAATGCTCGATGGAGGCGGGCGTCGTGGGCGCGGTCAAACCTTTGGAATATTCGCGTTCGGCCGGCGGCAATTCTCGCGCGATCGCCTCGCGCAGGCATTTTTCCGCGGCCGCATCGTCTCTGCCGAACAGCGTGGTGGCGCGCCAGAGGTCGAACTGCCCGCGCAAACGCGCGGGGATCGCATCGAAGTCGACGGATTCGAGTTCGCGGCGCACCGCGTCGGTGTCGAACAGAGCCGCCAGCGCCTTCACCTTATCGAGGCGCATCTCGTGGGTGAGAGCGATCCCGGCATCTTCGAGTTCTTCGAAGACGGCCAGCAATTCGCGGTGCCGATCCCGGACGGCCGCGCGGCGGGCCGCCGTCACGAGATCGGCGATTTTATGTTTCTCGATCTGCTCGAGTCGGGCCTCCAGCTGCCTCGATTTCGCCTGTTCCGCTTCCGCGACCGCGCTCTCCCGTTCGTGGAGGGCCAATCCGAGGGCCACCGCCAAAACCGGGAGTCCGGCGAGCCCGACGCGCGCCCACGGCCCCTGCCGGCGGTACGCCCAATGGAGTTTTCGGACGTTCCGCCAGCGCGATCTCGCCCCGACCGGCTCGCCGGTCAGCCAGCGGCGCAGGTCCGCGGCGAATTCGGCCACGGATCCGTAGCGGCATCGGGGATCGGCATCGAGTTGTTTGGCGAGAATGGCCGAGAGGTTGCGATCCAAGCCGGCAGTCACGATCCGAGCGGCGTCCGGTGGAGAAAAGGGAACCCCGCGCCGGGCGCCGGGCGCGATGCCGGCCGAGACCGAACAGATGGTCGCCGCCAATCCGAACCCGTCGATGGCGCCGGCCCGTTTCACCGGGTCGGACCGGAACGCATCCCGGCCGGGATCGCGCTGCTCCGGCGCCGCGTAGCCGTCGGTCCCCGCCGGCAATTCGCCGCGCGCGGCGAAGGCGGCCAAGCCGAAGTCCCCGAGCCGGGCGGAGAGCCGATCGGGGTCCCCGGGCGGGGGCATGCCCAAAGGGGCCCCCGGCTGCGGTTGCCCCGGCGTCGGATTGACGAGGAGGATGTTGTGCGATTTCACATCGAAATGCCCGCGCCCGTGCCGATTCGCATCGTGGATCGATTCCGCGACGGGCAAGATCCAGCTTACGATTCGCCCCGCACCAACGGAAGCCCAGGCGGACAAATCTCGCCCGGCCGCCAATTGCATGGCGATGAACCAATCGCCTTTCGACCGCCCGAGCCCGTGGACGGTGATGAAGTGCGGCAGGTCGAGCCGCACGGCCTCCCGCAATTCCGCGATCAAATTGCGGGGGCGCGTCGAATCGGCGACGGTGGAATCGGGATCGGGCGCCGCGAGCCCGACGAATTTGAGCGCTTGGTAGCGGCGTTCGACCGTGTTCCACGCCGACCACACCGACCCCTGCCCGCCGACGCCGACTCGTTCGATGACGATGTGATCCCCGATGCGCTCGCCGGGCGCGAACCGGTGGTCCAACCGGACGATGGCATCGTGCAGCGACGCCGGGGCGACGATCGGGGCGGGGGCGGCGGTTCCGCGTTCGATGCGGTCGTGCTCGTCGTTGCAGCGCGGGCACTCCCTCAAATGCGCATCCACCTCCGCGTAGCGGGGGAGACCGTCGAGATCGCCGCGGATGTAGGCATCGAGATCAGCGGCCGGGATGTGATCGTTCATAACGCTCGAGAACCTTGACGAGGATCGCGGTCGATTGGTCCTTTTGTACGCGGCCGCCGCGCGGGAGTTCGAGGAGTTCGAAAAGGCGATCCCGCACCTGCCGCACGTATTGGGCGACCGTGCCGGGCCGGTCGATACCGTAGGCCCTGTTTAGATCGGCGGCGACTTCCCCTTGGAGGACGACGCGCAAGAACATCTCCCACGTCCGCGCTTCGGCCTGCACGCCCCGGCGGATCGCCGGGTAGCTGTCGGTGCAGCGCGTCACCTCCCGGTCGAGCCGCTCGCGGTAGTCGATCTCGGCGTCCAGTTCCGCGATGGGATCGGAAACGCGGGAATCGAGGGTTTTGGCGGCGGCCGATTCATGTTTTTTTCGACAGCTCGCACGCCGTCGCCGGTCGATGGCCGCCGCTTCCGTAGCCCGCTCGACGTAGTGCCGGAACGTGCCGTTCGTCAGCTCGATCGGCCCCGACCCCCGCTCGCGGAAGCACCGGTGCAAGTTGGTGAAGACGTCGAGGACCAATTCTCTCGCCGCGGCGACTCGCCCGTCGACTAGCTTGAGCGCGCAGCGGTAGACGATGTCTGTGTACCTTTTTTGCAATCGGTCCCACGCGTCCGAATCGTAGGGGTCTTCCCAAGCCTGTTGTACGACGGTCATACTGCCGGCCATCGACGATCTCCGAATGCGGAACGCCCACCACCATAACGGAGGCCGAGGTGGCGCGCGCATACCCTACCAAAAAAAATTGCCGTTATTTTTAGAATTCGGGCCTCGGGTGT
>JAYSYN010000148.1:0-15625 GCA_043727575.1 Fimbriiglobus sp.
CCGTGACGGTGAACGTCGCCGAGCACCCCGGACACGCGAAGCGGATCATACTTCCCCCAACTCACCGCGGGTGAACGCCCGGATAGTCTGATGGATTCGCCGGGAGCCGTCAAGGAACTCCGGCGCGTTTTTCGGGTTCTTCCGAAGGTGATTCGACCGCCGAGCGGCGATATTGGAGGGATTTTGTAGGTCACGCTCCGCGTGACGCCACCTTCCTAAATCCAGAAGCTCGATTGATCCCGGTGTCACGCGGAGCGTGACCTACGAAATCGGCAACTGACCGCGACGATCGCCCGGCGATCCAGTACACTATTTTATTCCCGCGGAACGGCCTGCTCACGGTGCACACCACCGCCCGAGTCGGAACGCCGCGATGACGGTCAAAAATCACCCCGAGGTCGATGGATGTCAACCGACGCCAAAATGGCTCGTTTTCGCAAGCAAATGGCTTCGCTCGCGGCCCACAAGCTCGAGATGGCCAAGCCGGAAGAGCAGCGCGACAAGACCAAGGTCATGCGGCCGCGCGATTTGATCCGCATCCGCAACCGCTGCACCCTGACGGGTCGACCGCGGGCCGTGCTCCGCAAGTTCGGGGTCTGCCGGATCATCTTCCGGGACATGGCCAGCGATGGCCTCATACCCGGCGTGCGCAAGGCGTCTTGGTAACCAGTCGGGTTCCGGATCTCGGGGATCGGGTATCGCAAACTGCGACCCCGCCCGAATCGATCCGAACTCGACATCAGTGTGAATTGATTCCGACACCCGGAACCCGATACCCGGAACCCGCTCCCATGATGACCGATCCCGTCGCCGACATGTTGACACGTATTCGCAACGCGAGCAACGTCGAGCGCCCGTTCGTCGACATGCCCGCGACCAAGCTCAAAGTCGCCATCGCCAAAGTCCTCGTCGACGAGGGCTTCATCACGGGCTACCGCACCGGCAAGTACGCCGAAACGGACGGCCACAAGGAATTCGCTGAAGCGACCGACTTGGGCGAAGCCCACGTAACGCTTCAGGTATTCCTCAAATACGGTCCGGACGGCGAGCGCGTGATCCGCAAGATCGACCGCTACTCGAAACCGGGCCGCCGCGTGTACCAGAGCTACACCGAGATCCGCCGCGTGCTCGACGGCTTGGGTATCGCCATCATCAGTACCAGCCGGGGCGTGATGAGCGATCGCCAAGCCCGCAAAGCCAAAGTCGGCGGCGAAATCCTGTGTACAGTCTGGTGATCACCGACTGAGCTTCGGAGTTTCATAGTTTTCTGGTTTCAAGTTGACCTCAAGCCCGGCTTTGCCGGTCTCGGAACTTGGACCGAGGGTTTCGCAATGAGTCGGATTGGCAAGCAGCCCGTGGTCCTCCCGGCGGGCGTGAAGGTGAACCTCGCGGGCACGACCCTGAAGGTTGAAGGCCCCAAAGGCGCCAAGCTGGAATTCACGCACCACCCGGCGATGAAGCTTACGGTGGACGCGAAGCAAATTCTGGTCGAGCGCCCGAACGACGACCGCCAGAACCGGGCGCTCCACGGCCTGACTCGAGCCCTCGTGAACAACATGGTCGTCGGCGTGACGGCGGGGTACACGAAGCGGCTGAAGATCGAAGGCGTCGGTTACCAAGCGGCCATGAAAGGCAAGTCGGTCGAACTGACCGTCGGCTTCGCCAACCGCATTTTGCACACGCCGCCGGAAGGGATCACCGTCGCCGTGCCCGACCCGACGACCATCTTGGTCACGGGTTCGGACAAACAGCGCGTGGGCCAGTTCGCCGCGGAAATCCGGGCGAGCAAGAAGCCGGAACCGTACAAAGGCAAGGGTATCCGCTACGAAAACGAAGTCGTCCGCCGCAAGGAAGGCAAGTCCTTCGCAGCCAGCAAGTAACCGGGCTCAGAGTTCCCCAGAGGGTCTCCGGTATTCCGTAGGCTCGGAAACTCGAACCTTTTTCTTCCAGCCGAAAGCCAGTGATTCATGGACGCCAATAAACTCAAAGCGATACAGGGCCAGCGGCGGAAATACCGCGTGCGCAAGGCCATCCGCGGCACGGCCAGCAAGCCGCGACTGTCTGTGTTCCGCAGCAACCTGCACATTTACGCGCAGTTGATCGACGACGAAAACATGATCACCCTTGCCTCCGCATCGACCGGTGACAAAGGCGATAAAGCCACCAAGGGCGGCAACGTGGCCGCGGCGACCCTCGTCGGCAAGAAACTCGCCGAGAAAGCGAAGGCCAAGGGGATCTCCCAAGCGGCCTTCGACCGGGGTAACTACCGCTTCCACGGCCGCGTCAAGGCCCTCGCCCGCGCCGCCACCGAAGCCGGTTTGGTCTGCACCGGGTTGGTCGACGCGGTGAAAGCCCCGAAGGAAGCCGCCCCGGTGGCCGCACCGAAAAAAGAGAAGAAGGCCGACAAGGCCGACAAGCAGCAGGGTTGAAACGAGAATAGCGGACCGGCGCGTCCGATGCCTACATAGCACTGGGGTCGATCATGGCGAATGAACAAGGTGGTGGTGGCCGAGGCGGCAGCGGCGGCGGTCGCGGGGGTCGCGGCGGCGACGACCGCGATTCGCGCGAGCAGGGGATGGTAGATTACCTCGTCAAGATCCGCCGCAGCGCGTGCGTGGTCAAAGGCGGTCGCCGCTTCAGCTTCAACGCTCTCGTCGTCGTCGGCGACAAGCTCGGCAAAGTTTCCTTCGGCTACGCCAAGGCCAACGAAGTGCCGCCGGCCGTCGAAAAGGCGATCAAAGAAGGGGAGCAGATGGCCCGCCGGGCCAAGAAGCTCCAACTCAAAGACAAAACGATCCCGCACCGTGTGATCGGCAAGTTCGGCGCGAGCCGGGTGATTTTAGTCCCTGCCGGCCCCGGTACCGGCGTCAAAGCTGGTCCCGGCGTCCGCGAAGTGCTCCAAGCGGCCGGGATCGAAAATATCCTGACCAAGACCCACGGCAGCACGAACCCGATCAACCTCGTGAAAGCCACCATCGACGGGTTGAAGCAACTGCGCACGCGCGAAACCGTCGCCAACCTCCGGGGAGTGCAACTCTAATGGACCTGACGACACTCTCGGACGGCCTCCACAAACGAAAACTCAAGAAGCGCGTCGGTCGGGGCGTCGGATCCGGGCACGGCAAAACCGGTAGCCGCGGGCACAAAGGGCAATTCGCCAGCGCCGGTTCGGCCAAGCCGAATCCGCTGTTCGTCGGCGGCCAGACGATGCTCCACCGCCGCATCCCGAAGCGGGGCTTCACCAACGCGACCTTCTCCAAAGACTGGGCCATCGTCAACGTCCGCGATATCGACGAGCAATACGAGCCGGGCGAACTGGTCGACATGGCTTCGTTGAAGGCCAAGCGCCTCGTCGTCGGCACGTTCGACGGCCTCCGCGTCCTCGGCGAAGGCGATGTCACCAAGAAACTCACGTTGAAGGCCCACCACTTCACAAAGTCGGCCCGCGAGAAGATCGAAGCCCACGGCGGCACCTGTGAAGTGATTCCGCCGCCGAAGAAACCCGTCCGCAATAAGATGGGCCAAGGCAACCGCGCCAAGAAGAAGTGGCCGGAAGGAACCTGATCCGATTTCGGATTTGGGATTGCGGATTTCGGATTTGAAGAACGGGCCGTCGACGTTCATCAAATCCGGGTTTCTAATCCGAAATCCGCAATCCCAAATCCGAAATTCGACATCGGGGTGTTATGTTCTCGCAATTAGTCACAATCTTCAAGATCCCCGAACTGCGCCGCAAGATCTTCATCACGCTGCTCTTCTTGGCCGCGTATCGGATCGGCTATTACGTGCCGCTCCCCATGATCGACCAAGCCCTCCTCGCCGAGAAGATGGCCAACGCCGGCGGCGGGGCCCTCGGCAAGATGCTCGGTTTCGTGTCGCTCTTCTCGGGCGGGAACCTAAGCCAGTCGTGCATCTTCTCGCTCGGCATCATGCCGTACATTTCCGCGTCGATCATCATGCAGCTGCTTTCGTCCGGGGTGCTGCCCTCGCTCGAACGCCTTCGGAAAGAAGGCGAATCGGGCCGGAAGAAAATCAACGAATACACGCGGTACCTCACGGTGCCAATTTGCATCATTCAATCGACGGTCTTTGTACAGTCTCTATTGCGCGCCGACGCCGGGGGCGGCGGGGGCTCCGCGATTGGCGGGGTCATGGATAGCCAATTCAACGCCATTTTCTTCGGGGGTGGTGCGGTCATTATGATGACCGCCGGCACTCTGTTTTTGATGTGGCTCGGCGAACAGATCGACGAATACGGTATCGGCAACGGTATCTCGCTCATCATTATGGCCGGGATCATCGCCCGCATCCCCGAAGCCATCGGCATCATGATCTTCACGCCCGGCACGACCATTCTCAAACCGAGTCTGTTTACCCTCGGCAGCGAATCGGGGGATATCAGCCTCGAGAAAATCCTCGTCCTCGGGTTCTTGTTCATCGCGGTCGTCGTCGGGGTCATCGCCATCACGAAGGCCCAGCGCCGCATCCCGACGCAATCGGCCAAGCACATCCGCGGTCGCCGCACGTTCGGCGGCTCGCGCAACTTCCTGCCGATGAAGCTCAATGCCGCCGGGGTCATGCCCGTGATCTTCGCCAGCACGCTGCTCATCGTGCCGGGGTTGGTGTTCAACATCATCGCCGGGCAATTCGAAGTGCAATGGGCCGCGACGCTGGGGAACATCTTCCAGCGCAACGCCGGCTGGATCTACAACGTCCTCTACATCGTTCTGATCTACGTCTTCTGCTACTTCTGGGTCGCCATCACGTTCAACCCGAAAGAAGTCGCGGACAACCTGAAGGACTACGGCAGCTTCATCCCCGGGTACCGCCCGGGTAAGAGCACCGCCGATTACCTCGAACGCGTCCTCATGCGGATCACCTACGTCGGGGCGGCGTTCCTCGCGATCATCGCGATCATCCCGACGATCGTCGGGTCCGAACTGGAAATCCACCCGACGGTCGCGGCTTTCTTCGGCGGCACCGGCTTGCTCATCGTCATCAGCGTCGCCCTCGACCTGGTGCAGAAAATCAACAGCCACCTCGTCATGCGGAACTACGCCCAACTCACCGACGGCGATTGATACGGTGGCGGGGGAATCGCGGAGCCGGCGAACGGGATGTTCGCCGGCTTTTTTCGTTTCGGCGCGGAAGCCGGCGTCGCGCGCTTGGGCAGACGGCGCAACAAGTTTTCATCCGGTAGGCCGAGGGAACGCTTCGGTCGCGCGCGCTGTGGCATTCGATTTGCGTGTCTTTCGAACCGCGCGGACTTCGCTGCGCATCGACAAGATTCTCACCGGAGCCGCACCATGTTGACTTCTCTGCGGGATGTGCTCAACGACCTCGTCCGCGACTTGTACAGCGCCGAAACGCAATTGATCAAGGTGTTGCCCAAGATGGCGAAGGCCGCGGGCGACGCGGGGCTGAAAGCCGCCATCACAGGTCACTTGGAAGAAACCCGCGAACAGGCCGCCCGGCTCGAGAAAGCTTGCGAGTTGCTCGGGATCAAGGCCAAGGGCAAAACCTGCCAAGCCATGAAGGGCTTGTTGGAAGAAGGCGCGGAAGTCATGGCCGAGGAAGGCTCGCCGGCCGCGAAGGACGCCGCGATGATCGTCGCCGCGCAGAAAGTGGAACACTACGAAATCGCGGGGTACGGTGCGGCCCGTGTGTTCGCCACGGTTTTGGGCGAAACCGAAGTCGCGGCCATGATGACCCAAACGCTCGAAGAAGAAAAAGCCGCCGACGCGAAATTGACCGGCATCGCCGAATCGACGGTCAACGACGAAGCCGACCATGAAGGTAGCGACGACTCGGACGAGCCCGAGGAAGACGAAGACGAAGACGCGGATGAAGAAGTCGAAGACGATGAAGAAGAAGAGGCGAAGACCAAGTCGGCCCCGTCGAAATCCGGCAAGATGTCGCCGGCCAAAGCGACCGCGGGCAAGCGGTAATTCCGATCCGGACAATTCTCGGGCCGACGCACCGCGGTGCGCCGGCCCGTTTTCGTTGCCGTTTCCTACTCCATCGTGCGAAAGCACCCTTTCCCCTTGCAGGTCGCCGCCCGAATCGGACAATAGCGAATCCCGATGTGGGTCGTCCGCCGCAGGCCTTGGGTTCGTCCATGCGTTTGGTTTTGATCGGTGCGCCGGGTTCGGGCAAAGGGACGCAAGCCAGACGACTGTGCGAGCGCCTGCAGCTGGTCTACATCGGCACCGGCGATATCCTGCGCGAAGCGATCCGCCTGGGAACCGACGTGGGGCGGGAAGCCCGGCCCCTGATCGACGCCGGCCGGCTCGTGCCCGATACGATGGCCAACGATATGGTCGCGGACCTGTTCCGCGCCCGCCGGCCGGAAAAGTTCGTGCTCGACGGCTACCCGCGGACCTACTCCCAAGCCATCTCCTTGGACGCGTTGTTGGCGCAGCAATTTTTGAAGCTCGACGCCGTCGTTGATCTCGCCGTGAACGACGACGAAGTCGTCCGCCGCGTCGGCGGGCGGCGCTGCTGTTCCAACGCGGCCTGCGGCATCTGCTACAATCTGGCGTTTCAACCGACCGTGCGACCGGGCATCTGCGATCGCTGCGGGCACCCCTTGGCGGAGCGCCCCGACGACGGCGAAGCGACCGTCCGCACCCGGTTGGAAGAGTTCCACGCGAACACCGACGCACTGGTCGAGCACTACCGCCGGGCCGGATTGCTGAAAGAGATTTCAGCCGTCGACCCCGTCGAGACGATCTACGCGAACATCCTGCGGCGCCTCCCGGAACGGGGCTGATTCTCGGCCGGTCGGATTCAATGGCTGCTACCCCACGGATACCATGTTTCAACGGCACAACAACCGCCCGCCCGAATTGAAGTCGGCCCGCGAACTCATCCTCATGCGGGAGGCCGGCAAGCTCGTCGCCCGCGCGCATAAGATCTGCCGCGACATGGCCAAGCCCGGCGTGAAGACCGTCGAGATCGACCGCGCCGTCGAAGCCTTCTTCGCCGCGCACCACGCGACGCCGCTCTTCAAGGGCTACCCCGGCAAAGTGCCGTTCCCCTCGGTCACCTGCATGAGCCTCAACGAGCAAGTCGTCCACGGCATCCCCGGCGAGCGCGTCTTGAAAGACGGCGACCTTCTGAAGATCGACACCGCCTGCCGGCTCAACGGCTGGTGCGCCGACCGCGCCGTCACGCTGCCCATCGGCGTCGTCAAACCGGAACGACTCCGGCTTTTGAAAGTCGGCACCGAAGTTTTGCAAATGGCCATCGACGAACTGCCGCGGCGGAAATGGTGGAGCGAAGTCGCCAGCCGGATGCAAAAGCACGCCGAGCAATCCGGGTTCAGCGTCGTGACCAACTACGTCGGCCACGGCATCGGTCGGGTGATGCACGAGAACCCGCAGGTGCCCAATTACGTATCGCGGGATACCCGCAAGCACGATTTCCGGATCGAACCCGGATTGGTGCTCGCCATCGAGCCGATGGTCAACATGGGCACGTCGGAAGTGGTGACGCTGCGGGACCATTGGACGGTCGTGACGCGGGACGGTCTGGCCAGCGTCCACGTCGAGCACACGCTGGCCATTACAGCCAACGGCATCGTGAACATCACGGCCGACGAAGGGGCCTTCGACGACGAACTGCCGGTGGGGGTGGAGGTGCGGGCGGGGGGGTAAATTTTCGACGAAGGGGCCGAAGTACCGAGAAGTAGCGGGCGAGGTGGGCCGGCGGTACAATTCCATAAACCGAGTGCCCCGGAGGAACTAGTGATGTCGCCCGCCGCCGTGTTGGAAGGACCGGAGATTTTTGAAGGGGCCCATTCGTTCGCGGATGCGGAACTGCTCGCCCGCACACGGGACATCATCGCCGGGCGCATCGTCCCGCCGGCGATGGAAGATCCCGAGTTCGATGATCTGATGGCCAAGGAATTCGCGGGTTACGAACCACCGCCGACCGCCGACGCCATTCGCTACTTGCGCGAGCGACAATGTTTGGAGAAGCTCTATCGGGGGCAGCCGGTCCTGACGTTCAAGACGGGTTCGGGAGACAAGGTTGTGATCGTCTCCGGGGAGCGCGATATCTTTTTCCTCCTGCGAACGCTCCCCATTCATGAGAGAGCACGCGTCGTCGTCGAAGATACCGAAGGCTGGTACTGAGCGGAAAGCGATCCTCCCATGTCGTCCGACTTGCGGCAAAGCGATTTGCGAGTGCCGTTTATCCCTTCGCTGAACCGGGTCGAGGTACTCGGCATGGTCGGTTTGCGGTGCCGCGTCGACCTTCACCTCGCAACCGACAACGGGCAGACGACGGAACTTCTTCCCTTCGCAATTGACTCCGGCGCGTCGTATTCCCTGATCAATCTCGATCTCGCCGATTTGCGCGGAATACCCGTGCCTCCGTCCCATACCGAGATCGAACTCCAGCTCCGAACACCGACCGGCATCCAACCTTTTCGCGTTCGCCCCGGTCGCATCCGCTGCTGGTGGAACGCCGATCTCGCCGGGTACCCATTCGATTGGCCCGTGCTGTTCCGCGTCGGCGGGCCGCTCGGTTCCCCGTCCATCCTCGGACTCGGCGGCGTGATCCCGACCTGCTCGTGGAGTTTCGATGGCTTGTACTCGCCGGACGCACCCTACGGCGCACTCACCCTCAGCGACCTCCGATAACCCTCGCGGCGTTCTATCCCGCCACCAACTCCCGGATCGACTTCTGCGTCGGTGCCCACGAAGCCGCGTAGGTCGTTTCCATGGGGATGTTCACGTGCCGGCCCGGTGCAGAAATAAGTGGATCGGCATGGCTCGCCTCTTCGAGTATCGCCGTCCGAATTCTACACCGTACCACAACCGACCCCTACCAATTCAAGCCCTTCAGCGGCGGCAGTTCCCCGCGGTCGCGGTATTCGTCGTCCTCGTTCGGCAACCGGTACCGCCACGGACTCCGGCTCGATCCGCTCCCCTCGCGGCGGACCAGCTTGCGCGAAGCGGCGAGATTCAGCCAGTCGTAGAGCGAACTTTGGCTCGGTTTGGCCGCGTCGTCCGGCCAGACGGTGCCGATCTCCTTGGCCGTGATGCCCGAGGTGCGACCTTCGAGAATGGCGAGGATCGTCTGCCAGTTTTCTTCGAGCTGCCGCTGGCGCGGATCGACGATGTCGGCGAAGGCGCCGGTCTGCGGATCCCACTCGTAGGCGAGGCGGGCCGGCGTCTCCCGGCGCCGAGAGCAACCGGCGTTGGAAGTCGGTCTTCAGCTTGCTGTAGCGCGTCAATTCGACGGAGCAATCGACGAAACCGAGCAGCGCCCCGGAGCCGCGGGCGCTGCTGCCGACCTCGGCCGATTTCTTGCGCGGGTGGTGTAATAGCAGCACCGCCACCCCGGCGGTCGTCAGCCGGTGCAGCGGTTGCAGGGCTTCGAGCAGCGTCCCGGCATCCGACTCGCACCGACCGGGCAGGAACGAAGCGAGCGGATCGATGACGACGAGTTCGAGCTTTTCGGCGACCGCGGCGTCGGCGGCTCGGTCGATGAGGAAGTTCCATTCGTCCGAGGTGGGCCGACCGGGGAAAGGCCGCGACAAGAGTTCGACGTGCGGCCCGAGCGGCATCGAGCGCAAGCGCTCGCCCCACTGCGACTCGGATTCTTCGGAGACGATCCATGCCCGCGCCGGTCGGGTCGGGCGGTTCAAGAACGGCGTCCCCGTCCCCAAACTCTGGAGCAGTCCGGCCAGCAATGTCGTTTTGCCGGTCTTCCACGCACTGGTCATCAGGGTGATATCCCCCGGCAGTAGATAGCCGCTCCAAAGCCACGGGAGGGCATTCTGCACCGGCGGAGTGAATTCGGACGAGAGCCGAATTCGACGTAACTCTTTGATAGGCATAGGTCGTTCCGAAAGTCGGTCGTCATTCCACGGTTGGGTGGGTGGGTTGATGCTGGAATGACGGAAGTGATAATAATGGACGCGAGTCCACCGATGCGAGGTCGGTTGCCGAATTTCGACTCGGGGCCCCGCAATGATGGGCACTGAAACTCCGTTCAACCCGCCGAAACGCATCCGCTTGGGCGAAGGGAGCGACGGCGAAATGTCCGGCCTCATCATCGGGGCCATCGCCGACAATTGGGTCGATGCCCTCGGCCACTGGGCCACGACCATCGGCCACTACACGGACGTCACCTTGAAGGGTTTGAAGTACGCGAAGTAGTTTCTCCCCGCGCCGTTTGATTCTCGCCGCGTCGCCTCGCCTATGATGGCATCGGACGATTCGATTCCCCCGGGCGACGCGTGACCTCTCTGCACCAGCCAATCGCCGACCGGTACCGCGCCATCCGGAGTGCGACGGTAGACTTGTGCGCGCCGCTCGAGATCGAAGATTATCAGCTGCAGTCGATGCCCGCGGCGAGCCCGCCGAAGTGGCACTTGGCCCACACGACTTGGTTCTTCGAGCGGTTCGTGCTCGCCGCGGCCGATCGCAATTTTCGCTCGCATCATCCGCAGTTCGACTTCCTGTTCAACTCGTACTACGACGCGGTCGGCGAGCGCCATCCGCGCGGCGCCCGCGGGCTGCTCTCCCGCCCCACCGTGGCGGAAGTGCTGCGCTACCGCCGGGACATCGACGAGCGAATGTCCGTTCTCGCGGATCGGTTGCCCCCCGAGTTTGCGGACCTCGTCGAACTCGGATTGAACCACGAGCAACAGCATCAGGAATTGCTCCTCACCGATTTGAAACACGCGTTCGCGTCGAACCCGCTGCAACCGGCCTACGCCTCGGGCGTACCGGCCGAGTCGGCATCCGCCCCGCCGTTGCACTGGAAATGGTTTGCCGCCGGTGTGCGGCCCCTCGGGCACACCGGCTCCGGATTCGCTTTCGACAACGAACTCCCGCGCCACCGGATCTTTTTAGAAGCCTTTGAAATTGCCTCGCGGTTAGTCACGGCCGGGGAATACTTGGCCTTCATCGACGATGGCGGATATCGCCGGCCGGAATTGTGGCTCGCGGACGGTTGGAGCGAGTGCCGGAGCCACGGTTGGCAAGCCCCACTGTATTGGTCGAAAGATTCGGATAGCTGGCGCGTATTTACGATGCGCGGGATGGCGGCGCTCGATCCGCATCGGCCCGTCTGCCATGTGAGCTTTTACGAAGCGGATGCCTACGCCCGTTGGGCCGATGCCCGACTTCCGACGGAAGGGGAGTGGGAATCGGCGAGTACTGGCCACAAAGTTGCGAGTAACTTTGTGGAATCCGGCGAATTCCATCCCGCCGCCGATGCGGGCTATGGTCAGTATTTCGGCGACGTGTGGGAATGGACCGCCAGCCCCTACATCGCATATCCCGGCTACCGGCCGGCACCCGGTGCGGTGGGCGAGTACAACGGCAAGTTCATGTGCAATCAAATGATTTTGCGGGGCGGATCGTGCGCGACTCCCGCGGGTCACATTCGCCCAACGTACCGAAACTACTTTCCGCCCGACGCCCGCTGGCAATTCTCCGGCCTCCGACTCGCACGGGACCTCGCATGACGACCTTCGCCGAAATCTCCGTCGACACCGAGCGCTTTCGGGACGACGTTCTGTCGGGGTTGTCGCGCTCGCAAAAGCGCATCGCGGCGAAGTACTTTTACGATGCCGAAGGTTCGCGGCTGTTCGACCGCATCACCGAACTCGACGAGTACTACCCGACCCGCGTCGAACTCGGAATCATGGCGAACCACGTCGACGAGATGGCGGAGCGATGCGGGCCGAAGTGTCTGCTCATCGAACTCGGCGCGGGCAGTTTGACGAAAGTACGCTTGCTACTCGACCGTCTTGACCGACCCGCCGGGTTCGTGCCCGTCGATGTGTCCGGCGAGCATTTGGAATCGGCCGCGGATCAATTGAAGGCGGAGTACCCCGGCCTCGCGGTGCACCCGGTTTGCGCCGACTTCACGGCCGAGTTCGCGTTGCCGATCCGGGCCGCGCGGCGGGTCGTATACTTCCCGGGCTCGACCCTCGGCAATTTCGAACCCGCCGAGGCCGACGCCCTGATGCGGAAAGTCGCCAAGCTGGTCGGCCCCGGCGGCGGGTTTCTGATCGGCGTCGACCTGCGCAAAGACCCGGCGGTGCTCGACGCGGCTTACAACGACCGCCTCGGCGTGACCGCGGCGTTCAACCGAAACTTGCTCGTGCGCATCAACCGGGAACTCGGCGCCGATTTCGAACCCGAGAGCTACAAGCACCGCGCCTTCTACAACCGGGTGCGTTCGCGCATCGAGATGCACCTCGTTAGTACAAGCGATCAGCGAGTCCGCATCGGGGAGAGCGAATACGCCTTCCGGCGCGGGGAATCGATCCACACCGAGAACTCGTACAAATACGACCTCGGCGAATTGGGGAACCGCGCCGCCGCGTGTGGGCTGCGCACCGAAGCCGCGTGGACCGACCCGAACCGGTACTTCGGGATGCTGTTTCTGAGGGCCGAATCGTAGTTTCACAACTCGGAGAGTCACCATGCCGAAAGCCACTTGGAACGGGACCGTGATCGCGGAATCCGACGCGACCGTCGTTGTCGAAGGAAATCATTACTTCCCCATCGATTCGATCAAGAAGGAGTTCTTCCAGCCGAGCGCGACGCAGACCGTCTGCGGGTGGAAGGGCACGGCCAGCTATTACACCGTCGAAGTCGAAGGCAAGAAAAACGCGGACGCCGCCTGGTATTATCCGACGCCCAAAGACGCGGCCAAGAACATTGCGGGCCACGTGGCGTTCTGGAAAGGCGTCTCGGTGGCCTGATGTTCCACCTCGACGGCGCGACGAAACGATTCGCCGGCCGCACCGCGCTCGGTCCGATCACGCTCGCCCTTCCCGCGGGGGAAACGACGGTGTTGATCGGCCCGAGCGGTTGTGGCAAAAGCACCCTGCTGCGTTTGTTAATCGGATTGATCGAACCCGACTCCGGCGCGGTCCACTTCGACGGAATCCCCGTGACCCCGGCGATGGCCCGCCCGATCCGCCTCCGGGTCGGGTACGTCCTCCAAGACGGCGGGCTGTTCCCACACCTCAGCACTCGCGGCAACATCGCCTTGCTCGCCCGGCACCTCGGTTGGCCGGCGCCGAAGATCGAATCGCGCATCGCCGAACTGGCCGCGCTCGCACGCTTCCCCATCGACGCTTTGGATCGCTATCCGCAACATTTGTCCGGCGGTCAACGCCAGCGTGTCGGCTTGATGCGGGCGCTGATGCTCGACCCCGATGCGCTGCTGCTGGACGAGCCGCTCGGCGCGCTCGATCCATTGGTGCGCGCCGAGCTTCAAGACGACCTCCGCGAGATCTTCCGGACGCTCCGCAAGACGGTGGTGCTCGTGACGCACGACCTCGGCGAAGCGGCGTTCTTCGCCGACCGGATCGTCCTCTTGAAAGACGGGGCCATCGTTCAAGACGGGGCACCCGCCGACTTCTGGCACCGCCCCGCCGATCCGTTCGTGACTCGATTCATCCAGGCCCAGCGCGGCCCGCAGATTCCCGCGGAGGCGGCATGACTCGCTTCGCCCTGCTCCTGATCCTCGGCCTCGCGGGCTGCTCGAGCCGCGAACCCGAGAAGCCCCGCGTCGCCATCGGGGCGAAGAAGTTCACCGAGTCGTATTTGCTGGCCGAAATGGGAACGAGCCTGAGCCGGCAGGCCGGCATTGCCGCGGAGCGCAAGGATCTCGGCAGCACGCCGACGCTCTGGCTCGCCCTCACCCAAGGCGACATCGATGCTTACCCCGAATACACCGGCACCATCACCCGGCAGATTTTGAAAGACAACCCGGCCGACCTCGACGCGGCCCTCGCCGTCCACGGCATCCGGATGAGCAAGCCCTTCGGCTTCCGCAACAATTACGCGTTGGGCATGCGGAAGGATGTCGCCGCCGGATTGGGCATCGCCAAGATTTCCGACCTGCGGCAACAAGCCGATCTGCGGTTCCGGTTCATCGACGAATTTCTCGACCGCCCCGACGGTTGGCCCGGACTGAAGCGCGCCTACGCCCTCCCGCAGACGGACGTGAAAGGGATGAATCACACCCTCGCTTACGCGGGACTGGTGGAGAAATCGCTCGACCTCACGGAGGTTTACACCACCGACGGCGAGATTGCCCAGCACGACCTGCTCGTCCTGGAAGATGACCGCGGCTTCTTCCCGGCCTACGAAGCGGTCTGGCTCTACCGGGCCGACCTCGAAGCGCGGCTGCCGGACGTCGTCGCCCAACTCACGCGTTTGGAGGGCAGGATCACCGAGCGCGAGATGCAGGAGATGAACAACCTGGTGCAGGTGAAAAAGGACAAAGAAAGCGACGTGGCCGGAGAGTTCCTCGAGTCGAAGGGAATGGGACGGGGTGAACCGACAGGCGACACCCTGGCACATCGCGTGGGCGTGACGACCGTTGAACATCTGCACTTGGTCATCCCCTCGTTGCTAGCCGCGATGTTCGTGTCGATCCCTTTGGGCGTCTTCGCGTCCAAACGGATCCGCCTCGGTCAAGCGGTGTTGGCCACCACCGGCGTGTTGCAAACGATCCCGTCGTTGGCGTTGTTGCTGTTTCTGATGCCCCTCACGAAGTGGCTCTTCGGCAGCGGAATCGGCGCCCCGACCGCCATCGCCGCGCTGTTCCTGTACAGCTTGTTGCCGATCGTGCGGAACACCTACACCGGCCTGACAGGGATCGCTCCGGCTTTGCGCGAGTCGGCGGACGCCCTCGGCCTCACGCGCTGGGCCATCTTGTGGCGGGTCGAATTGCCGTTGGCGGCTCCGACGATCCTGGCGGGGGTGAAGACGGCCGCCGTCATCAACATCGGCACGGCGACCCTCGGCGGCTTCATCGGCGCCGGCGGCTACGGCCGGCCGATTCTGCGCGGCATCGACAAAGGCGACATCCCGATGATGCTGGAAGGGGCCATCCCCGCCGCGCTGATGGCCGTGCTAGCGGAAGCCGCGTTCGGTGCAATGGAACGGTGGATCGCCCGCCGCCGGGGGTGATTCGGAAATTCGCGCGGCGGTTTCCGGTCGCGCCGCGTTACCCTGTGAACATGACAACCGACGGCCAACGATTGCTCGCGGACGCAAAAGCGGGGAACGGCGCCACTCTCGGGGAGCTGTTGGAGCAGTACCGGAACTATTTGCGGCTGCTGGCCCGCATCGAAATCGGCCGGAAGTTGCAGGGGAAAGTCGACGCGTCCGACTTGGTCCAAGAAGTCTTCCTCGACGCGCACCGGTATTTCCCGAGCTTCCGCGGCACCGCCGAGCCGCAGTTCGTGCAGTGGCTCCGCGAGATTCTGGCCGGCACGCTGGCAAACCAAGTCCGCCGCTACTTCGGTACTCAGGCTCGCGACCTCCGGCTCGAGCGTTCCATCGCGGCCGACCTCGATCAGTCGTCGGTGGCGCTGGCGGGGATCCCGATCGACCCGCATTCGTCGCCCAGCGAGCAGGTGATGCGGGGCGAACAGAGCCTGCAAGTGGCCCAGGCGTTGAGCCTCTTGGCGCCGGACTACCAGAGCGTGATCGTCCTGCGGCATTTGGAAGGGCTGACCTTCCCGCAGATCGCGGAGCGGATGTCGCGCTCGGTCGACAGCGTCGAGAAACTCTGGCTGCGCGGCCTCACCCAGTTGCGCAAGACCTTCGCGGGGGCCGTATGAAATCGACGC
>JAYSYN010000149.1:0-15540 GCA_043727575.1 Fimbriiglobus sp.
ACTGGAGAACGCCATCGAAGACTACCTGGCGGAACACAACAAAGATCCCAAGCCCTTCCGCTGGACCGCCACCGCCGATACGATCCTCAGGAAGGTCGCAGACGTTTGTAAACGAATTAATGATTCAGGACACTAGTTGAGCTTGGTAGTTCGACGATAAGGGTTTATCATGGCAATAACGCCCAATGCCCTAAAAGCGCATCTATCCCAACAAATTCGAACTGTCCCGCCTGCGGAATGGGCCGAGTTCATCATCCGGTGGATCGCATTCAATGCGATGTACGGCGGTGAGACTAAATTAAGCGAACGCGCTAACATCCTCTCCGCGATCCGACGATTTATTTCAAAACAAAGCGCAAAACGAGTACTTGTAAGCGTGGAAGATTCCATAGATTACATCGTTAAACTGCCGCCTGGAGATATGCGATTGGATCAATCGGATCCCAAATTTCGCACCGTGACATTGAAGTACAAACGCATGTACGCTAACAGGAATGATGGTCCGGTGAATCGTTTGGCAGCCGCAGCGGCGATCCTTTATCAAGTGCGGAACAATCTCATTCACGGTTCGAAGAATCCCGGCAATAGTCGCGACATAATGCTCGTAAAAGTAAGCGTGCAGGCCCTTGATGTGATCTTGCCTGCACTCGAAGCGGGCGTCGCAGCGCGATAAATTGCGCGTGCAAATCGAAGCAATCGCTACATAAGACTTTCAGTTCACCGGAGCGCAGCCTCCCAATACAAGCCCAGTGGCTCGTAATGGGCTTGGATTTCTGATCGTCAGTAGGATCGAGGCCACCTCATGCGACGACCGCTTTACCTCATACCCCTCGCTCTCTTCGGTTATACCCTCACCGGTGTCGCGCAGGTGGGGCCGGACGAGCGGGCCGTTGTCCGGCGCTTCGGCCGGGTGGTCGCCCGGCCCGGGCCCGGCCTTTGGATCGGCTTCCCTTACGGCGTCGATCGCGTCGACCGCGTACCGGTGCGGGCCGTCCGCCAACTCGCGGTCGGTTACAACACCGACGAATCGAACGACGCCCCCGGCCTGCCGACGGGGCAACTCTTGACCGGGGACCAGAACCTCGTGAACCTCAAACTCGTCGTGGAGTACGCCATCGACGACCGCGATGGCGCCCTCGAAAACTTCGTCGTCAACCGCGATCAAGTCGATCCGGTGCTGACCCGCGAGACCGAAACGCTCGCCGCGGAATGGGTCGGGAGCCGGACGGTCGACCGCGTGCTCGGCGGCCGCGCGGCGCTCGCGCAGTGGATCGCGGCGCGCTTGCCGGATCGATTGGCCAACCTCGGCATCGTATTGCAGCGCGTGAGCGTCGAATACCTCGCGGCTCCGGAGGAAGTCCGCGACGCCTTCGAGGCCGTGAACCAAGCCCAGACGAACATTCGCACGCGGCGGAATCAGGCCGAGCAAGAAGCCGAGCGACAGATCAACGACGCGAACACGCTGAAGTACCGGCTTCAAAACGAGGCGGCCGCGTACCGCAACGAAACCGAAACGCAGGCCCGTACCGAAGCGAGCGCCTTCGAAGCGCGGCGGATCCAAGCCGCGGCGCTGCGGGCGACCAACCCCGATTTCCTCGCGGCCATCTGGCGCGAAGAGATCGGCTTGCTCCTCGCGGAGTTGAAAACCCGGAGCCGGATCGAACTGCTGGACGACTTCCTCGGCCCCAACGGGCTAGAATTGAACCAGTTCGTACCGACGAAGAAATCTCCGGGGCGATAACCGTGGCCAGTCTCGCCGTCGTGCAAGGGCCCGATCTCGGAAGGGCGTTCGCCCTGCCGGCGGGGATCGCCGTCATCGGCCGGCACTCCGCGAACGCCATCTCGCTCACCGATCCGCGCGCGTCCCGCCGGCACTGTCAGCTCGTTGTCAGCGAAGCCGGGGCGGTGTTGTCCGACCTCGAAAGCGGCAACGGCACCCTCGTGAACGGCGAGCCGATCCGGACGGCGTCGTTGAAAACCGGGGATCGCATTCAAGTCGGCGACACCGTCCTCGCCTTCTCGGCGGACGGTTCTTCCCTCGAAGCCGACCGCACCCGGATCGTCGTCCGGCCGGAGTCCGAATACACCTCCGCCGTCCTCCGTTCGATCCCCGCCGAGGCGGGAAGCCAGATCCTGAGACGGCCCGATCTCGCCGAGACCGACTGGCTCCGCAGTCGGCTCGCCAACCTCGCCGTGTTGTACGAAGCGTCGCACGCCATCAGCGACATCTTGGATGTCGAAGAACTCCTCGGGCGGATCGTCGAACTCGTCGTGAAGGCGACCGACGCCGACCACGGTTGCGCGATGGTGCGGCCGGCCGACGGCGGCGACCTCCTGCCGATGGCGGTGCGGTCCCGCGCCGGGCGGATGGCGACGGAGATCGTCGTCTCGCGCACCGTGATGGAGCACGTATTGAACTCGAAAGAGGGCGTGCTGGTCACCGATGCGGCCGAGGACGTGCGCTTCCGCGGCGGGGAGAGCATCGCCCGCCATCAGATCCGCGAAGTCCTTTGCGTGCCTTTGCGCGGCCGGCACGACACCGTCGGCGTTCTCTTCCTCGACACCCGCGCCCCCGCGGGTCCGACCGCTGGCGAACCGGCGAAGTTCACCGAGGACCACCTGCGCCTCGCCATCGCGGTGGCCCACCAAGCGGCGCTGGCCCTCGAAGAAAATCAGGCGCACCACGCGCTGCTGCAAGCCGAGCGCCTCGCCGCCATCGGGCAGACCATCGCGGCCTTGTCCCACCACATCAAAAACATCATGCAGGGCGTTCGTTTCGGGTCGGACATGGTCCGCATGGCCCTGCCCGAACTCGACCGCGAACTGCTGACCAAGGGTTGGCGGCTCGTCGAAAAGAATCAGGCGAAAATCGACGACCTCATCCTCGACATGCTGAGCTTCTCCAAAGAGCGCGAACCGCTGTTGGAATCGACCGACATCAACGGACTCGTGTGCGAGGTGCTGGAAGTCGTGCGCGGCCGCGCTGGCGAACTCGGCGTCGAGTTGCACTTCGCGCCGGCGGATGGACTCGGCGCCGTGGCGTGCGATCCGGACGGGATGCACCATGCGCTCTTGAACATCGTGGGCAACGCCGTCGAAGCTGTCGAGGGGCGACCGACGCCGCGGGTCGAGGTGACGGTGCGTTCCGCGCATGGGTCCATCGAAATTGCCGTCGCCGATAACGGCCCCGGCGTCGCGGCGGGAAAGCTCACCGAGATCTTCCGGCCGTTCGTTAGCACGAAGGGAGCCAAAGGGACGGGGCTGGGTTTGCCGGTCAGCCGCAAGACGCTGCGCGAGCACGGCGGCGACGTGACCGCGACGAGCGAAGCGGGCGTCGGCACCCGCTTCCTGCTCGCGTGGCCCGCACTCACGCCCCCGCGACCGCTTTCAGAAACGCCAGCGTGAAAGCCGGCAAATCTTCCGGCTTGCGGCTCGTGATGATGTGCCCATCAACCACGACTTCCTCGTCGACCCAAGTCGCCCCGGCGTTCACCACGTCGTCGCGGATCGCGTAGAAACTCGTCACTTTTCGGCCGCGCAACGCCGTCGTCGAACAGAGTACCCATGGGCCGTGGCAGATCGCCGCGAGCGGTTTTTTCAAAGTGTCGGCGTCGCGCACCAGTTTCAACATCGCCTCGCTGCGGCGGATGTAGTCCGGGCAAAACCCGCCGGGGATGACGATCCCCGCGAACTCCTCGGCCCGCACGTCTTTCGCGGCCGCATCCGACTTCGCGGGGTAACCGAGCTTGCTGGGGTAAGACTTCCCCGCTTCGGGCGCGACCAGCACCACCGTCGCCCCCGCTTCTTGCAAGCGGTAAACCGGGTACCAGACTTCCATCTCTTGGTACTGCTGTTCGAGGAGCACCGCGATCCGTTTTCCAGCGAGGTTCATCACCGTCCCCCTCCCAAGATAATGACCGGCCCGCCCGCACCCGGTGGGCCGAACGGGTTCCCGGCACCCGACGGACGGACGACGGATTTCACCGGTTTCGGTTCGTGATCGAGGGCGCTGTTCCGCAACAGTCGCAAGTCGGCGAGTTTCAAATCGGTCGCGCCGAAAAACTTCGTGTTCGCTTTGATGACGGTCGTCTCGAGAGTCCCGCGGATCGTCGATTCCTCGGTGATGATCGTGTCCTGTTCGGGCGTCTCTCGGTGATCCCGCGGCAGGCTCGCCAGCAGTTTGTTCACAATGGCCTCCGCCCGGCTCGCGGCTTCGGCATTCCCGGTTTTCATAGCCTTCTTCAAAATCGGCAGCGCGAGTTCGCCCCACGCGGTCAATTGCTTTTGGGCCGCTTCGCGCCGGGCGTAATCGGCGTTTCCCAGCTCTTCGGTCGCGGCAATGATCTTCTTTTCCATCCCCTCCGGGTAGCGGAAGCCGAGTTCGATGCGGACGATCTCCGAAAGCGGCACCGCGAGTTTGCCGTATTTGGTCGCGATGGTGATCTTGCTCTCCGGGAGGAAAAGCGGGACGTTGCTGCTGTCGGCGAAGCCGCCGACGAAGGGCTGGCCGACCGGTTCGTCGGCGCGGGCGGCGGATGCCACCAGCAGCGTCCCCGCGATCCAGAGCCAGCGTTTCATGTTCGATCTCCGGACGGTTCCGCGTCGGTCACCCGGATCATGTTCCCATGTTCGGCCGGGAGGTCAACGGGCATTTGCAAAAGGGCGAGTGCGAAACTCTTCCCCTGCGTGTCGGTCCGCAAGGATCGGCTCGCGCCGCCGGCGAGGGCGTCGTACAGCATGAAGTTGAATCCGAGGACATTCGCCGCTTCGAAGCGTTCGACCCGACTGCCGCCGAGCGCGGCGAAATAGGCCGCGACGACCTCCACCGTCAGATTCTGTTTCAGCCAGTCGAACCCGGCCGGCGTGTACGCGAGGATCGCGATATTGGAGTGGTTGCCTTTGTCGCCGCTGCGACCGTGCGCGATGGTCGAGAGCGGCGTTTGCATGTTATCGGACATCGTCAAACCCCGAATGAAATTCCGATTTTTCCGGTATTGTAGCCGGCGCCGGTGCGTAATATGCGCTGGATTCGCCCCGGCCCACGAATCGCAGGGGCGAAGCGGATCGCGTTAAACTGGCGAAACGCGGAGGTTTGCGCTAAATTTTCGGGTCTTAACGCGCCGGTTCAGTCGCGAGGATCGTATCGTTTGGAAAAAGAATTGTGATCCGGGCCGCGCAACTTAATCTAACCTTTGGAGATGTACAGTCCGGGCCCCCGCCCCTGTATTCTTTTTTCGGAGCACCCCCCATGAGCCTCACCCGCCGCCTCTTGTCCCTCGCCTCGCTCGGCGTGATCGCCACGGCCGCCCCGGGCTACGCCGGTTGGAACAACGCCTTCCTCACCGCGTGCAACGACTGCGACCGGCCGTCGACGTCGCAGAAACTCCCGACCACCCGGTCGAGCCTGCGTTACGAGAGCACCTCGTACTACGAGACCGTCACCGTCATGCGGCCGGAGAAGTACGTCGAAGAAGTCCCGGTGAAGGTGCGCAGCTACTACTATGAACCGGTGACCACGTACAGCTACCGTAGTTACTACGATTCGTGTTCGGGCCGCTGCCAGCAGATCGCGGTACCGCGGACGTCCGAAGTGCGCCGCGAAGAATGCAGCACGGTGATGAAGGCCGTCGAACGGATGCGGATGGTGCCGGTGCAAGAGCAACGCGAAGTCACCGAATCCCGTCCCGTCTACACCAGCTACGGTCCCGTGACGAAGCACTACGGTCCGCTCGGCGAAAAGGCCCCGCGCGTCGATGAATATCGCAACCCGAAGGTCCACCAAGACGGCGGGAACATCCAGTCGCCCGGCTTGCCGACGACGCCGATGAACATGCCCGGTTTGTCGAATCCGAGACCGTCCACATCGAACTTCAACAAGAACGGGATGAGCACGGCCAACGTGAAACTGACCCCGACCAAAGTCTACGGCGAAGTCGTGGGACAAGATCGCAAGACTCCGCTGGCCAATGCGAAGCTCGTGTTTGTGAACGCGGTCAACACCGAGAAACGCGAGTACGTCGCCGCCGATGCGTTCGGTCAATTCGAGAAAGCCCTCCCCGCCGGGGAATGGTACCTTTACGTCGGCCCCGGCGATGGCAAAGCCAATCTGCATTCGAAGATCCAAGTGAAAGAAGGCGAAGAACCCAAAGCCTTCACCGTCGCCGCGAAGTGACAGAGACCCGAGAGTCGAGCACAACACCGGCGAGGTCGCCGGTGTTTTTCATGTGTGGCGACATGTTTCCAACGTGTCGGGAACAAACTGCGGCGACCGTCAAAAGTTTCGCGATTCGTCTCGGCCATCGATTTCCGACACGTTGGAAACGTATCGCCACACTCCCTCACTTCGCCCGGATCAGCGGGATCACCAGCGCTTCCCAAGCGATGCCGCCGGTGCGATTCGCCGTGCGGATCGGGATGGCCAACGGCTCCCAGACGTCCGCCTCGGTCTTGAACGACGGTCGCAATCGCGCCGCCCGTTCGGTGCTGCCGCCGAACATCAACACCTTGCGGCCGCGCTCGGTGGTGCAGCAGACGACCGCGATCAATTCGTCGGTGTCCGCTCGGAAGATGCCCCCGCCCGAATCGCCGGACGACACGCTGAGTTCCATCGGCAGTTGGCCGTCGCTCGTTTCGTCGCCGGTGACCCGTCCTTCCTCGCGATTGCCCGGCCGATCGACGCCGAAGCCCATGTGCCAGACGTCCGTGTTCGCCGCCGGGTTCTTCTCGGCCAAGTTGGCGAAGGGCAAATCGTCGACGGCCGCATCGGTGACGAGCCAACTGATATCGTTCGTCGTGTTGCGCGTCGATACCGTGACGCCGAACGAGCGTCCGTCTTTCAGAATGAAGCTACCGACGCTGCCGGTTCCGCCGGTGCAGTGCGACGCGGTCAGGATGTCCCACTTGCCGTCCGGCCGACGCGGGCCGACGACCGTCGCGGTGCAACCGGAATTGCCGAACTTCAACTTGCCGATGGCCTTCTCGGCGTTCGCTTTGCCCGCAGGCGGCTTCGTCCCCGGATCGGGGGACTTCGATCCGCACCCCTCGATTTCCACGGCGATGCGGCTCTCTTCGACCACGAGCCCGGCCTCGCCGGTCGCGATCACCAACAGTTCGATCTCGTACAGACCCGGATGCGCGGCGAACTCGAGGATGCCCTTGGCGGTCGTGGCGCGCTGCACGTCTTTCGACGGGTGGACGCGCCAAATCAGCGCGGCCTTGGCATCGACCCCCTCGGCTTTCAACCGGACGAGCGAATGCGGTTTGTACTTGGTTTCGCCGGCGATGCGGACGGGCGGCTCGGCGGCGGAGGCGAGGCCGGTGAGGATCAAAACGAAGCAGGATGCGGTGCGCATGGCGGACCCCCGGGACAAACGACAACAACGCCCCGGAAGGGGGCGTTGCATGGGGGCGGACGGTTTCGGCGCGGCTTGGTGGAAATGCGTACAGATACCGAACCGCGGGGAACTATAAGCTCCGATCCGGGGCTTGGCAAATCAAAATTGTAACTTTGTACACATTTGTTGGAACCGTCCCGCTTTTCGAGGCGCGACATCATGGACCGATCCGGTTGCCCTCACTTCCACCGCCCGTATCCTTTCCACCGTCGCCCCCACTCGAAATATCCCCGCGAGCCAACCATGGCGGATTCCGAAGCCGATCTCGACGTCCTCTGCGTCAACACCATCCGCACCCTGAGCATGGACGCGGTGCAACAGGCCAACTCCGGCCACCCCGGCGCGCCCATGGGCCTCGCTCCCGTCGCTTACACCGTCTGGCAGAACTACCTCAATTACGATCCCGCTGCGCCGCTCTGGCCCAACCGCGACCGCTTCGTGCTCTCCAACGGCCACGCGTCGATGCTGCTCTACAGCATGCTCCATCTCACGGGCGTTCAGGGCGACGGGCGGCGCAAACCGGTGACGCTCGACGAAATCAAAAAGTTCCGCCAGCTCGACGGCGTCACCCCCGGCCATCCGGAGCACCACCTCACCAGCGGCGTCGAAACCACCACCGGACCGCTCGGGCAAGGCATCGGCAACGCCGTCGGCATGGCCATCGCCCAGAAGTGGATCGCGGCGACCTACTCCAAACCGACGTTT
The DNA here is from genome assembly GCA_043727575.1 of Fimbriiglobus sp. Taxonomy (GTDB): domain Bacteria; phylum Planctomycetota; class Planctomycetia; order Gemmatales; family Gemmataceae; genus JALHQU01. The sequence continues at coordinate 8,100 of JAYSYN010000149.1, forward strand.
GAAACTCTCTTCGATCACAAAATCTACGCCATCTGCGGCGATGGCTGCCTGATGGAAGGGGTCGCCTCCGAAGCCTGTTCGCTGGCCGGGCATTTGAAGCTCAACAACCTCTGCCTGCTCTACGACGACAACGAAATCACCATCGACGGCCGGACGAGCTTGGCGTTCACCGAGAACGTGGCGATGCGCTTCGCCGCCTACGATTGGAACGTGTTGCGCGTCGCCGATGGCACCGATATGCACGCCCTCGCTTCGGCGCTCGATCAATTTTTGCTGACGACCGACAAGCCGACGATCGTGCTGGTGAAGGGGATCATCGGCTACGGGGCGCCGAAGAAACAGAACACCGAGCACGCCCACGGCGAACCGCTCGGCGCCGACGAAATCAAGGCCGCGAAGAAGTTCTACGGTTGGCCCGTAGACGCGAAGTTCCTCGTGCCCCCGGAGGTGCTCACGCACTTCCGCGAGCACTTCGGAGCGCGCGGCTCACTGAAGCACACCGAGTGGACGGCGGAATACGCCAAGTACAAAGCCGAGTTCGCCGAGGAAGGGAAACAGCTCGACGCGATCTTCGGCGGCACGCTCCCCGAGGGCTGGGAGAAGGCGATCCCGACGTTCCCCGCCGATGCCAAGGGATTGGCCAGCCGGGAGAGTTCGGGGAAAGTCTTGAACGCCGTGGCGAAAGCGATCCCGTGGATGGTCGGCGGCTCTGCGGATTTGGCGAAGTCGAACAAGAGCAAGCTGACGTTCGCCGAAGATTATCAACCCGCGACCCCGGCCGGGCGGAACATCAACTTCGGCGTCCGCGAACACGCGATGGGCTCCATCTGCAACGGCATGGCCCTTTATGGTCTCCGCGCCTTCGCCGCCGGGTTCTTAATCTTCAGTGACTACGGCCGCCCCGCGATCCGGTTGGCGTCGATCATCGAAGTGCCGGTGCTCTACCTCTTCACGCACGACAGCATCGGCGTCGGCGAAGACGGTCCGACGCACCAACCGATCGAACAGATCGCCTCGCTGCGGGCCATCCCCGGCGTCATCGTCCTCCGCCCCGGCGATGCGAACGAAGTCAGCGAAGCCTACCGCGTGGCCCTCACCGAGAGCGAGCACCCGGTCATCCTCGCGCTCTCGCGGCAGAACTTGCCGACGCTCGACCGCGCGAAATATGGCCCGGCCAGCGGCACGGCGAAGGGCGCCTACGTCCTCCTCGATTGCGCCGGCACGCCGGATGCCATCCTCATCGGCACCGGGTCCGAAGTCCAACTCTGCATCGATGCCGGGGAAAAGTTGACGGCCGAGGGAATGAAGGTCCGGGTCGTCAGCATGCCCTCGTGGGAACTGTTCGAGCGCCAACCGAAGGAATACCGCGACGACGTCCTACCGCCGAACGTGACCAACCGCGTGACCGTGGAAATGGGGAGCGTCTTCGGTTGGGAGCGCTACGCCGGGTTGCACGGGTCGATCATCGGCATGCGCAACTTCGGCGCCTCGGCGCCGCTCAAGGATTTGCTGCCGTACTTCGGCTTCACAGTCGAAGCCGTGGTGAATGCCGCGAAGAAGATCTGAGTGCGTAACGGATCGCTGCGGTACCTACCGCACTCACCGATTCACCAATCGCCGAGGACTTCGCCGCGGTTGGGCGTGAAGGCGCCCCAGAAGACTTTGACGTGGACCCTTGCCGAGGTACGCCGGAGCCGATTGCAGACCGTGCGTCGTGTGCCCGAGGAGATCCGCCTCGACCAAGGCGGTTGCAATCGCAGCAGGTTTGTCGCCGTCGCACCCCGCGGCGGCGAAGAGACCGGCGGAGTCGTCGATGAGGTTCGACGGGCGGTAGCGGGGATGGTGCATGGAAATTGTCCGAGTGAGACGAGCCGGTTGCAATCCGCACATTCATCGATTAATCTGTCTATCAATCCCGCCCCCCACCGCTTTCCACACTCGGACTACCCGCCATGAGTGCGCCCCTCTCCCGTCGGCAGTTGTTTCAACTCGGCGCCGCCGCCGCCCTCGGTATGGGCCTGCCGGGCACCGTGACGGCGAGTGTACCGTTGGCGGGCACCGGGGAAAAGCGGGCGAACGGGAAGTCTTGCATTTTCATCCTGCTCTGCGGTGGGCCGAGCCACCTCGATACTTGGGACCTCAAGCCTGACGCACCGGCCGAAATCCGCGGGCCGTACAAACCGATCGCGTCCGCCGTGCCCGGGATGCGCATCAGCGAGCTGCACCCGAAATTGTCGAAGCTCACGAAAGACTTCTGCCTGATCCGCTCGATGACGCACCCCGGCAACATCAGCAACCACTTCGACGCGATGCACAACAGCCTCAGCGGCCAAGCGGACGCCCCGCAAGATTCGCCGTACCTCGGGTCGATTTTGTCGAAGGTGCGGCCGAGCGAACGCAGCGTGGCCTCGTACGTCTGGCTCATCAAGTGCATCGGCGATCCGGTCTTCTGCGCCCCGAACATCGGCACCGGCGGTTCGCTCGGCGCCCCCTACGCGCCACTGTTCGTCGGCACCGCCGAGAACAACCCGTCGATGCCCGGCTTCCGGGCGCCCGATGCCCTGCTGTCGAAAGAAACCCCCGAGCGCATGGCGAGCCGCCGGCAGTTGCTCGACGGCTTGAATCCGACCGTCAGCGATAGCAAACAAGACTGGCGAGAACTCCAGCGCCGCGGGTTCGAGCTGTCGAACTCCGACGGCCCGCGCAAGGCGTTCGAAGTGGATCGTGAAGACCCGAAACTGCGCGACCGTTACGGCCGGCATCCGCTCGGGCAGAACCTACTCCTGGCCCGCCGGCTTGTCGAATCGGGCGTCGGATTTGTCACCGTCAACGGCTGGACGGGCAAGTCGCCGACGGACAAACTCGGCGGGCCGCCCAGCTCGAGCTGGGACATGCACGGCAGCAATATGGGTATGGGGAACGCCTTCGGCGACGGTTCCTACGGCATGGGTTTCTGCCTGCCGCGTTTGGACGAAGCCCTGTCGGCGTTACTCACCGATCTCAAGGATCGCGGGATGTTGGACAACACGCTCGTCGTCTGTGCCGGCGAATTCGGGCGGACGCCGAAGATCATCCCCGGTGTGAACCCCGGTCGCCAGCACTGGCCCTTCTGCTACCCGGCGATTCTGGCCGGTGGTGGCGTGAAAGGCGGCATGGTCTACGGCGAGTCGGACAAGATCGGCGCCTACGTGAAAGACAAACCGGTCCGCCCGCAGGACATGAGCGCGACGATCTTCCACTGCCTCGGCGTGCCCTACGAATCGAAAGTGACCAAGCAGGGCCTCACGAAACCGCTGAGCACGGGCACGCCACTACTGGATATTTTGGAGTGAGCCTCGGGTATTAAAATTGACCAACTTCCGAAGCCTCAATCGCTATCCTCGCATCACTTGCTGAACTCGTACTTCCAACTCCAGACGGCTTTCTTGCCCGGTTCGATGGCGAGCTGCACGAACGGCTCCGGGCAGAGGGTCGTTCGGATGCCCCACACGTTGTATCGGCTCGGCGGTTTGTCGCCGGTCGCTCGGACGCTCACGCCGCTGGGCAGATGCTTCATCGTCACCGCGGCGTCCTGGCTACCGGGCTTCGCGTTGAACCCGCCGAGTTCGAAATAGATTTGGCCTTTGTCTAAAGCGTCGGTGAACGTCAGCGATTTCCCCGCCCACTTCGCCGCCGGGTTCGAATTCTTCTCGGTCGAAATGTCCTTGGGCTCGAATGGGAACTCGAGACGGTAGTTCTTGCCGATCGCGTCGCCGTCGACGTTGAAGAAGTTGTGGTTGTAGCAATCGGTGGCGATCGCTTTCGTGCCGGTGTTTTCCAGCACGTGCAGAATCCGGACTTCCGCGCCGTCGAGCAGGATCATCTTCGTGTACTTGTAGCCGTAGCCAAAATCGGTTTGGATCGATTGTTCGAACGTGATTTTTCCGTCGGCCTTGTCCACCTTCCACGCCCCCGCTTCGGCGATCTTGTAGTTGTTGAAGAACCGGTACTTCTCCTCTTTCGGCTTCTCCAATTCGCCGACGCCGATCTTCAAAAAGCGTTCGCCGACGTTGGCCTCTTTGTAGTTCAACGGCCCGCTGAAACCGGAGCCGAATTCCTCGCACGGGCCGACGATGTCGTCGTTGTTCGCCGGGTCGTGCTTGTCTTTCCACGGGCCGAACAGTTTGTGTTTGCCGAACTCGACCGTGAACACGCCCGCCCAATCGAAGCGAGTCCCGCGGTAGAATCCCTTCTGGGCATCGGGCAAGTAGACCTTCACGGTCAATTGGTCGGACTTCAGCATGTGGGTCGGATATTCGTCGGCGCGAAGGGCCGATATCGAGATCATCAGGCCGAACGCGAGGGAGACGATTCGCTTCATGGCGGTCACCGGGAGTGGGAGGACGACGCCGACATCCTACCGCACGTTGCGCGGCCGTTACAGTTTTCACCCGTCGAATCGGTTATGTTGATCGTCTGACTGGTGTGATCGACCGTCCTCTTCCTTCTCGGAGTCTCCCCCATGCGTTTGAACCGTTGGCTGCTGGTCGCCCCCATCGCGGGCGCCGTCGGCGTCGGCCTTTCGGCCGAGTCCCTCTTCAGCGCGAACGAGAAAAAACAGGACGATCCCAAACCGGCCGTGACGCTGCCGATCACCCAAGTCGTCATGTTCAACTCCGGCGTCGGCTACTTCGGTCGCAGCGGCAAGGTCACCGGCGATGCCCGCGTCGATTTGACCTTCCCCGAAACCGACATCAATGACTTGCTCAAATCGATGACGCTGCAAGACCTGGACAACGGCCGGGTCAGCGCCGTCAGTTACGACAGCCGCGAACCGGTCGCCCGGACCCTCAGCAGCTTCGCCATCAACTTGAACAGCCAACCGACGCTCGGCGGGATCTTGACGCAAGCCCGCGGCGAGAAGATCGACATCGTCATGCAACCGGGCGCGACCACGCAACCGGGCAATCTCAGCGGCACGATCATCGGCATCGAGACCCAGAAAATCCCCGTCGGCACCGCGCAACTCGACACGCAGATGCTGAACGTCCTGACCTCGGACGGCCTGCGCAGCATCAAACTGATGGACGTGCAGAAAGTCCGCTTCGCGAACCCGCTGCTCGAAGCCGAACTGAAACGCGCCCTCGATGTGCTGGCCCTGAGCCACGACACGCTCAAGAAAGCCGTGCAACTGCACTTCAGCGGCGACGGCGAACGCCGCGTGAAAGTCGGCTACGTCATTGAAAGCCCCATCTGGAAAACCAGCTACCGGCTCGTGCTCGACAAAGACGGCAAGCCGTATCTGCAAGGCTGGGCCATCGTCGAGAACACGACCGACGAAGACTGGAACAGCGTGAAGATGGCGCTGGTGAGCGGCCGGCCGATCAGCTTCAAGATGGACTTGTACAACCCGCTGTACATCAACCGGCCGACGGTCGAACCGGAGCTGTTCGCGAGCCTGCGGCCACCGGCGTATGAAGGAGGAATCCGCGATCGGAACGCCGTCGACGAACTCGCGGCTAAGCGTGAACCACAGTCGAAAAGCGAGAGTTCGTTCAAGCTGAAAGCACCGGCGGCCGAGAAGCAAATGAACGGGGCCCGTCGCTTATCGGAAACGGACGGTCTCCGAAAATCGGACCCCGGCTTTGAACGCGAAGTCGCCAAGGAACTCGCCGAGCGCATGGAACTCGGTTCGGTCGCTTCCGCTGCGACGGCGTCGAAGCTCGGCGACTTCTTCCAGTACGCCATCGACCACCCCGTCAGCCTCGCCCGGCAGAAGTCGGCGCTGCTGCCGATCGTCGGCAAGGATATCGAAGGGTCCCGCGTCTCGATCTACAATCCCGCCGTGCAAGCCAAGCACCCGCTGCTCGGCTTGAAGTTCAAAAACACCTCCGGTGCCCACCTCGCGCAAGGGCCGGTCACGGTGTTCGAGGGCAGCACCTACGCCGGCGACGCCCGCCTGCTCGACACGCCGCCGAAGGACGAACGCATCATCGCCTACGCCGTGGATCTCGCCACCGAGGTCATCGTGCAGACGCCCAACGGTTCGTCGAAGATCACGAGCATCAAGTCGAACAAAGGGATCGTCTCGATCACGCGCCGCAACCGCGAGGAAAAGGTCTACAAGATCGCGAACAAGAGCGACACGGACCGGACGCTGCTGATCGAGCACCCGAACCGCACTAACCAGCAGTTCAAACTCGTCGAGACGCCGAAGCCGGTGGAGGAACTGGCCAACCTGTACCGCTTCGAGAAGAAAGTCCCGGCCGGGGAATCGACCGAGTTCAAGGTGAGCGAAGAGCGCGACCAGGGCGAGCAGATCGTCCTGTCGAACTCCACGGACGACTCGATCCGCTTCGTCATCAACCTCAGCGAGAGCAGCCCGGCGTTGAAAGCGAAGCTCGTCCAAGCCTTGGCGACGAAGGGCATTTGGGACGGCGTCCAACGCGACCTGCGCCAGGTCGGGCTCGACGTGGCCCGCATCGCGGCGGACCAAACGCGCATCCGCAGCAACCTGCGCGAGACGCCCAAAGAAGCCGAAGTGTACGGCGACTACCTGAAGAAACTGAGCGCCCAAGAGAAGGAGATGGACGCCCTGACCGACAAGCAGAAGAAACTGATTGCCGACGAATTCAAAGCCCGCAAGGCGTACGAAGATTACCTCGGCAACCTCAGCGATTGATCGACCCCCCGCCGGGATCGAACGAAAACCGCCGCGATCACGCGGCGGTTTTTTCGTGGCTCACAGCGGACTTCCCACTGCCAATCGCCTAATATTGGCCGAGTCGTTGTTCCAATCTTTTTTTCCCGTCGAGCACCGCCATGCCCTTCGACCGTCGCCATTTGTTCCGGGCCGTGGCCGCGCTCGGCATCGGTACGCCCGCGTTCCACCGGGCCGTCGCCACCGAGGCGTACCACGCCGACGATCCGAAAAAGGACCCCGAACCGATCGCCGCGATCACGGCGGAGATGGTGAAGAACGCCGAGTGGATCGCCGGGATCGCGCTGACCGACGACGACCGCAAATCGGTCGCGGCGTCCCTGACTCAAAAGCTGAGCTCGATGAATGCGGCCCGAAAGATCGCGATCCCCAACGGCGTCGCCCCGGCCATTCAGTTCAACCCGGCGCCGGGGATGCTACCCTCGAAAGAAGGCCGCGGGACGGTGGCGGCGCCGAAGCTCGACGGCAAAAAACCGGAGGCCGCGGACGACCTCGCCTTCGCGTCGGTGGCGCAACTCGCCGATCTCGTCCGCGCGAAAAAAGTCTCGTCGGTCGAATTGACGAAGCTCGCCTTGGCGCGTTTGAAGAAGTACGACCCCGCACTGCTTTGCGTCGTGACCCTCACCGAAGAACTCGCCCTGAAACGGGCCAAAGCGGCCGATGAAGAAATCGCCGCCGGCAAATACCGCGGCCCGCTCCACGGCCTCCCGTGGGGCGCGAAGGATCTCATCGCCTACCCCG
>JAYSYN010000150.1:0-42664 GCA_043727575.1 Fimbriiglobus sp.
GCAGGCACTCAAAGCTGGGCTACCTCTCGCCGGTCAATTTCGAAGCGTCACTACCCCAATAACCCTTAACTGACTGTCCGTTTTTCGTGGGGAACTCCATACAGCCTTCCTCACCACGTCCGGGACCAACTTCTCGCCGAGGTCGCCGCCGTCGAAATGGACGACCAGGGCGAGCCGCTGTTCCTGGAGGTCCACGTCGATGGGTGGCTTGCGGACCAGTACGCCTTTCTTTCTGAGCGTCGGGATGGTGAGGACTTCCTCACCATCCGGGAAGTAGCCCGGCTGCTTCGATGTTCATGCACGGGGGCAAGGGACCGGATGCCCGATGGCCAAATCAGGACGATCAAGGATGGACGCTGGCTGCGGACTCGCCGGGCGGAATGGGGTTAGATAACGACGGCAGCGGGAAGTCGGTCGGATCGCCGATACTTGGTCCAGGCGATACTGGATTCGGAGCGCCGTCTCGACACGAAGGCCGTTTCGCCGGTGCGTCTAGTGTTCATGTTTTTCGCCCCTTCGATCCATTGATGTGCCTGTAAACCGTTGTTTCCGACACACCAACCTCCCGCACGATCTCGGATACTCGCTTGCCTGCGGCATGAAGTGCCTGAATCCTTTCGATTGTTCCCAGACTGATGTTCGGCCCGCCCTTCTTGGCCCCCCGTGGGAATCGCTCGCCCTGGACGGCCTCGAAAATCGGCTCCAGACTCGCCTGCATCTTCTCGATGGCATGGAAGACCTTCCCGAACGGACGATTGCTGTACAAGTCGGCCAAGTGGTCGGTCCTGACCGCTTGCCCCCGGCAGTGAAACACGGCCATAATTTCGCCCCCGGCGATGCCCCGAACCATGTTCCCGGAGGTTTTGCGGAGGCACTTCGGCGAGAGCCGCTTGAAGTCGGGGTAATCCTTGCACACCCGGTCGAGTAGTCCCCTGTACCAGTGTTTCGAGAGGCGGGTGCTGTTGTTCCCGCCCTCCGTCTGGCCGACGAACGGCAACCCCCGCTCGGTGAGGCAAAGTTGTGCGTCTTCCCCGAACCCCGGCTGCTTGCGGCGGCGGTCGATGGCCCATTCGATAGCCTTCACCGTCTCCGGCCACAGCAGAAACTCGCCGTACACCTTGGTCTTGATGCGGACCCGCTTGATCCACGATTGTTCCGGGGTGCTGGTGTACCCCAGCAAGGCGTCGTAGCCGTGCCTTTGCCGCAGAAAAATCTGGTTCAGCCGCAGCGTTCCGAACTCGGCGATGGAAAATCCGCAGTTCATGCCGAGCAGGACGTACACCCGCTCGAAGGGGAGGGCGTACTTGTAGAGCGTGGCGAGTTCGGCCACGTCGTAAGTTTCGACCTGCTGGGGCCTCGCCCGCTGCTGAGTTTCCCGGTCGGTTTCCCGAACCTTGACCGCCAGCCGTTCGACCTCCGGGGGTATCCGCCAGCGGTACTTGTCTTGACGGTGGAGCCACCACAGGAAATTCTTCAACCGTTTGATGTGGCTCTCGGCGGTCTTCACACGGATCGGGTTCCCGCTCTTCTGGGAAACCGGGCGGTTCCGACAGAGCGTTAGCATCCCCTCGATGGCCGTCAGGTCGAGCCGGGACAAGGGGATGTCCTTGTGCTTCTGTTTGAGCCGCTTGGCCTCCTTGATTTGGGTGTTCCCCCAGCCCGTCACGGCCCTCGTTTCCACGTCCAAAAAGGTCACCTTGATGCTTGCGATGTAGTCGTCTATCACCTCGTGGAGGGTGCGGGTTTCGGCTTCCAGCACGTTGGCCTCGCCGAACACGTCCCGACCGATCCGCACGACCTCCCGTTTCCTTTCGTCGCTGACCCCCTTGCCCCGCTGGTACGCCTCGGCGTCGGCGGGGAGGACGGCGATCATGCGGTACTTCTTGGCGTACTGCTCGACCAAATAGGCGTAGGCCCGGAAGTCGTCGTCGCCGTCGAGCGGGATGGGCGGTGCGAGATGACAGACGGCCTCCCCTCCCCCGACCGCCATGCCGATTTGCAAAGTCGTCTCTGTCCAGATCGCCGATTTGGGGGAGTCCGCCTCGCCCTCGATGACTCCCCACAATTCTTCCAGCCGGGCGTTGCGGCGGTGGGCCTCTTCCGGGTCTTTCCCCAAGTAGTAACGCTGCTGCACCCGACCGCCGCTTTCGGTCAATTCCAACCGAGGTTGCGGACGTGGTTTCCCCGTGCGTCCGTGCCAAGTTCTTTGATCTTGTGAGCCATGTCAGGATCGCCACCATTTGAAACGAACTGCCATCAATGATGGGTTTGATGTGCGTATCCGATTATACAAAGCCGGGAATTGTAATACTGCGAAGAGAATGGGAAATACTTAACTGCAGAAAAGACAAGGGCTTGCGACGAATCGCAAGCCCTTATGAAATTGGAGGCGCCGGGAATCGAACCCGGGTCCCGTGGCACTTCGGTATCGGCTTCTACGTGTGTAGCTTGTTCAGGCTTGGGGCCTACCCTGCGGCCGCCCCGCGTTCGCTTCCCCCGACCCCAACAAGCAGGGTTCGGCGGTCGCTATCGAACAGGTTTTTAACATGAATCGCCTTCGAAGCGGATCGGATTGCTCCGACCCTCGGATTCACACGATCCTGATTTAACGTCCAAGCCGCAGCCCTCTCAGGCTAAGAGTGCGGGATGGGGCGTTCTAAGGTTTCCCTTAGGCAGCCAAAGCAACATGCGTTTCAGCAGTTGAGTTTTTGATCGGCTATTAACGAGGCCAACCGATCAACCTCGACACGCCACACGATACCTCAAATCACCCGGTCGATACCAAATCGCCCCCTACACCGCTATACTATGCCGTCAGTCAAGAATAGGAAGCGGAACAGTCCCCAGCCAGCTACCATCTGATTTCTATCGTCTGTCATTTCGTCAGTTCCAAACCGAAGTTGTCGAGAAATATGAGACAGACATCAGATGTCCGGCAGGAGGGCCAAAGGGTGGCAATCAGTCGCAGCGACTTGACGGAGCGGTTCGAAGGCTGCCTGTTTGGCCTCGCAATCTGAGATGCGCTCGGTGGCAAGTTTGAGGCGCAGTCCGCCGAATCCATCCGAACACGCTTCCCATCCACCGATTTGTTGATCGCGTATCCCAAAAAAGAGATCTGGTATACCGACGATACTCAGATGGCGATCGGAGTCTGCGAGACGTTAGTCGAGCGGGGCGAGATCGTCGAGGATGTGCTGTGCCGGGCTTTCGTTGCAAACTACGTCCCATCACGGGGATACGGTCGCGGCGCAAGGGCTGTCCTAGAAGCGATGGAAGAGGGCTGCGACTATCGGGAAGTGGCCGAAAAGCACTTCCCGGGTGGCTCGTTCGGTAACGGCGCTGCCATGCGGGTCGCGCCGGTCGGCTTGCTCTTCCGAGATGACCGCCTGCGATTGTGGGAGCAGGCCCGGTTATCCGCAAGGCCGACGCACCTGCACCCGCTCGGCATCGAAGGCGCGCAGCTTCTTGCGCTTGCCATCGCCTTGTGCTCCTGCATGGAACTGTTCGATCACGACGCCTTCTTCGCTGGACTACTCGGCGCGTGCGAGTCGCCTGAGTATAGGGCCAAGCTGGAGGAGGCCTCGCGGATCCAGTCCATCGATGACCTCGCCGGATTGGGCAACCAAATTGAGGCATTGCACTCGGTACCGACGGCCATCGCGAGCTTCGCACTGACTTCGGAGTCGTTCGAAGCCACCGTCTGCAACGTGATTTTCTTGGGTGGAGACACCGACACTCTGGCCGCGATGGCGGGCGCGCTGTCTGGTGCGTACCTCGGAGTCGGTCGCTTACCAGCAGGACTCGTCGGGCTGCTAGAGAGTAGTCCAAAAGGGGCGGTCCTATATCAAGCAACTCGCGGAGAGACTCTTTGCGGTGTATGCAGCTGCGGCGAAGATTGAGTGATGCACAGTTATTTGGTGGGTCTCGAAGACTCGACCCAACCTACGAAAAAGCACGCCAGATCGATTCCATCACAGTTTGGACCGGGACAGACGACAGCCGTCAGATGATAGACGGCAGTTTTGCTACACTCATCCACTTACTCCCTACCCGAGGCTTCTCCCCATGTTCGCGCTGCCGCTGCTGCTGAGTTCGCTCGCCTTGTCCGCCCCGGCTCCCGGCGAGGTTATTGTGCTCTGGCAAGAGGGCAAAGTCCCGCTGGCGATGACCGAAGGCAAATTCGACAAACCGCAGATGACGCTCTACAAGGCCGAGAAGCCGAACGGCGCGGCCGTGGTCATTTGCCCCGGCGGCGGTTACGGCAATTTGGCCATGGATCACGAGGGGACTCAGGTCGCGGAGTATTTCAACAAGCTCGGGGTGCACGCTTTCGTGCTCGAGTACCGCATCGCGAAAGGGGATCGCCAAGGCCCGCTGGGACACGCGCCCATGCTCGATGTCAACCGGGCCATCCGCACGGTGCGCTCGAAATCGAAAGAGCTGGGCATCGACTCCAAAAAAGTCGGGCTGATGGGCTTCTCGGCCGGCGGTCACTTGGCCAGCACCGGCGGTACCCACTTCGACGACGGCCTACTGAAGGATCGCACCGACGACATCGACAAAGTCGGTTGCCGGCCCGATTTCCTGATCCTCTGTTATCCGGTCATCACCATGGAACCCGGCGTGACCCACGGCGGCACGCGGATGAACCTGCTCGGGAAGGAGCCCGATGCCAAGGATGTCGAATACTTCAGCAATGAGAAGCGCGTGACGAAGGAGACTCCGCCGACGTTCATCTTCCACACAGACGAAGACACGGCCGTGTTGCCGGAGAACGCCATCCTCTTCTACATGGCTCTGAAAAAGGCGAAGGTTCCCGCAGAACTGCACATTTACGAGAAGGGTCCGCACGGCGTGGGGATCAATCCGAAAACGAAATCGGACGGGACGAACGCGTGGAAGGATCGATTGACCGATTGGTTGAAAGTACGGGGTGTGCTCGAAGCGGCCAAGTAGGTCACGCTCCGCGTGACGGGCAGTGAGTTTCGCATAGAGACACGGTCGTTCGAAGCCCGTCACGCGGAGCGTGACCTACACGACTGATTTCCGATCCGCACGCTGTCCTTCGTAGGTCTCCGCAAACGCCAGCACTTTCGCATCCGGTTGCACGCCGGCCGCGACGCAGGCTTGCAGGTAAATCCCCGGCCACCAGTTCTCGTGCTCGGTCAAGCTTTTCTCTTTCACGCTTGCCCAGTTGCTCGTGATCTTGGCCCAGGCTTTGTCGCCGAAGTCGAGGGCTTCCTGCAAACTGCCGAATTGCTTCACGTACCACTCCCGGCCGATTTGGGCGTGCAGTACTTCGTCCGCCCAGTCGAAATCTTGGATTGTCTTGGCCAGTGGCAACCCGCTGTCAGTGGCGACTTCGTATTCGTAGCGCTTCCCGGTCTTCGGCATCAGCCCTTGCTCAATGAAAAAGAGGACGCCGTGGCGTTCGAGCGGGGTGCATTCGGTGTTGAGGCGGTAGCTCCAGTTCCAAGTGATGCGGGCCTGCGTCCAATCGACGCCCAGCGCCACGAAGCCGACTTCGCCCATCATGCTGTGGCGGGCCTCGTCCCAGATTTGCCGGGACATATCGCGGTAGTAGCCCCACGGTTTGCCCGGCGTCTCGGCGAAAATGCTCGCCATCATCTCGGGCACGTCGATCTCGCGCAGTCGCTTGAAGAGCATCATCAGGACTTTGTCTCTGGGTGCGAACTCCGGGGAATAGAGGAACGCCTCGGCATTTACGCCCTGATTCCAGAGGTCGGCGAAGCGCTCGTCGCGCCGGGGGACGGGGTCGTAGCGGTAGGGGCTGGCGGAGTAGCGACGGACGATCGATCCTTTGGGGATGGGGTAACTTCCATCGAGACCGCAGGCGAGTGTTAACAACTCGATGAGTGACTGAACAAACTCGTGTTGAAGGTCAATCGCCGATTCAGGGCCGTCGAGCGCCGAGTCATAGAATTCAAGGATTTTGTCGAGTTCCATGTTCGCGAAACGGAGCAGGCGTTTCGTCGGGGCGTCGGTTAACGGATGGGTCGCCCACTGGTAGTTGGTGATTGCACTATCGAGCATTTGCAATGAAACCCGGAGTCCACTCAATAACTCCTCCGTCGTCGGCGCCGCGCGAATCTCATCGAAGAACACCTCCAAAGCCGGATGCGGCACCTCGTCCAAACCCAACGGTGGCTCGCGCATCTCGCTCACTCGCTGGCGGATCGCGGTGGCATGTTCTGCGCAGAGGTAGGCGTGGTGGGCGAAGGCCGTCTTGAGTTCGTAGATCGGCTCCGAAGTGATGCGGGCCGTCAGGATTTCGTGCAGCCGCTTGAATGCGTAGTGGATACGCTTGAGCCGGGTAGTACACTCCTCGATCGACAAGCCCGGTTTCATGGCCTCCTCGAACGAGCAAAGCCCCGCCAACGGCGGCAGATTCTTGTACGGGGTGTAGTTCGGCAGCGGGGTGGTCATGGCCTCTCTCCGTGGGGGTCTTTGGTATGATAGGAAGATGGAAATCGCACTCGACTACCGTGAGCAGTTGAACCGAAACCGTTCTTGGGCGCTTTGGGAGGGCGGTATGTTCTTTGAAGGTACTAACAAAGTCCATACATCGCTCCGGCGGATCACTCGCAAGCTCGGGGAACTCGATGTGCCTTACGCCGTCGTCGGTGGAATGGCGCTCTTCCTCCACGGTTATGTCCGATTCACGGATGATGTAGATTTGCTCGTCACGCGTGCGGGCCTGGCCACGATTCACGAGAAACTGGTCGGACTCGGTTACGTCCCGCCTTTCACGGGCAGCAAAAATCTGAAAGATGCCGACACCGGCGTGAAAATCGAATTTCTCATCACCGGCGAATACCCCGGCGATGGGTTACCGAAGCCTGTGAGTTTCCCGGATCCTGCGGATGTCTACCAACCGATTGAAGGTATCGCCACTTTGACGATACCCGCGCTAGTCGAACTCAAACTCGCTTCGGGAATGGCCAAAGGTCGCAGAAAGGACTTGGGCGATATCCAAGAATTGATTCGGAACCTACAACTCCCTCTGAATCTAGTCGAGCAATTGAATCCTTATGTCCATGAATCTTACCGCGAACTTTGGAACGAAATCAACCCATCGTAATCTGCTTTCAACCGGAGACGCGCTTCCGTGGACCATAAATTCCAGATCAATCTCGGCGGCATCATCGACCTACTTTCGAACCACCTCTACAGCGGGCCGGAGGTGTTCGTCCGTGAACTCATGCAGAACGCGACCGATGCGATCACCGCCCGGCAGAAACTCGAGAAAGGTTTCGTCGGCGACATCCGCATGGAAGTCCACCAATCGAAGGGTAAGCCGCCGACGGTGATGATGTCCGACAACGGCATCGGCCTGACGCCGGAGGAGGTGCACACGTTCCTCGCCACCATCGGTCTCAGTTCGAAACGGGCGCTCGAAGGCGAAACGCAAACCGACTTCATCGGTCAGTTCGGCATCGGCATCCTGTCGTGCTTCGTGGTGTCGGACGCCATCACCGTGTACTCCAAGAGCGCGAAGGCCGACACGCCGACGGTCGAATGGAAGGCCAAGCCGGACGGCACCTACACGCTCAAGGAAATCGAGCGCGACCTCGAACCGGGGACGCAAGTTTGGCTCACGGCCAAGGCCGGCTGCGAGGAGCATTTCGACCCGGCCCGCGTCAAGGAACTCGCCAAGCACTACGGAGGCCTGCTGCCCTTCCCGATCCGCATTTCGCACGGCAAGGTTAACCAAGTCATCAACGAGCGCGGCGCCCCGTGGCGCGAGAAATACAAGAACGACCGCGACCGCCACAAGGCCTACCTCGACTTCGGCCGAGAGATTTTCGAGAGCGACTTCCTCGATGCGATTCCCCTGAAATCGAAGGCCGGGGGCGTCGAGGGCTTGGCCTACGTGCTGCCCTACGCCGTGACGCTGACGAGCAAACGGGCCCATCGCGTCTACCTGAAGAACATGTTGCTGTCGGAGAACATCGAGAACCTGCTGCCGGAATGGGCGTTCTTCGTGAAGGCCGCGGTGAACGCCAACGACCTCCGCCCGACGGCGTCGCGCGAGTCGTTCTACGAAGACGCCAAGCTGCAAACGGCCCGCGAGACTTTGGGCGAATGCCTGCGGTCCTACCTCGTGGAACTCGCCGAGAAAGACACGCGGAAGCTCGACAAGATCATCTCCCTTCACGGCATGGCCATCAAGAGCTTGGCCACGTCCGACGACGACTTTTACCGGCTCGTCATGGACTGGCTGACGTTCGAGACTTCGCAAGGCGAGATGACCTTTGGCGATTACCGCAAGCAGCACGACACGGTGCGGTACGTCCCCACCGTCGACCAATTCCGGCAGGTGTCGCGCGTGTCGCAAGCGCACGGCCAAGTCGTCATCAACGGCGGCTACACTTACGATTCGGAACTGCTGGCGAAGGCCGAGGAATTGCTCGACATGCCGACGGAGTTGGTCGATCCGACGACCATGAGCCAGTCGTTCGACGAACTCGAATTGAACGAGCAAGAAACGGTCGCCGATTTTCTGCGGGCCGCTGAGACGGTGCTGAAGCCGTTTCGCTGCGAGCCGGACGTGAAGAAGTACAAGCCGCGGGAACTCCCGGCGCTGTACACGACGAACCAAGAGGGGCGCTTCTTCCGGTCCCTGGAGCAGTCCAAAGAAATCGCCAATCCGCTCTGGTCCGGCGTGCTCGACAACCTCGGCAAGAAAGACAAACCGCAAGCGACCTTCGCCCACATTTGCTTCAACTTCGAGAACCCTACCGTCGCCCGGTTGTGTACGGTGAAAGACCGGGCCATCCTCCACCGCAGCATCCAGATGCTGTACTTGCAATCGTTGCTACTGGGCCACCACCCGCTCAGCGTCAAGGAAATGACGCTGCTCAACGACGGACTGTTGTCGCTGATCGAGTGGGGCATCGGGATGAAAGAAAGTTAGCCGCGTGACGATCGTCGAGCGCGCAACCGGGATTGACCAACGGCGGATTCGATTGCCCACCATTCCCGCGCTCGACGATCGTCTCGCGGCTAACTTTTTGCATCGAGATATCCATGCCCGAACTCGCCGAACAAATCGAAGACCTGCTTGGCGAAGCCGAAGGGCTCGACCACGGGCCCGTGCAGTTGGCCCTCGTCGAGCGCGCGGTCGAATTGGCCGACGTTCACAACGAACTGGACGTCTCGTTCCACGCCCGTATGACCTTGGTCGAAGCGGCCATCTTCTCCGACCGCCCGGACATCGCCCTCGTCGCCTTTTCGTGGCTCCTCAGCAAGTTCGACGCGGAACCCGATCGCTTCGATAGTTATCAGCTCTTGTGGAGCTACAAGTGGATCTTGGGGCACGCGGCCAATTTCCCGAGTATACCGAAAGACCGAATAGACGACCTCTTCGACGACATGAAGCGCCGCTACAAAGCGGAGGGTTCGACGCTGCACGCTTATTGGAGCCTGCGTCGCGACAATTTTCAAACGATGGGCGACAAGGCCGGGGCGAAGAAAGCGAACGCGAAGATGCTGCTGACGCCGCGCGATCACTTGAGCAATTGCTTGGCTTGTGTCCAAGACGGGAACATGGATCTCTACGCTTTTCTGGACGATGACGAGGCCGCGGTGAAAGCCGCCAAGCCGATCCTGAGCGGCAAGATGTCGTGTTCGATCGTGCCCGAATGCACCTACGCCGGCGTCGTGCTGTCTTACATTCGCCTCGGCAAACCCGCGCGGGCGATGGAGTGCTTCGAGACCGGCTACCGGCTGATCGGTCGCCAATCCACGTACCTCCCCCAGAAGGCGATGTATATCGTCGGGTTGACGCTGACGGACAACTTGAGCCGGGCCGTTAAATTACTCGACCGGCACTTGCCGGAGGCACTCGATTCCGTCGATCCATCCGCGGAGTTCGAGTTCTATTTGGCCACGCGATTGCTGCTCGAAACGCTCGCGGAGGACGGCAAAAAAACGGTGCCGATCCGTATTCCGAAGAAGATGGAATTGACCTCCGGCGACGGCAAGCCGACGGTCGCCGCGCTCGTGGACTGGATGGACGCCCGACTGAAGGATCTGGCCACCGCGTTCGATACACGCAACGGGAACAAGACTTTCGCCAAGCGAGTCCGCGATTTCCGAAAGCTATTCGAGTATGCGAAGCCGTACCCGCTGAAGTGAATGCTTATTGTCTCTGTAGACAATCCAACATATCCGCTTCGAACGCAGTCCAATCGACCCCGCCGAACGCTTCGATGCGGCTATCGCGGCGGTAGGCCGTCGGCTTGACGCCGAGCGCGGTACCGCTGCGGTTGATCGCGAGCCAAGCTTCCTCGACGCGGAAGACGCCTTTCAACCGTGCGATGTCGGGATTCGCACCGAGGAACGCCAAAAGTTTATCCTCGTCGAAAATGTCGCTCGGGGAAAAGATCCAACCGCAGGCTCCGGGGGACTCGTAGCGAATCGGGCGACCAGGCCGGGGTCGGCCGAGTGTTTGCAATTCCTCGGCCGGGTTTTCCGAGTGCGCATCGGGGAAGAGCGGAACGCGTTCGGAATCGCCGTCGAGTTCCAACCAGGCCGGGTCGAGCCGCCCCTGCGTTGTGGCCGCGATCAATAATTTCGGCGGGAACAGACCCTCGGCCCACGCTTGGAACTCCGCGAGGAGTTTCGGCGTCGCATGATCGGCCTTGTTCAGGACGAGGATGTCGCTCATCTGGATCTGATCGCGAAATACGGGGTTGTCGAGCATGCCGGGGCAGGCGAAGTCGATCGGCGTGACGATGCCGAGCGTGGCCTTGAGTTCCAAACGATCCGAGTAATTCTTCCGGATCGTGTCCAGCAGCGCGGCCGGGTGACCGAGTCCGGACGTTTCGATCAACAACCGATCCGGCTTCGCTTCTTGCAGCAAGAAATGGAGGGCGACCGGCAATTGCGGTGACGTCGTGCAGCAGAAACAGCCACCGGCCACCGACCTTACGGCGACCCCCTCCGCGACGGTTTCGCCTTCGATGAACGCTTCGTCGATGCTCACTTGGCCGTACTCGTTCACGAGCACGGCCCATTTTTCGGACGCCGGCTTGCGCTTCAACAAGTCGAGGATCGCCGTGGTTTTGCCGACGCCCAAGAAGCCGGTGATCAGGTGCGTCGGAATCGGTTGCGCCATGGGAACCCACGCGATACGGGACGAGAAAGCACTCCGGAAGTATACCCCGTCCCCGAGGAGCACCTACAAAGGTGGGATTATTGCTCCGGGACTTCTCCGTGTCATCCAGCCAACTCCTCGCGGCGTGCTTCAGTGCGCTCGTCTGCCTCATGCCGGTCACGTTTTACCTCTGCTGGCTCGCGTCGGTGAATAAGAAATCGCGGCCGACGGTCGTTTCGGGCCGCTGGGATTTCGCTTTGGTGTTGGCCGCGCTCTCGGGGTTCCTCCTCGTCGGCGGGGCGCTCTTGCTGACGCTGGTGCAATCCGATTCGCGCGCCGTGCTGCGGGGCAATTTCGAACAAGTCCGCGAAGGCTGGGGCCAAAACACGGGGTCGTGGTTATTCATCGTCATCGGCTATTTTTTGCTGGTGATCGGCGCCGCGGCCCTCACGCTGACGAACCGGACCCGCTGGCTTTCGATCTACAACATCGACCTCTCCGCGGCCGAGCGGGCCATCGGGGCCGCACTCGAGCGGAGCCATATCCTCAACGCGACTCGCTACGGTAACCGGTGGGCGCACGGGCCGGGCATTCTCGACTTGGTGCCGTTCCGCGGAATGAGCCACGTCACGGTCCGGCTCTTGAGCGATTCGGCCGAGACTCGTGCCGAAATCGAACGGCATTTGCGTGACGAACTTTCCGGCGTGGGTCCCGCCGACAACGCGGCGGGACCGTGGATCGGCACCCTCGCCGGCGCCGGAGTGCTGCTGAGCTTCTGCCTCGTCGGCCTGTCGGTGTACGTCCTCTTTTTCTTACGCTGACGCTCCGATTATAACGGCTGGCCCGACCGATCCGGTCCCGCGCAGAAATGCGCGCTGCCCGGCTAGTCGACCGCGTCCGGTATTCGGATTTCGAGGCCGGCGATGCGGTGAATCGCCGAATCGAATCGTAGCGAACGATTCGCCCCGATTGGTTCCCGACGTAAAGGACTACCGATGAAACGATTCTTCTTGGCCGTGGCCTGCGTGGCCGGTCTGCTGGTGGCCGGCGATACCGCCTCGGCCCAAGGGCCGGTGCAAGGCGTCGTCGCCGGCAATTGCAGCACCTGCGGTGGTTCGCCCGCATCGCCTAGCGTTTTCTCGAAACTAATGTTCTGGAAAAGCGGCTCGTGCAGCACCTGCGGTCACAGTTCCGGGGCCCGCAACTGGACGAACAATGCCGCGGGTAGTTCCCGCACTGGCCACGGTACCGCGCCGTTCAACCCGTACCCGCAAGGGACGCCCGGGACGTTGGTGTTCCCGCAGCACCCGTTCGTCCGCAGCCCGCGCGACTTCTTCATGACCGAACGCTAAAGCGTCCGGCGCGGATTCGCGCCGGTTCATCGCCCCGGCCGCGGCTATTGCTGCGGCTGGGGTTTTTCCGTTTTCGCGGATTCCTCGAGCGCTTCGATTCTCCCACGCAGGCCTTCCGGAAGCGGGGCCTTTGTTTGGGCGGTGTAGTCCATCGACACGATGACGCATTGCCCCTCCGCGGCGATATCGGCCCAGCGCTCGCTGACGATTTTGTGTTCGAAGGTGACGCGGTCCGTTCCGATGTCGATGACGCGGGCTCCGATGTGTAAGCGATCCGGGTAATACACCGGTTTGCGGAATCGGGCCTGGGTGCTGGCCACGATCGGCCCGAGGCCGCGCTGCTTCATGATGGCGAACCAACCGATGCGCGTCATGTACTCGATGCGGGCATTTTGGAAGTACTCGAAATAGACGGTATTGCTGACGTGCTGAAATGCGTCCATGTCGCCCCACGACACATCTTCGACGACGACGACCGGGAATTCGGCCAGTTGGGGGAAGGTCATTTCGGTCCGCCATTGCCGGGGGGAGTGCCTACCCGCAATATAGCTACCCGCCCGATCCCGAACCCGGAACACCCGCTATGCGTCTGGCCCATAACGTCTTCTTCAAACTGAAGGACAACGCCCCGGCCCGGGTGGACGAACTCGTCGCCGCGTGCCAGAAGTACCTCAACGTGCAGCCCGGGATCGTCTTCTTCGCAGCCGGCAAGCTCTGCGCCGAGTTGAAGCGCGAGGTGAACGACCTCGACTGGGACGTCGGTTTGCACTTGGTGTTCGACGGCCAACCGAGTCACGACGCCTACCAAGACGACCCCACCCACAACAAGTTCATCGACGAGATGAAATCGAATTGGGCCGGCGTCCGCGTGTTCGATTCGTTCGTTTGAATTCCGATTTCACCGCACCGGAGCGCCCGAGCCATGAAACGATTGCACTCCGCCGACCTCGTCCAATTCGCCCGCAAGTACCGCTTCGTCGGCGGTAAGATCAAACGGCTGAACGTCGGCACCCGCAAGGGCACGGCCACGATCGTCGCGGTGTTGCTCGTGCGCCCCGCGACGCGCGACCTCGGCGCGACCCCGAAACCGGTGAAGTTGAAGCTCGAAATCTCGGCCGTCGAAGAGTACCGCTTCCAGAAACGCCCGACGGTCGCGGCGGGCAAGATGAGCGACCTGAAGTTCGGCTACTTCAACGGCGTCTTCTTCGTCAACTTCGACGCGTGGGGTCTCCCGGCGGGAGAAATCCCCGGAGTCCACGACTTCCGCGCCTCGGACGCCTACGCGGCGGGTAACGATCTGTTCTGGGAAGAAGTACCGGCGAAGGGGTGACCCGTGGCCAAACCGTTCGACGCGACGCGATAACTTGGAGGGTGGACTATCGGAGCGCTTGCTGGGTACGAGTTACGTCCTGTGCGGGCTGAGGTATGATAAATCGAGAATTCGAGAACTGTTCCGGAGGTTAGACAGGCTGATGGAAGAATCGACCACATACCAAGGCATCGTCGAAGAAGGTCGCGAAAAAGGTCTGACCCAAGGATTGACACAAGGTATGACCCAAGGTAGATATCAAAGCCTACGCGACACGCTAATGCGGTTGGGCACAAAGCGATTTGGCTCTCCGCCACCGGCGATTCGCGACGAAATTCAAACGCTTCGCGACGCGGATCGCTTGGAGCAACTCATCGATCGTATTTTGGAAGCAAGCAATTGGGACGAGTTGTTCTCGGCCGACTGATTCAGAGCCACCAGTGCAATTCCAGTGATTTCAACACCGGCCCTGGCCAAGGATAATCCCTACGGTCGATGCGGCGAACGCCGGCGATGCCGAATGCGGAGCCACACAGCAGCACCTCCGAAGCTCGGCTGAAATGAAGCCGCCAGTCGCCGTCGAACTCGGCGAAGCCGGTGCCGAGTTCTCCGCATTTTTCTCCGGCGATTTTAAACCCGATCGATTCCAAGACCGTCCCGCGTTTCGGCCGCGTCACGGTGCCGTCGACCACCGCCAAAATGCTGCCGATGGCCGTGTCGGGTGATCCACCGAGTTGATCGACCAAGACCGGAACATGCTCGGGGCGCGTCCGGCGTTGGGCCGCGAGGCTCCAGTGCAACCGGCTCCGGTGTTTGATGCTCGGCGGGACGATGCCGCCGTCGATACGTGGCAAGACGCCGACGATTTCTAGCGAGGCTCCGCGTTCAAAAAATCTCCGGTAGCGATCCATTGGAACCGGAAACGCGTGCATGCCGACGGTCGGGGGCCCATTCGCCGTTTCGCCGACCATGAACCCGAACGGACCGGGCGTGGCGAATGTGATGATCGCAAACTCGGTTCCGGCCGGGTGGACCGCGACATGCGCCGCGAGAATCGCCGCCGCGGCCTCGGCGAGTTCGCCGTCTGTGTAAGGGACAGCGATTGCGCAGATCGCGCAATCGTGACGCAGGCGGGCTAGATGATCCGGCCAGCGGAACAGCCGTTGGCCGTGCGTTCGGCAGTAGTCCGTGATGGTCGTCCCCGCCGCGAACCCGGCATCGTTGTAAGCGATCGCGAGTTCGGATTGGGGGACCAGCCGGCCGTTGCGGAACGCGATCACGGTAGGTTTCGCTTCAAGACAATTTCTGGTTTGACGGTCTTCCCGTTTTCCACTTGCGCCGGGGCGGTGCCGGTGAGGCCGAGGGTAACGTCGGTTTTACTGGTCTTCAAAGTGTAGGCGCCGGGGGCGACTTTCTCGAATTTGAATTTGCCGAATGCATCGGTCTTCGTTTCGCCCTTCGGCTTGCCTTCACCGTCGGCGAGGGTCACCGTCAACCCGGGTTGGGCGCGTTCGCCGATCACCACTTTACCGACGATGGTGCCGTTGGGGGCGGGCGGATCGACGAGTTCGACCTTTTGCGTTTCGGTCGTGGTGTTGCCGACTTCGTCCGTCACCGCGACGCCGATGGTAATCTCGCCGCGTTTCTCGGGCGGGAGCGGCATCAGGCCGATCCAATCGACCGGCGAGGGCAGTTTCGTTTTGGGATCGAGGGCCCGGGTTCCGGCGACCTTCGGGCCCTCCGGGAGTTTGCCGTCCTCTTGCAGTTCGCCCAAGAAAAAGACCGCCTTGACCACTTTGGTGTCGAGATCTTGCAAGGCTGCGGTCACCGGCAGCGGAGTGCCCTTGATATGCTGGGCGGGGAGTTTGAGAAATTTCACATCTTCCGGTGCCGTCGCATCGACGGTGATGATGAACGGGTCGGATTTGATCGTCGAGCCGGCGATGGCGCAAACGACCTCGAGCCGACCTCGGCGCTCGCGCAGATCGAGCGGCACGACCCAATCGACGCTGCGGTTGGCGATGGCGAAGCCGCCGTCGATCTTACCGGCGAAATCGATCCAGACGCGTTCTTGCCGGCTTCCCTTCAACGGTAGAACTTCCGAATTCGCGTCGTCCTTGGCATCGCTGCCGACTTGCCGAATCCGCACTTCCAAATTGGCATTGTCCGGGGCGTTGTCGACTTCGAGTTTGATCGGGAATGCGACGGTCGGCCGCGTGACCGACTTGGCCGAAAGGATGCGCACGACTTGGGTGTCGAATTTCTGCAATTCGTCGGTCACGTCGCCTTTGGGCTCCGACGTGTAAATGAAGGCCCGTGCAATCCCATCGATGGAGACTTCGGCGCGGAATTCTTTCCCGTACTTCTGGATGCTCCCGAGCAATAGCACCGACGAGTTGGGGCCGCCGTCGAGCGAGATCGCGCGGCGGTAGACTCCTTCGCGGAGCATCAGCCCCGGGGCGTTCAACGTCGCCGGGAAGCCGAGTTGCACCGTCGCGTCGCCGCTGGCTTTGCCGGCGATCGCTTTG
The DNA here is from genome assembly GCA_043727575.1 of Fimbriiglobus sp. Classification (GTDB taxonomy): domain Bacteria; phylum Planctomycetota; class Planctomycetia; order Gemmatales; family Gemmataceae; genus JALHQU01. The sequence continues at coordinate 16,312 of JAYSYN010000150.1, forward strand.
ACGGGCAAGGTGATCATGGCCGGTTTGTCTTTGGGTGCGACGAGCTTCGGTTTGGCGACTTCTAAGTAAGCACTCGGTTTGGCGAGAGTCACGGTGCAAACGCGGCCGAGGTCGGCGCCGTCCGTGCCCTTCACCGGCGCAAGTGCGCCGTCGTCATCTTTCGCCAAAAGCCGGAGGACGAACCGGAAGCCGACGTTGGAGCGGATCAATTCTTGGCCGCTCGGCAATTCGACCTTGGGCGCCGGTGGGGTCGTCGTCGCGGGCGCCGGGACCGGAACGACGGCGACGACCGTCTCCGGAGCCGGCTTCGGAATTCGCACGCGCATCCACTTGTCGCCGGGGATCTTGACTTCGATCCGAGCCGCGATGGTGCCTTTCGGTTCGGAAGCCAGCTCCACGGTGTAAGTTTTCAACGCTTTGGCCGGGTTCTTGACGTACAAATGGAATTCGCCGCCGTCGTTGGGTCGCAGGACGATGTTCGGGTTGTTGTCTTTGGGGAGAACGTCGAGGACATCCTTCGCACCGGCATCGGCGATGAACGTGAACACGACGTCGTCGCTCAGTTTCGGCGCTTGGGCCGGGGCCGGTGAGCCGAACGCGACCAAGGCCGCGAGCAAGGCGAGTCGGGAAGCGGTCGATCTCATGGCCAATCCTTCGGGTTCGATCAGGGGTTCCAATTTCGGTAGACGCCGGCGAGGGCGTCGAGGTCGTCCGCGGCCGTCCGGCACGCTTTGTCTTTCACCGCCCGCAACTCGGCCGCGTCGAGGGCGTACCGAGTGCCGATCCAACGGGCCGCGTCGGTTTCGGCCCGACGCCGTTCGGCCGGTTCCGGGTTCGCCCCGGCCGCATCGAGCGGCACGGCGGGGAAATCGTCCGGGTGGATCGCCCAACCGATTTCGGCCCGCGTTGCCGGTTCCGCCGCCTTGTATCGAGCCGCGAGATCCCGGCGATTCTTCGACCCGACCAACGCCAGCAGATCCCCCGCGATTTTCCCATCCCTCACCGCTTCGTCGCGGATCCGCGACGGTGATGCCGTGGAGGTCGTCTCCACCGGCGGGGTCGTCGGCCAGCGGTCGAGGGCCCGTTTCGTCGCCGCTCGCGTCGCTTCGTCGAGCCGCGTCCGGAGAGCCTCACGCTCTGCGACGCGCAACCACGGCCAACGGAGCGCCAGCTCCAGCCGCTGCGGGTCGGTGTCGTCCGCCCCGATCCTCAGAGTCATCAAAGTCGTCCGCAGCACGTCGAACGTCCGAGTCGCACGGCTCAAGTCGTCGAGTTTGGGCAAGCCCGTCGTTTTCGGCGGCTGCGCCAACGTGCGAATCTTCGAGTACTGTTCGACCAACTCGGCCCACTGGGATGCGACCGCCGCCGGGGACGGGGTCAATTTGTGTGGGTAAACGGCCGCGAGATCGGCAAGGACGGCACGGCCCTCCTCGATCTCGGCGAAACAGACATTCAACCGCGCGGCGGCATCCCGGACTTTGTCGAAGTCGAGTCGAGCCGAATCGAGCGAACTCTTCGCGGCCAGAAACTGGGAGGGCCCGGAATCCGGATCGCCCAGCAGAACCAGCGCGGCCCGCCGGATCGCATCGAGTCGGTCGAGTTCGAATCGGAGCCAGGACAGAGTGCGGCCGTCGAGGGTGGAAGCTTGTTCGGCCGACTTCACCGACCTTAATACCGAGAGCATCGCCCCGGCTTCCGCCTTCTCCCATTCGCGGACTTGTTCTGCGGGTAACCCCGCGACCCAGATTGCGAAAGTCGTTTCGGAGAATCGATTCGCGCTCGGCACCGTCGCCAGCATGGCCGCGGCGCGGCCGAGTTGTTCGTGCGTCGGGGCTTTGAGATTCCAAACCTCGTTCAATACGGCCGCTTGAACCGCTTCCGGGGAAATGTCGGGTTTCGCATCGAGCAGCCCGCGCGCAGTCGCGAGCGCCATCGCCGCGTCTTCCTTTTTAAGCGGCTCATCGCTCGCGATTTTCACGAGGTACGGTCGCAGCGTCGTGGCGGCGGCGGATTCGAACGCAGGCGAGTTCGGGCCGGCGGACCAGCGGGCGTGCGAGCGCCGGGGGAGTTGCATCTGCGTAAAGGCCGAAATGGCTCCGGCGAGTTTTTTCAAGGTCGGTTCGTGGCGATCGCGGTTCGCCGCGGGATCGGTCCCGGCGGACCATGCGTCTTCTGCCCGCAACGCCGCGAGGCCCTGATGTTCCAATACCCGCGGCGCCCGGCGGTGCAGTCCGTCGCCCACCCATTTATCGCGGTCGACCCACGATTGCTTCAGCCAGTCCGGGTAGGGTTCCGCATCGATCGCTTCGGGCATCGGTTTCACCTGGCCGCGGCTCACCGAGACCAGCGGAAAATCGCCGCTAGGCCCGAAGAGCGCCGGCAGTTGTTCGCCGCTGCCGTAGGCTTTGGTTCCGACGAACGTGGCCTGCTGCGCGTACTTCGCGAACTCTTGAAACGAGACTTTCTCGTTCGTGCTTTTGTCCGCGTTCCACCCGTCGGCCCTGCCGCCGATGGCTTGGGCCAACGCGAGCCCGAACGCACTCCGGCGGATCGGCCGCAAATGCACGGGTCCGTTCTCCGGATTGTTCGCCGCGAGGATCCAGAGTTTGTCGTCCGATTGCGGTCGGGCTTGCAGTTTCGCCCGGACGCACTCGTTCAAATCGTCGGTCGCCGAAGCGCACCTCTGGGAACTGACGGGACGCAGATCGAGGATCAACGACCGGGGCACTTTCGTATTCGCCAGCGCCTCGAGGATTTCGTCCAAGGGAAGCCACGTGGAATCGTCGTCCGGGTCGGCGTCGCCGGGGAGAAGGTAGGGGGTGTCGCCCCGCGCGATCCCGAGGGCGTTCAAGTAAACGAGAATCGGTCGGCCGCTCGCCGGGCCGCGGCTTTCGTCGACGACTTGTCGAATCGCCTCGAGTATGCGGGCTTTCTCTTGGATCGGAAACGCCGGTGCGGCGCGGCCGGGGAAGGCCTCGAACAAGCCGCGGGCATCGTCGTCGGCGAGCGGATTCGCGGGCCAAGCCGGGTGCTTGTATTGGGTGATAGGAAGCACCAACACGACCGGTTCCGGGTCGGGTTTCAAGTAGACGAACAGGCCCGCGATGGCCCCGGCGAGCGCCGCGACGACGAACGCGGCCGCGGCCCAGCGCTTGGCGCCGCCGGCGCTATTGCCGACCGGGCCGCGCGCCGCCGGGGCGGATGGGCCGGCGTTTGCGCGCCAAGCATCTTTGGGGTTGTTCTGCGCCATCGGCTACTCTTTCTTCAACTCGGAGAGCGTGATCTTGTGGGAGAAATCGTACGCCTCGAGCGGCCGCTCCGGAAATGTCAGTTTCGCTCCGAGTTCGGCCTTGCGGGCGTGGTCGCGCAGCGCGGCGACCGAGAACAATTCCAAAAGCTGCGTCGAATCGAAATCCTCCGGCGACAACGGGCCGAATCGGGCCGTGTAGCGGGCGTGCGCGTCGAAGTAGGCGTGCTGCTCCCGGAGTTTCACGAGCTTCGCGTCTTTATCTTGCCAGCCGCCGGGGCGGAGGAAGACGTACTCGCCCGGTTTTGAGTACCGCAACCGCACCGCGAGGAATTTGTTCGGCCCTTCGGTTTCGATGGCCAGATCGACGAGTTCGACGGTCTCGCCGCGGTCGCTCGCCGATTTGCGGAGGTTGGCCTTCGATTGCGACAAGTTTTTCATGTCCACGGAGTAGGTCGTGAGGACGGGCGGCTTTCCTTCCAGCCAATACGCGTCGATCGCCGGCTTGCGGATCGTCTCGGCGCCGCCGCGGTTGCGATCCCAATCGAACATGTCGACGGTCCACGTGGGGGAGATTGTGCCGGGGCGGTTCGCGATGCGCACGCGCGGCGATTGCATTGGGTTGGGCGGCTTCCCATCGGCGTAGGCGATGTCGAACCACGCGAACAGCGGCCGGGGAGCTTGCAACAATTCTTGCGTCTTCGGGTTCGGCCGGGGTTCGAGCGTGGCGAGCAATGAGAGGTCGCGGCCCGAGGCGGTCTCGCGGCCGAATGCGAACTTCGGGACGCTGAGGTGGAGGCCCCCGGCCGGACTGCGAACGAGTCGTCCGTAGTCCGGGCTCGACGGCAAATCGTAGACTGCCGCGGGCATCGAGAGCGCGAGGTTGTTCTCGTGGGCGCGGGCTCGTAGCAGCACGCGGTCACCGTCGAACAGTTCCAGTTTTTGCGCCGCGCCGAGGCCGAAGAGGCTGTAGACCCCGCGATCGAGGGCCGGGGACGTGCGGTAGATATTCTCGCCGGGCAGCGTGACTTCGTGTCGGCCTTGGATCTTGGTGTTGAGGTAGTTCACGCGCGGCAACACGGCGGCTTTGAGTTCCGCAGCGAAGCTCGCTCCGCTTTTGATGTCTTTGTAAAGCTTCGCCGGCGTCCGCGGGGGATCGCGGAATTGCTCGACCAATTGCACCGATTTGAACTGTTCGTAGGCTATTTTTCCATCCGCGCTTTCGATGCCGAAGAAGACGACGTGGGCTTCGACATCATCCTTGGTCGCCTTCAACGCCCCGATCATCACTTGGGCCGGGGTCTTGCCGTTGTAGGCGTCTTTGCCGCCCCAGTTGTCTTCGCCGTCGGTCAGCACGATCAGCGTGCGCGTGCCCGAGAATTGCTCGGGCCAGAATTTTTTGCCGCGCTCCGCGTGGAGCACCTCACGGATACCGCCGGCCAGCGGTGTATCGGCTTTGTCCGACGCGAGCTTCACCGCGTTGACGAGTTCCATTTTCTTGTCGATCACATTGACGTCGCCGGTGATTTTGAACGGCGCGCAGACCTCGTCGACTTTGATCGCATCGCCCAAGCCGTAGAACGTCGCGATCGACACCATCGTCCCGACGGGAATCTGCCGCAGAAGGATGTTGAAGGCTTTTTTGGCTTCTGTGATGCGTTCGACTTTCGTGTTGTCGATGAAAGTATCCATGCTGTTCGTGATGTCGAGCAGCAGCGTCACGGCGCCGGTGACCAAGTCTTTGTCCGCCAAGATTGCGAAAGCGGCCTTGCCGCTGGGCGGCGTGTAGTTCCACTCCAAGCTCGGCGCTCCCGCCAAGACGACCTTGGTTTCGGTCCGGTAGATGTGGCCCCGGTAGAACACATCGCCGCGCAATTTGCCCTCCGCGCTCGGTCCGTCGATCCGGGGGAGGCTCTGGAATTCGAAAGTTCGCACGAATTTCGCCGCGCCGCGCAGTGCGAACTCGTCGACGCGTTTGCGGCCGATGAGTTCGTCGTTCGGCCGGTGGTAGGGCGCGCCGGGCAGACCGAGCGAATAGTTCGGGAACCCGATTTTGCGACCCGGCGTCGGTTGGATCGTCAAGTTCGCGTCCCAAGTCGATTCGTCGGCGACGACGCGTTCCCGCATCGCGTCCACGGCCAATTCCACCGGTTCGTAGGCGTCCCCGGCGGCGCAGGCCGCGCCGCGCCGTTGCAGCTCCTGCGGAGAGAGGCCCGGCGCCGTCGCCCCGGCCAGTTGCCGCGCTTCGGTCAGCAAGAGTTTCTTCGCCTTGCGGCAGAACCACTGGTCCGGTGTTTGGACGCCGACATCGGCCCAACCGTCGTCGGTGATGCGGCGGGACTGCCAAATGAGGAAGTCGTGCCGCCAGTAATTTTGCTCGGCGAGCAGCGGGTTGTCTTTCGGGTCGAGCGGGGCCGCGGCGGAAGCGAGCCGCGCCGATTTTGCTGCGCTCGCCCAATGGGGAATGCCGTCGGCCAACGTACCGGTTTGAGCCTTTTCCAGTTCGCTTTTGGCCGACGCACGGTACGAGAGGAACCGCTTGCCGATGAACTCCCCGACGAGTCGATGGCTCTCCCACCACGCCCCTTCTTTGGGTTGCAGCAAGCGTTGTTTCGACGCGGCGATGTCGTCGCCGAGATAGGCGAGCGCCATGCGGCCCCGCCGTTCGGAGCGATCCCGCGCCGGCAAGGCCGGGGCTTGCACGCCGGTGGCTTGGTTCGGGTTCGGCGCCAAACCCGCCGAAACGGAGCGGACGTTCGCCAGCCGTTGGGCGCGGATCTCGGCCGGGAGAAACGGCACGCACAGTGCGCCGTCGAGCGAATGCCAGTTCGACGGTTGGACCACGTTGTTGAGCCGTTTCGCTTCATCGAGGTGGGCCAGCGCGACCGCCTCGTAAGCCTTTGCCCCCTCGCGCCCTTCGCGGTCGAAATCGGCGAGGGGCGACTCCGCGGCGGCTTCCAACGCACCGATGGCGTGGGCCGATTTCGCGGCGGATTCAAAACTCACGATCAACACATCGACGTCCTTCGTCGACAATGTGCCCCGGTATTCGCCCAGCCAGCGGGCATAAAAGGGCAACCGTGCGAAAGCGCGGTCCCGAAATTGGAGCGCGGTGGCCACGACCTTGGCCGTGCGCCGGGCGACAGCGTACCCCTCGTCCGCCTTCGCGAAGTCGGATTCCGCATCGACCCACGACTTCGCATCGCCGACGAACAGACAATCTTCCCCGAGGCGGCGATATTCGTCGGCCCAGTCGATGATCGCGCGCGTCCGTCGTTGGACCTGTTCCGCGTGCGGATCGACGCCGGATTTCGGATCGCCGATCCACGCGGTCTCTTCTGCTGAGCGGCGGAGGCGGATCGCCCGCGTCAACAATTCCACGCCGGGCCGTTTGCCCTCGGCCGTTTCGAGGTGTTGATTCAACATCCGCACGAAATGCCCTTCGACCGCCCGGCCGTCGAGATCGCCGTCGATCAGCTTGAGGATTTCGTCCGCGATCTTGAGATTCTTCGCCGAGGGGCCGACGTCGTAGAGTTTGTCGAGCGCGGCTGCCGTCCAAGCCATGCGCTGCGCGGTGTCGGTCGGCTTGCCCCGCGATCCGAGCCAAACTTCGGTGCGGGCGTTCGCGGTCGCGGCGGACCAAATGGGCTCGAGTTCCTCTTTGGGAAGCGCGGGCGGAATGTGTCCGAACGCCGCACCCGCGGGGAGTGCGGTCGGCAGATGGACGACGGTGACGGTGGCCGAGCGGAGTTGATCCCCGAGGACTTTGACCTTCGCCGCGATCGTCGCGGTGTTCGTCCCGGGGAGTCGGACGAGCCGTTCCCAGCGGAGCAACAGTTCGAGGTATTCTTTCCAGCGGGCCGGGTCGGTGGTATCGGGAGACGGGGTCCGATTCGCCAAGGCCTCGGCGACGCTCCACGCCTCGCCGAGTGCGGCGGGAGTCGGTGTCGCGGTCGGGATCGGTTTCGCCGCGAAGTCGCCGTTCGGTTTGGAAGCGAGGGTCACTTTCGCCGCGCGGTCGGCGCCGTCGCCGGGGAGCAGGATCGGCGTCTGCTTTTCATCGCGGTTGACGATGGCCCACTTCTCGACTTCCTGCTTCAGATACGGCATCAGGGTCGCCCCGGTGATCGCCGAACCATCCGACCCGCCCGCCGCGCCGCGGACGCCGTCGAGGAACGCTTGGCCGAACACGGTGCGCCCGCTCGTTTCCGACGTCCACGCCCGTTGGTCGACATCGTGGGAACAGAGGATGGCGAGCCCGTCGATTTTGGCGATCTCGGCTTCGAGTTCCTTCAGGGCCCGCGGAAAATCGTGGACGATGCCGCCGTGCGTCCAAGATACCGGCGCGTCGGGCGGATCGAAGACGATCAACTTCGGCTGGCTGCCCGGATGGCCCTCGAGCGTTTTCAAAACATCGCGGACGTACAGCTTGTGCGATTCGGTCGGCGCCGAAGCCGCGGGGTCGATCTCCCAAACGAACGGCCCGTTGGAATCAACGCCGACGAGCGCGGCGAAATACAACACGATCGATTCGGCTTTGGGGTCGAGCGCCTGCTTCCACGCGCCCGGCGCGGCGGTTTTCTCCCGATTCGCGACGAGCTGCATGCCGGAGGGATGCTCGGTCTTCCACGATTGAAAGTCGTCGCCGACGTTCGCACCGGCGACGGTTTCGGGCCAAGCCAAATTGTCCGGAGCGCTCGGGGCGACGACGATGAGCGCCGGGTATTTCGGCGGCTTCAACCACGGGATGACCACGACGGCCGCGGCGATGAGCAGGGCGACCAACCCTCCGACCAACAGGAAACGGCCCGTGCGCGACTTCGTTTTCATCGTCGATTTGGGCGCGGTTGCGCCGGGTTGCCACGATTTCCGCGACGCCACCGGGCCGGTCGCAGCCGGCTTCGGGATGTTCGCCCCGGTGTTGTGCTTCCATCCGCCCGGTTTGTCGGTCGCCATCGTCGGCCCTCGCTCGGAACTGCATGGGGGACATCTTAACGGAAGTGCGCGGCGAGTCCCTCCACCATCATGCGGAATCCCGGCAAGCCGCGGACAACGCATACGACCCAGCGGATCGCGGTCCCCGTTTTCGTGTAAATCTTGTGTCCAGCGAGAAGTCATACACCCTCGCGTAGACTCAAGACCAAAACGCTGGACTCAAGACCAAAACGCTGGACTCAGCGCCGAAACGTCGCACCGATCACCAATCGACCGCCGTTTCGCCGGATGTGGACGTTGCCGGGGAGATCGGCCGCGGGATGGAGTCCTAGGGCGATTTCGGCGATGCGCGCCCAGTGGGCGAAGGTCATCGCCGCGGTCGACCAGCCTTCGCGGGCCCAGAGCGCGCGGCAGGCGAGCCGGACCGCCGGCGCGCCGAGGGCTTCCAATCGAATGGCGTCGAGCACGATCGTGCGGTCGGTTTTTTCCGACTCCACGAGCGCCAACAACCGCTTGCCTTCGCGCTGTTGATCGAGAAAGAATTCCTCGGCTTGCACCGCCGTGCGACCGAGCGCGGCGACGACATCGGCGTTGAAACTCGCCATCAACGGAAGCAATTCTTGGCGGATGCGGTTGCGGGTGAAGCGCGGATCGGCGTTCGACGAATCGGACCGATAGCCTTGTCGATGCTCCGCAAGGAATTCGACGAGTTTCTTCCGCGGGACCGTCAACAGCGGTCGCAGGACGGGCACTGCTCCATCGCGGCGGATCGGGGCGATGCCGCGCAGGCCCTGCAAACCCGCGCCGCGCATCAGGCGGTGGAGCACCGTCTCCGCTTGATCGTCGGCGTGGTGCCCGGTGGCGATCCAACCGCCCCCGACTTCTGCCGCGAGTTCGGCGAACCACCGGTAGCGCGCGGCGCGGGCCGCGGCTTCGAGGTTTTCGCCGGGTGCTTCGCGGGCCAGATCGACCCGGGCGACGCGGCAGGGTCGGTTCAATTCCCGCGACAGCTCCCGTACGAATTGTTCATCGGCGTCGCTCTCGGCACCGCGCAGACCATGGTTGAGGTGCGCGACGATCAACCCGCCCGTCGGACTGTTATGGAGTGCCATCAGTAGCGCAACACTGTCCGCGCCGCCGGACACGGCGACGACCCCGGGTACCCCGGACCACGTCGGCAGCAGTCGCGCCATCGCCCCCGCGACGACTTCCGGCAGCGCCACCATTTCCCCCGTTCGGTAGACTGAAAGATCGGATCATTCGGGATTGCGTTCCCCACCCCGGAGGCTATACGTGCTCCCTATCGACGCCAATAGTAATCCCGAGACGCAGGCCGGCGCGGGGCCGTACCCCATCGCGAGGCCGGTGCATCCGCAGCCCGAGCGCGCGGACTCGGACGATGATTTCGAATACGTGGAACGGCCGCGCCGAAGTCGGCGTTCGCCGAAACTATCCCGGTGGGTGCGGTGGATGCTCGGGGCGATGGCGGCCGGGTTCGTGCTAATTTTGGGCGCGGCGGCGTACATCCACCCGTACGGGAAAGACGACGACGGAAACGATGTGCCGCGGACGATGGCGACGCACACCCAGCTGGGGTTGGAACCGTGCAACATGGTCGTGGCAACCGGCCGGCCTTGCCCCGCCTGCGGGATGACGACGAGTTTTTCGCTGCTGGTTCACGGAGACGTGGCGAATTCGCTGCGGGCCAACTGGGTCGGCACGCTGACGGCGATCTGGTGGTTCAGTTTGATCCCGTGGGGATTCGCGAGTGCGGTGCGCGGACGGCTCTTGTTCATCCGGAGCGGGGAACTCTGGTTGACCATCGGCCTGACGATCATGCTCACGCTGATGGTCGGGCGCTGGGCCGTGATCTTCTTCGGGTAGGGGTGGCGTTCTTTCATCAACGGGGGGTTCACGGATGAACCGCAAAGCTTTGACCTGGATCCGCCGCGGCGTGCTGACGGCGCTGTTGACCATCTTCGGCTTCGGCTGCGGCCCGAGTCTGCTCTGGTTCCTCAACCGCGGCGACGAATACAAAGACCCGGCGACCGGCTGCAAGTTCGAGCCCAAAGACGGAAAGAAGACAGTCACCGTCGCCGTGCTCGTCACCGCGTCGAATCAAATCACGACCAACCCGAATATGGCCGGGGTCGACCGCGACCTCGAAGCCAAGATCGGGGCGAAGATCGCCGAACTGTCGAAGATCCCCAAGGATTCCGCGATCACGGTCGTGGATAGCACCAAAATCGACCGCCTCCGCCAAGAGAACCCGAACCTCTGGAACACCGGGAGCATGACCGAAATCGCCAAGGCGCTCGGCGCGGACTACGTGCTCGATGTGACGCTCGCGTCGATGTCGTTCTTCGACCAGCAAACCGGCAAAGAAATCTGCCGGGGCAACGCGAGCCTGTCGGTCGCGGTCTACGACAGCGTCGGCAGTGGAAAGCCTCTGACGCAATACGGCCATCAATCGAACGCCCCGCTGCGCGACACGAGTTCGCTGCCGGTGAACCTGTACCGAAATACGTACTTGGATCGTTTGTCGACGGAAATCGCCCTGAAGCACGTCAAGCACAAAGGCGAAATCGAGCGGGAATTGACGAAGCAGTAATCGCTCGGCACTACTTGGCCGGTGTATCGATCTGCACCGCCTGGCCGTCGACCAACGCCCCGAGGTTGCCGACGGCAATTTGCTCCGTCCCCGCGATCGGTTGCCAAACGCCCGTATTTGCGCCGGCCGTGCGTTTGCCCAAGAGTTCCAGATTGCCTTTGTCGGCCCGGCCGACTTGCACCCTCAGCTTTTTCGCTTTGCCATCTTCGATTTGATAGCAGTAAGCGGTTTCGTCCGCGAAGAGTACGGCGGCGGCGGGCACCACTTGGGCGTCGGCGCTGGTCGCGGCGATCCGCACGTTGCAGTACAACCCCGGTCGCAATGTCCCGTCCGGATTCGGCAAGTCGATCTCGACGCGCAGTGTCCGCGACTCCGGTGACAACACCCCGGCTGTCCGCGTGACGGCGCCCACCACGTCCCGATTTGCCAATGCGGGGATGCGGATCGCGACCGCCGCGCCGGGCATGGCTTTCTCGGCCTGATTCTCCGGCACTTCGACGAACACGCGGACGGTATCGAGCCGGGCGACGACGAACAGCGGCTCGACTCTGCCACCCGAACTCGGTTGCAGGAAGTGCCCGGTGTGAACTTGCCGCGAGGTGACGACGCCGTCGAACGGCGCGCGGATGTCGGTGTAGTCGAGCAGGGCGAGCGCGAGCTTGGCCGACGCCCCGGCGACTTTCTCCTTGCCGAGGGCCACGGCGACCTCCGCTTCCGCACGGGCGATCTTCGCTTGCGCTTCCTTCAGGTTCGCCCGCGCGGCGAGCACGTTCGCCTCGGCCGCCGCTTTCGCCGCCGCCGCCGCGGCGGCTTGGCGCATCGCTTCGTCGAGCTGCTGCTCGTCGATCAATTTCTTGGCGAACGAATCCTTCGACCGCTTCCATTCGGAATCCCAACGGGCGCTATCGGCCGCCGCTTTGTCGACGTTCGCCCGACCGACTGCGATCAGCGGTTCGACGGCCTTCGCCGTCTCGGCCGCGACTTCGGCGTTGCGCCTCGCCAAGGCGACTTCCGCCTTGGCCATCTCCAGCTGCGCCGCTTTCTGTTGGGCTTCGAGTTCGACTTCGGGGATCGACAACTTCGCCAGCGGTTGCCCCTTCTTCACTTTGTCGCCGATGTCCACGAAGAGCTGTAGGACGTAGCCGGGGAACTTGGCGACGACGGGCGTACTCTCGTAGGCTTGGATCGAACCGGGTTGCTCGATACCCCAGGCGAGGGTCTGCTTTTTGGGCGACGTGACCGCGACGCGGATCGGAGCGTCCGGCAAGGCCGTGTCGCCCGGTGCCGGCTTCGACGCGGTTTCTTTGTTGCAGCCGGCGATCGCCGCGAGGAGTGCGAGTGGAGCCAGATGACCGCGCATGGACGTCGCCCCAGAAGTGATTGTCAGCCGGTCTCTTGCAATTCTTTGACCAACTTCGCCAGCTGTTCGAGGTTCTGCGACTTCACCAACAGGTCGATCCGCTGCGGCGGCACTTCGAGCTTTTGCATCGCCCCGACCGCCGACTTCCAAAGCTTCTCGACCTTCTTCCCTTCGGCGAGGTAGAGGTCCGTCACCGTCTCCGCGAGCTTCTGCAACTGGATCGTATCCAAGTTGTTGTAGTACCGCTTGATGATCTTCTGCTGGTTCGCGCTAAAGTTGTCCATACCCACGGCATACCCTCCGCTCCGTCGGAAATTCGATCCCGTAGTCTGTTGTACGGATCGGCTTCGGCCGGAGGTCGGGCATTCCGCTAGAATCGCCGCATGGCACTCGTCCGCTGGGCCGACGGCATCGTATACGACCCCCGCAACGGGGTGGATGGTTCCGCGCGCGACCTCTGGGCGCGCGACGGCAAGATGATCTCGGCTCCACCGGCGGGAACCCTCGCCGACCGCACCTTCAACCTCGCGGGGCTCGTCGTCTTGCCCGGCGGCGTCGATATGCACGCCCACATCGCCGGGCCGAAGGTGAACGTCGCCCGCAAACTGCGCCCCGAAGATCGCCGCGACTCGCCGCCATTCCACCGCACTCCCCTGCTCCGCTCCGGGACCGGCGGCAGTACCCCGACCACGTTCGTCACCGGCTACCTCTACGCCGGCCTCGGTTACACCACCGTCTTCGACGCGGCCATCCCGCCGCTCGGTGCGCGGCACACTCTCGAAGAATTCCACGACACCCCCGCCATCGACAAGGGCTTCTTCGTTCTGACGGGGAACAATCACTACGTGATGAAGCAAATCGCGGCCGGGGAGTCGGCGCGGCTGCGGGCCTTCTGCGGCTGGTTGTTGAACTCCACGCGCGGTTACGCGCTGAAAGTCGTGAACCCCGGTGGCGTCGAAGTCTGGAAGCAAGGGTCGAACGCGCTCGCCCACCTCGACGATATCGTCCCCGGTTTCAACACGACTCCGCGCGCCATCGTCCGCGAGATCGCCCGCACGGCGGACGAACTCAAGCTGCCCCACGCCGCGCATATCCACTGCAATCAACTCGGCATGCCCGGCAACTGGACGACGACGCTCGAAACGATGCGGGCCGTGGAGGGGCACCGCGGGCACTTCACGCATATCCAGTTCCACAGCTACGGCGGCGGGCCGGACGATCAAGGGACCTTCTGCAGCAAGGTGCCCCAACTCGCGGAGTACGTGAACAGCCACCCCAATATCACCGTCGATGTCGGCCAAGTCGTCTTCGGCGAAACGACCTCGATGACCGGCGACGGCCCGCTCGGGCACTACCTCCACAAGGTCACGGGGCGGAAGTGGTTCAACGGCGACACCGAGTGCGAGGGCGGCTGCGGCATCGTGCCGATCACGTACCAAGAGAAGTCGTTCGTCCACGCGCTCCAGTGGGCCATCGGGCTCGAATGGTATCTGCTGGTGAAGGACCCCTGGCAGATCGCGATGAGCACCGACCACCCTAACGGCGGGGCGTTCGTGGCCTACCCAGAGATCACCGCGCTGCTGATGAGCCGGGATTACCGACGCGAAGTGCTGAAGCGATTGCCGGCGCGAGTGAAGGAGCGCTGCACCCTCGCCGACCTCGACCGCGAATACACGCTGAGCGAGATCGCCATCATCACGCGCGGCTCCCCGGCCAAGATGCTCGGCCTGCCGCACAAGGGGCACCTCGGCGTCGGTGCCGATGCCGACATCGCCGTGTACACCCCGCAGCCGGATCGCCGATTGATGTTCGAACTTCCCCGATACGTCTTCAAAGCCGGGGAGTTGATCGTTGAACAAGGGGAGATTCGGAAGGTACCCTTCGGCCCGATGATCTGCGCCGAGCCGCGGTACGACGCCGGGGCGGTGCCGCACATCCGGGAGTGGTTCGAGAACAATTATTCGATGGCGTTTAGCAACTTCGCCGTCGGGGACGAGTACCTGCAACAAGGGAAGGTCGCGGCGCCATGAAACTGATCCTCGCCATCATCCAGCCGAGCAAGCTCGACGCCGTGAAGGCGGCGCTGAACAAAGTCGAAGTCTTCCGGCTGACGGTCGTCGACGTGCAGGGTTTCGGCCGGCAGAAGGGGCAATCGGAGATCTACCGGGGGCACGAGTTCACCGTGAACATGCTGCGCAAGGTGCAGTTGCAGATCGCGGTGAACGAGGATTTCGTCGAGCCGACGGTGAACGCGATCATCGAAGCCGCCCGCACCGGCGACGAAGGCCGCATCGGCGACGGCAAGATCTTTATCCTGCCGCTGGAGGACGTCGTCCGCATCCGCACCGGCGAACGCGGGCCGGAGGCCATCTAAAACCACTTCTGGGCGACCAATACAAAAAGAGGCCGGTCGAATCCGAAGATTCGACCGGCCGCCGTGTGGGTATCCCGCCGGGGATCGCAGAGCCTCTTCCGTCCCAGCCCCGGTTCCGACAGGGTGGTGCGGGCCGGCGTGATCAATTGTGGAACTGCAAGAGTCGTGCCAAGCCTCAATTCGCCGTAACCGGCCGGAAATCGGGCAGTTTCTACCGGTGGCATGCAACTCTTACAACGGCGGACCGGTAAGAATCACGCGGAGATCCATGACGTTGGTCCCCGTGAGGCCGGGTTGCAGCAAGTCGCCGGTTTCGGCAAAGTACGGGTACGCATCGTGGCGTTCCAAATGCCCGACGGCATCGACCCCGCAGTCGAGCGTCCCCGCGTCGGCGATGGCCCCGGCCGCATCGGTCGGCCCGTCTTCGCCGTCGGTGCCGCCGCTGAGGACGACGGTATTTCGCAGGCCGTCGCGGCCGAGTTCGACGAGCATCGCGAGGACGAATTCCTGGTTGCGACCCCCCTTCCCCGGGCTCGCGCCGAGCGTCACGGTCGTCTCGCCGCCGCTCAAAATGCACACGGGTCGATCGCGCCCTGACCGGACCAGCGACGCCATCGACCGGGCCGCGTCGCGGGTTTCGCCTTCGATGTTCGAACCGAGATTCAACACCCGGTAGCCGAGCGACTCCGCCTTGGTCTGGGCCGCCGCGAGCGCGATGGCATTGCTGCCGATAACGATGTTCCGAACATTCGCCGGCAGAGTTTTCGGCGTTTCGGTGATATCCGTGCGTTCGAGGTGATGACGGACCTCCTCCGGCGCCTCGCTCCACAAAGCGCGATCCTTCAAAATCCGAATCGCGTCGGCGAACGTCGTCGGATCGGACGCGGCCGGCCCGGAGGCGATGACATCGAGCGGATCGCCGACGACATCGGAAATGATGAAGCTCAGCAGCAAACGACCGCGGAAGGCTTCAGCGAGCCGACCGCCCTTGACGCGCGAGAGGTGCTTGCGGACGCAGTTCATCTCGCGGATGGTCGCGCCCGATGCGGTGAGTTCCTTCGTGACGGCGAGCTTCGCATCGAGGGAAACGCCTTCCACCGGCGCCGGCAACAGGGCCGAACCGCCACCGGAAATCAGGCAGAGAGCGACGTCGTCCGGCCCCGCCCCGGCGAGCAACTCCAACATGTCCTCGGAGCCCGCGACGCCCGCTGCGGTGGGGAAATTCGACCCCGCCGGGCGCGCCGGGTGCAAACGGATGCGTCGGGTATGAACCGGTGAACCTTCGGGGATGTTGACCAATCCGGTCACTGCGTCCAATCGATGGACGAGGGCGTCTTCGAGTCCCGCCACCATTTCCGCCCCGGCTTTACCGCAGCCGACTACGAGAATTCTCGGGGCGCGATCGATGGCCTCGCGGTCCGCAGCGCCGAGGTCGCGCCAGGCTCGGAGCATCAGCGGGCGGGGTCGGACGGCATCGACGCCCGCGTTCCAGATGTCGAGGGCGTGTTGTCGCACAGTGCCACGCTCCTGCAAAAGGTTCAAATCTTTTCCCGGTCGCCCGGCTGCGGGACGACGACGTCGGGAAAGCCTTCGCTTCGCAGCAGCACGGCCAAGGCTTCGGATTGTTCCTGTTCGCCGTGGATCAAACGGATTCTGCCGACTCGGCCCCGCAGCGGCTCCAAATACGCCAAGAAATCGTTTTGATCCGCGTGCCCGCTGAAGCCGTCGAGGTGGACGACTTCGATCCACTTGTTCCACTCTTTGCCTTGGAAGAAGACTGTCGGCTTCGGTTCCATCAAGCGCCGGCCGGTGGTACCGGCGGCTTGGTAGCTCACGAGGATCACGGTGTTGCGGGGGTCGTCGACGTTCTGCTTCAAGTGCGCGACGATCCGCCCCGCGTCGCACATGCCGCTGGACGCGACGATGATGTGCGGGCCCGGCCGCAACATCAATTCGGTGCTGGCCTCGAAGGAACGCACGAATTGCACGCCGTCGCCGCCGAGGATGCCGTGCCCCTCGCGCACCGCCTCGGCCACGGTTTCGTCGAGGGCGTTCGGGTGGTTGCGATAGACTTCGGAAATGTCGGCCGCGAGGGGGCTGTCGACGTAAATCGGCACCTTCGGAATTTTGCCGGCCCGCAACCCGAGCTGCAGAAAGTGGACGATCAACTGCGTCCGACCGAGGCTGAACGCCGGGATCAGCGCTTTGCCGCCGCGCTCAATGGTCGTGCGGATCGCGGCGTAGAGTTTCTCGATGGTATCCGAAAGCGACGCGTGGATGCGGTTGCCGTAGGTGCTCTCGCAAACGAGCGTATCGCAGGGCGGGAGCGGCGCCGTCGGCTTGAGTAGCGGGATGCCGCGGCGGCCGAGGTCGCCGCTGAAGGTCAACCGGCGAACCCCTTCGGTGCCCTCGAGATTCATCGAAACCATCGCGGAGCCGAGGATGTGCCCGGCTTCGGCGAAGGTAAACGAGACCCCCGGCGCGACCGCCGTCTCCCGGCCGTACGGAACGCTGACGACCCGGTCCAAGGCGCGGTCGACGTCGGCGAACGTGTACAGCGGTTGCACCCACGGCTCGGCGTAATTCCGGGCGATGTTGATGTGCGCCGCGTCTTCTTCTTGAATTTTCGCGGAGTCGTTCAACATCACTTTCAGCAGGTCGCGCGTCGGCGGCGTGGCATAGATTTTCCCGGCGAAGCCCTGCTTCACAAGTGTCGGCACGTTCCCGCAATGGTCGATGTGGGCGTGGCTGAGGATCAAGCTGTCGAGCTGATGCGGGTGGAACGGGAAGTGGCTATTCCGCTGGCGGGCCTCGTCGCGCTTGCCTTGGTACATCCCGCAGTCGAGGAGCACTTGTTGCCCGGCGGCTTCCACCAAGTGCATGGAGCCGCTCACGCTCGACGCGGCTCCCCAAAAGGTCAAGGTCGGTTCGATGTCCCACGAGGAATCTGCGCTCTGGTTGGTAATCATTCCAGCATTCTAGGTAACCGCCCGGGAAAGTGGTCGGTGGATCGCGGTCGATGGTCAGAAAAGCGTTCGACCACAGTTTTTCACCACTCCCTCCGCGCTACTTGGTCTGTTTTCGCACGAAGTCTCGGAGGGCGATGGCCACCGGGTCGGTCGGCGATTTGGCCGAAGTCAAAATCGTCATGTGGGTGCGATCTTTGAATTGAAAGATCTCGAAGTCGATCTTCGCTTTCTTGAGGGCGCTGCCGAACGCCTCGGCTTGCTGGGACAACCCGGCCATGTCTTTGTCCGCGTGCAGTACCAAAAACGGCGGGTGTTTCGCGCCGATGTTGTGGATCGGCGACGCGGCTTGGCAGACCGCCTCGTTATCCCCGAAGATGTCCTTGAAAAACTTCGCTTTCGCGTCGATGGTGAACACGCCGCTGAGGGGCGCGACCCCTCGGATGTCGGCGAACGATTTCTTCTCGGCTTTCAAATACGCTTCGTCGGTCGCCAGCAGCGCCGCCAAGTGTCCGCCCGCCGAGTGCCCCGAAATGCAGATCTTTTTCGGATCGCCGCCGTACTCCCCAATGTGGTCGATCGTCCACGCGAAAGCCTTGGCGACGTCCCGGATGTGATCGGGGTGCTTCGCTTTCGGCGAGAGCCGGTAGTTCGTCGAAACGGCAACGATCCCCTGCTCCGCCAGCATTTTTCCCGGACCGGCGAAAGCCGATTTGTTCCAGAACACCCACGCCCCACCGTGGATGAAGAACACGACCGGGGCCCCCTTGACCCCCTTCGGGACGTACACATCGAGGATGTTGCGCTCTTTATCGGTACCGTACGAGATGTCGGTTTCAACGGTGACTTCGAACTTCTCCGGCTCCGCGGCGCGAGCGGTGGGCAGGATGCCGAGCATCAAGAAGGAAGCGAGGAGCGGAGATCGCATGGGGACCTTTCGTAAGAAAGCGGTATTCGTTCACCGGGGAGTCGCGCCGTGACCACCGTCGCCGATTGGGTCCGTTATCTCGACGCGTTCGCCCCGCTGCACCTCGCCGCGAGTTGGGACAACGTCGGCTTGCTGCTGGGCGAACGACAGCGACCGTGCGACCGCGTCCTCACGTGCCTGACGGTCACGCCCGAAGTCGTCGCGGAAGCGGTCGCCGAATCCGTTGCGATGATCGTATCCCACCACCCGATCTTTTTCAAAGGGGCCAAGAATCTCTCGGATACCACCGCCGAAGGCCGACTGGTCCTGCCGCTGTTGCGAGCCGGGATCGCGGTTTACTCCTCGCACACGGCCTTCGACAATTGCCCAGGCGGCATCAACGACGGCCTCGCGCACCGGTTCGGGTTGCGGAACGTCCGACCGCTCCGCCCGGCCGACGCCCCCGCGGAGTGCAAGCTCGTCACGTTCGTGCCGGAGGCCGACTTCAGCCGGGTTTCGGAAGCGATCTTCGCCGCGGGTGGCGGGGTCATCGGCGGTTACGAACAATGCAGTTTCCGGACGCCGGGTACGGGGACGTTTTTCGGCACCGCGGGAACGAACCCGGTAGTCGGCGAGCGCGGTCGGCGCGGGGAGGTAGCCGAAGTCCGGCTCGAAATCGTCGTGCCGGAATCGAAGATCGCCGCCGCGATCGCGGCTCTGCGCGGCGCCCACAGCTACGAAGAACCGGCGTTCGACATTTATCCGTTGAAGCCGAAACGCGGCGGCGGCACCGGGCGAATCGGTGAACTCAGCACTCCGGTGGTCCTTTCGGAATTCGCCGCGTCGGTGAAGCGAGCTTGCGTGACGAACTTCACCCAGTTCGTTGGCGATTTAGTAAGACCGGTGCGGATCGTGGCCCTCGCATGTGGTGCGGCCGGGGAATATTTGACGGATGCTATCCGCGCGAAGGCCGATGTTTTCGTCACGGGCGAGGCCCGCTTCCACGATCTGCTGACCGCCGAAGCCGCCGGCATCGGCTTGGTGTTGCCGGGGCATTACGCCAGCGAACGCCCCGCCGTCGAAGATTTGGCCGCGCGATTGCAACCGGCGTTCCCCGAGGCCGTTGTCTGGGCCAGTCGGGCGGAGCGCGATCCCCTCGCCACGGTGTGAAACCGAAATTTTCAAGGAAGCAGTCCGAGGGCACACTCGACGACGGCGTCGACTTCGGCCATCGCGCCGATACCGGTATCGCCGCAGGCGAGGAGTTTGGAAATCGGCGCCGCGATCCGCAGATTCACCGCGCGGTCGTTGATCTGTCGAATCAGCATCTCTTCGTCGAAATGCCCCGGCAGGTGGGCGGCGTTGAAATCGGCGGCGAGCGCCCGCAGGTGCTTTTTGGTGAAGGGGTTCAGCCACATCACGGTGTTCATCGCCGGCGCGAGCGCGACCGGTTTGGTTCGATCCCACGCCCGCCAGACGCAGGTGAGGGCGTTGTCGCACAGGCCCACGGCCAACTTCGCCAAGGTGTTCGCATCGAGTGGGGCGATCAAAAATAAATCGGCCCAATCGCGCAGGGCGATGTGCAGCACCGGGTCACCGCGCGTGTAGCCGCCGGGGGGCCATTCGTCGGCGTCAAGGGTGACCAGTTGCGGGTTGCGCTTCCCGGAGTTACCGATCAATGCCGGGTCGAAGAAATGCGTCGCGGCGTCGGTGGCGACGACCCGGACCGAGTGGCCGTGCGTCGTCAGTGCGTCGAAGAGGGCGGGGACGCGGATCGCCGCCACGGAACCGGTCGCGCCGAGGAGGATGTTCGCCATACGGGTATTCTACCGCGCCCCGTTCACCTTTCGAATTCGTTGCAGTAGAGCCCTTTCTTCGGATACTCTTTTTTGGCCTTTGAATATTCGGGTTTTGTCACCTTGGAACCATCGAGGTAAAACGACCTCAACTTCGGCAACTTCACGAGTTCGGCGAAGCCTTTGTCTTCCAGTTTGCTGTACTGCAGATTAATGCTTTCCAAACTCGTGATTTTGGCCAATTCCGCGGCGGCGGCGGCATTGAAATCGGTGGACGCGGCGTTGTAATCTTTCAGTCCTTGCAATCCCGTGAGATGCTTGATCCACGCCGCCTCGAATTTCGCATTGCCGATCCAAAGCTCTTTCAACTTGGGCATCTTCCCGAACGCGATGAACGCGGCTTCGGTGAGGGCGCACTCTTGCATCGCGATGTGCTCCATGGGGGCGGCGGACACCGCGGACAACCCGGCGGCGGTCACTTTCGTCGCTTCCAACGCAAGATATCTGAGTTTTTTGAATTCGCCGAGTTTCAAGAACGTAGCATCGGTGATCTTGGTCCGGCTCAAAAATAGCGATTGAACATTCGTGCAACCCAATAGGATCTCGAACCCTTTGTCGGTGACGGCGCTGTCGCCGAGAACGATTTCCCGGACGTCCGCGGCCGTGGCGGGCTTCTTCTCCAGACGGCCCGCTTCGGAGGGGCCATAGAGCCACCCTTTCTCGACGAGCGCGGCGAGCAAGTCGTCGTCGATGAGCCTTTTGTCGAATTCGAATTTCGCCGGCAGGCGCGCGTTCACGATCGTTTTGATCCCGGCGGCCGTCAGCCCGCCTTTACCGAAACCGCCGCCGAGCGAGAGCGCGTTCAAGTTTTTCAATCTGGCGAGCCGTTTGACGCCGTCGTCGGTCAGTCCGTCCACGAGCTGCAAATTCAGCGAGCGAAGCCCCTCGGCCTCGGCGATCTCCCCCACAGCGGCGGCGTCGAGCTTCATGAACGCCAAATGGAGCGATTCCAGTTTGGGCAGCTTCGCCAACGCCGCGACTCCGGCGCCGGTGAGTTTATCGTTGCCAAAGAGGGTGATGTCGGTCAGACCCTTGGCACCGGCCAACGCGCCGACGCCCGCATCGGTCAAGTCATCGCTTTTCAAAATGATCGCTTCGACGTTTTGGTTCTCGGCGATGATCTTCAAACCGGCGTCGGTGGTCTTCACGTTCCGCAGGTCGAGCACTTGAACGACTTTGGATTTGGCGAGCGCGCGGTAGCCCTCTTCGGTGAGATCGACCGATTCGAATGGCTTCTTCGGATTCGAAACCGCCAAGAAAATGAGGCGTTTGCCGTCCGATATCCGGATGTCGGTCGCGGCCTTCCAGCCTTGAGTTTTGAAGTACGCCTCGACCTCCGGGTCTTCCGTCGGCTTGGCCTGCGCGCGGGCGAATCCCGCGGAAAAGACAATCCAAAACAGGGTGTAAGCTGTCAAAATGGGGAATCGCATCCGGGATCTCGCAGGGGTCTTGTTCGCCACCCTGGTAGCTTACCGCGCCCCGGCGATGGGGACCGCGAGCCCCGGCGCTTCGAGTTTGGCGAGGTGCTCCGTCAGAACCCTGTTGGCGTCCGGCACGACCGCTTCGAGCTTCGGCAGCAGTGGGCCGGGGTTCGGGTTCGTCCGCAGCGATTGGATGTAGTCCCGGATAACCTTGCCGTTCGCGGGGGTGCTGTGCAGAAGGAAGTGGACCCACGCCCACGCTTCTTGGTACTCCGGCTTTTCCATCTGGTGGACTTGACCGAGCTTTTCGAGCCGCGCGAGGTTCGGCGCGAAGCCTGATTTTCGCAGGGCTTCGAGGTGCTGGGCGTTCACCCCGGCTTGGTGCGCCGGCTGTTCGAACACGCCCGCGATCCCCTCGTCGAGCCAGAGCGGCACGGCCTTCAAAACCCCGTGCAACAGGGCGTGCGTGAGTTCGTGGCGCAGGTCCGTCCGCAAGTGCTTGCCGACCCACGTGCAAACCGTGAGGTCGTCGGGCAAGCTGGTGCCGCGCTGCTCGGCGAAGAAATAGGCCCGGCGCACCGGGAGCTTCGGGTAGCGCGCTTGGATGTACGCTTCGTACTTCTCTTGGTCTTCGAACAAGAAGACTTGGATGATGCTCGTGCCCGTCGGCAGCTTCAACTCCGCTTGGATTTGATCGGGCAGTCCTTCGAGTTCGGCGAAGAGCGGGTCGGTCGGTTCGAGCGGGAAATCGGAGTAGAAGACGTACTGCGACACGCGGTGGAAATACTTCCCCGGTTTCTTGGGCGCCGTCGGAATCGGCAGAGCCGAAAAGCTGGAAGCCGGATCGGCCGTGCTGTGGGCGGGCACTTTCGCGGGTCGAGCCGGGATCAACCCGCAGCCTAGCGACCCCGAGCAGACTACCGCGAGGGCGCGGACCATCTGCCGGCGCGACCAATCCGTTCGGCCCGGGACACGATCCGTCATCGGCTTCCCATTCCGAAGGAGGGCCCCAACGCGAGTCCCGGTGTACCCGGAATCCCCCGCTCGGGCTAGTGGAATCGCACGCCGGTATCATCGGCGAGAGGGCGCGACCGGCTTCACTTGGACCGCCGATTAAGCCAGAACTCGACCGGAGCGGCGGTTCTTCTCGATTTTGATTGAAGTCTCGGCGGCGATGGCCCGCCAATAGGTTTTCCAATCGCCCGGCGGACGCGAGCTCCACGACGAATAGGCGCGCAAAAACCGCAGCCGATCCCCCCGGGTCACGAGGGTCGACCCCGCGAAACTGGCGTTGAGCCGGGCGAGATTGCGGATCCGTTCGGCATCCACAATTTTCAACCCGACGCGGACGCCGACGAGGTCGATCAACACCGGCTCACCGCCGGCGATGAGTATATTCGGCGCTTTCAAATCGCGGTGGCTCACGCCCCGGTCGTGCGCATCGCGGAGCAACCGGCCCAATGTCTCGGCCAATTGTCGGCGTTTGAACCAACCAGTTTGAGCCACCGCGTCGGGCAGTTCCACGGCGTCGGCGAGGAATTCGAAGATCAGGTACCCCTCGCGCGGAAGTCCGCCGCGATAGCGTTGCAAGACGGCGAGCGGCCGGGCCGTGGGCAAGCCGCGATCGCGCAGGCTTTGGCCGAAGGTCCACGACCGCATTGCGGGAGATAATCGCAGGCGATTCTTGATGCCGGTGAACAAGCCGCTGCGGCGGAAGCGCTTGGCGATGTATTTCTTCCCGTCGTGCTCGATGATCGCGACGGTGGAACTGCGGGAGTCTTTGAGGATCGTGGACACTTTGAATACGGCACCCGGTTCGGCGATCCACTTCAGTAACAGATCCTCCGGCAAGTCTTTGACGGCGTGCCCGCGGACGCCCGGCCCGCGGATCTTGCGGTATTCGCGGTTGTTGCCGACGTAACGCGACAGGCGATTCCGCCAGAAGCGGAGGTTCGATTCCCGCGTTTGCGATTCCAAATCTTTCGGCGAGTCCTGCGATGAGTATGCGCGCCAACACCGCGATCGATCGGTGCGTGTACTGCGCATCTGGAACCAGCGGTTCAGCGACACGAGGTTGCCATCCGCCGCGGAGGTCGAGGTTTGGATCGCGTGGACATCGAGCAGAAAAAATCGCGGTGCGGCGATCCACTCGATCAGGAAATTCCCCGGGTGAGCATCGGGGTGGACGACGCCGGCTCCGCGCAACTTCGCCAAATAAATGCCGAAGGCGACGGCTAGCTCACGCCGGCGCGGCGGGGTCAATGGCCGGGTTAAGAACAGATCCAACGGTTCGGCGTTCGATTGCTCCCGCGTCACGATGTAGCTGTCGCCCGGCCAGAGTCCGTCGGACATCCCCCAGGCCAGAGGCTCGGTGCAACCGATACCGCGGGATTGCAACGTCAACGCATTCTCGAATTCCAATTGCGCTTTCGGCGGCCTCAAGATGTCGCGCACCCAAGCGCGCGGCGTGTTCGTCCGGCAGAGCTTGAAGTACACCGCGCCGCCGGGGAGCGCGACCCGCCAGATGCTGCGTTGGAGGTTCTTTTTGACGAGGGTCGCGGTTCCGTCGCGTTCCCACACGGCGATGTCCGGAATGCCTCCGAGGAGTTCCGGGGCCCCCGCGCGGAAGTGCCAAATTTGCCCGTTGGCCCGGACCGTTTCTAATGTCTCGGTCGCCTTCGCCGGTCGCAACTTGCGGAAGAGGTGGCTCAGCACGGGGCCCCCTTCCCCACTCGGTTCAAGAGTTCGCCCCACATCTCGCCGCCGATGTCGGTGCTGAACTTCGCCCGCACCTGATCACGGCCAGCTTGCCCGAGCCGGCGTCGCAAGTCCGCGTCCGACGCCAGCGCTCGGATCGCCGCGATCCAATCTTTGGTCGTCGAAGCCAAGAATCCATCGACCCCCGGCCGGACGATCTCGGCTTGCACGCCCACGGGATTGGCGACCACCGGCAACCCGGCCGCCTGATATTGCAGCAACTTCAGGGCGCACTTCCCCCGGCTCCACGGATCGTCGGGGATCCAGCCGATGCCGATGTCCGCCGAGGCGAGTTCCGCCGCCTCGGTCCGTTCGTCCCATTTCACGGCGTCGACCGGCAGATGGTCGAACTGCGGAAAGCGATTGCAGATGACCTTCAACCGAAGGCCCGGAATCGCGCGGCCGAGCGACTCGAAGAGTTCGCGTTGCGTTTCGAGGCCCTTCAACGTGCTCGAGGATCCGATCCAAACGAGTCGGATAAAATCATCGGTTTTCGGCTCGCGCGGTGCATACCGATCGGTGTCGATGCAGGTTGGGATAACCGTGGACTTCGACCCGGCTTTTTCAGCGAGGATCGCATTGCCGGCGACCACCGCATCGGCGGAATCGACGATCGACCGGAAACGCCGGGTGCGCTTCGCATCGTCGAACCCCTTGCCCGAGTGCGAATCGCGAAGCCAAATCGCATCGTCGAAATCGAAGATCAACCGCTTGGCTCGGCGCCGCAACCATCGCGTCTCGAATTGTGAGATCAACTTGCGCTGCAAAATCACGACGTCGGCATCCCGCGCGGCCGCGTAGATTTTCAACCGTCCGAAGAAATCCTTCGGAAGCGCCCGGGTCGACAGAGTATGGCCCGCGGCTTGGAGTTGCGGCCGGAATGCCGCGACGCGGTAACGGCAACAGACGTGGTTCTCGGCTTCGACCAACGCGAGGATGTTCACGGGACGTCACCCGCGCCGACGGCGGGACATCGCGCGATCCATCTCCCGCTTCGCTTCGGAGTTCTTCAGCGACTGCCGTTTGTCGTGGACCTGCTTCCCCTTGGCCGCGGCGATCTCGACCTTCGCCCGGCCGTCCTTGAAGTACATCCGCGTCGGGATCAGCGTGAAGCCTTTTTGATCCGCCTTCAACGCGAACTTGGCGATCTCCCGGCGGTGCAGCAGCAACTTGCGATCCCGCTTCGGGCGGTGGTTCAAGCGGTTGCCGAAGGTGTACTCTTGGATTTCGCAACCGACCAGCCAGATCTCGTTGCGTTCGATCTTGGCGAAGGCGTCTTCCAAGTTCGCGTTGCCATCGCGCAAGCTCTTCACCTCGGTACCGACCAGCACGATCCCGCATTCGATGGTGTCGTGCAGTTCGTACTCGTGCGACGCGCGGCGGTTCCGGCAGATCGGTTTGACCACCGGCTCGTCGTTGCTCCCGCGCTGGCGTGCTAGTCCCATAGGTGTTGATTCTATCGCCCGGGCTGGCTTTTGGCGGCCAAGCCGCGCATCCTCTGCAAAACTTCGCTACCGAACTCGGCCATCGCCTTCGTTTTTGCCAGGGCGATCGCGTCTTTGTCTTCGATCACAAACGTCGGCCGCATGATCTTGCCGATGCCCTCGGTCTGCACGGCGGTGTAAATGTATCCGTTGTCGACGTCGATCAACACGCCCTCCAACAGGAACAGCGAATCGCGGTGGCTACCGGGGACGACGTACCCGCCGAGGATGGTGAGGTTGAAGGCCGCGGCGAAATTTTTGTAGCTGTCGGTTTGGACCGCTCCGCGGATCGCGAACAACACGTCAGCCCCGCATTTGGCCGCAGCGAGCCGGAGTTCCTTGACGTCCCCTTTGCCCGCCAGCATCTCCGGCAGCAAAAAAACATCGGACGCGACGCCGTCTTGAATCAGCGCTTCCGACCACGTTTTCAACGTG
>JAYSYN010000151.1:0-15412 GCA_043727575.1 Fimbriiglobus sp.
GCGCGTGTGATCTTTGCCGACGAGGTAGTTCAACACCATGTCGTGGGTGAAGCCGCCGCCGTTGTTGCGGACGTCGATGACGATGGCCTCCTTGTCGAAGTTGTCCGAATACAGGCTGCGCATGAAGGCTTCGAGGCCCGCCTCGTCCATGCTCGGGATGTGGATGTACCCGAGTTTCCCGGCCGAGAGTTTATCGACCTGCTCGGCGTTTTTCTGGACCCAGCGGTCGTACATCAATTCCGAGGTCCGGGTGCGGTTGGCCCCGAAAATCTCCACGGTCCGGGCCGATTTCGGATCGCCCGGCGAGGTCGGGGCGAGGGTGATCATCACGCCGTCGTTGACGCGGTTGTTCAGCAACTTCGAGACGTTCTCTTTCGGCGTCAGCAAAATCCGGTCGATGTGGGTGATGATGTCCCCGGCTTTGAGGTTCAGCCCGCGTTTGTCGGCGGGTCCGCGCTTCAACACTTCGGCGATCTTCAACCCCGGTCCGGCGAACGATTCGTCGAAGAGCAAACCGAGGTCGGCCGTCGGTTCTTCGGCGATTGGCAACCGGCCGCTGATACCGAGGTGACTGGCGTTCAATTCCCCGAGCATCAGAGAGATGACGGCGTACAGGTCTTCGCGGTTGGCGCAATGCGGCACCAGCGGGGCGTACTTGGCGCGGACGTCTTTCCAGTTCGCGCCGTGGAATTCCTTGTCGTAGAAGTTGTCCGAGAGCGACCGCCACGCTTGGGCGAACATCTCCGCGAATTCCTCGTCGCGGTCGACGGTGAGTTTGCAAGCGAACTTCACTTGACCCGGGTCGCCCGATGGTCCGGCGCTGCCGGTGAAGCCCCCGAAGCTGGCCCGCGTGTAGCGGAGTTCCCCGGCGCCGTTGAGGAAGTAGACCGTGCCGGACGATTTCTTCGCCCACTTGATGCCGCGCGGCGACTGGTTGCCCGACGTCAAGCGGCCGAGGCTCGTGCCGTTGCTGTTGACGACCCAAAGGTCGTCGCCGCCCTGCAATGAGCGGAACGCGACGAGCGTACCATCCGGGGAGATGCTGCCCCCCTCGGCCGGCGTGGCGCTGACGCGCTCGACGCGGAGGTGGATGTCGTCCCATTCGATGTCGTCGGTGGTCTTCGCGCCGTCGACCGCCGGCTTTTGCAAACTGGCGACGTGCATGGCGAAGATGTTCCCGCGCCGCTGGCTGACGAACGCGATCTTGTTCGCGCCCCAAGTCACGTCGCTGTTGAACGTCGCATACCGGCTGATGTTCACCGGCTTGGCCGCGCCGTCGGCCTGGACGATGTAGACCTCGCTGGCGAAGCTGCCGTCAAGCCGCGCGTAGGTGAGGTATTTGCCATCGGGGGACCAATCGTAGTCGAGGACTTTCTTGTCGCCGACGAGGATCTTGGCGTCGGTGGCATCGGGCTTCATCGTCCAAAGTTGACCGCCGCGCAAGAAGGCGATGCGATCCCCCTTCGGCGAGAAACTCGGGGCGCTTTCCTCTTCGGTCGTCTTCGTGAGCTGCGTCGTTTTGAACTTGTGCGCTTTGATCAATTCCGGGTGTTCGGCGTCGTCCGAATCCAAAATGTAAAGTTCCTCGACGCCAGTGCGATCCGAGGCGAAGAGCAGCTTCTTGCCGTCGGGGGACCAACTCACGCTGTGGTCGGCGGAGCCGTGTTCCGTGAGCCGCGTCGATTTGCCGCCGGCGGGGACTTTCGTGAGGAACAACTGCCCGTGCACCACGACAACGGCGTGCAGTTCGTCCGGCGACAGCGCGAATTCCGTCGCATCGCGGGTGAACGTCGTCGTCCGCGACGTGTTCGATTTGTCGTCGGCGTGGACCTCGATGGCCAACTTCCGCGGCGCGGCCGCCGACTTCGTGCCCGTGACCCAAAGATCGCCGCCGCATTCGTAGACGATCCACTCGCCGTTGCCGCTGAGTCTTGCCCGCCGCACCATGTCGTCGGCGTGTTGCGTCACCGGCTTCGACGCTCCCGAAGCGACGAGTCCGTCGATGGGTTGGCAGACGATGTTCGAGCAACCTTTATTGAAGCCGGCGTCGGTGACGTAATAGAGTTTCTTGCCGTCCGGGCTCCACATCGGCGCGGTGTCTTGCCCGTTGTGGGTCGTCAGTCGCTTCGTAGTGGCCCCGTCGGTCGAGGCGATGTAAATGTCGTCGTTGCTCGAGCCCTTGTAACCCCGG
Organism: Fimbriiglobus sp.; assembly: GCA_043727575.1. Classification (GTDB taxonomy): domain Bacteria; phylum Planctomycetota; class Planctomycetia; order Gemmatales; family Gemmataceae; genus JALHQU01. The sequence continues at coordinate 2,192 of JAYSYN010000151.1, forward strand.
CGGTACCAAGTACCGGGGCCGCGCACGAAGGCGAGTTTGTCGCCGGACGGCGCGAAGTGGGCTTCCTTGGCCTCGAACAGATTCCAGCGCTTTTCGGCTCCGCCTTCGATGGAAATCGTGTAGACGTCTTGCTGGCCGGGGTAGGCGGTGCTGCGGGTACTATTGAAGACGACATTCTTCCCGTCCGGGGTCCAGCCGGTTACGATGTCGTGGCCCGAATCGAAGGTCAATCGCTTCGGTTTGCCCCCGGCAATCGGGACGACGAAAACATCGTAGCTGCCGTGGCGGTTGCTGCTGAACGCGAGCTGCCGGCCGTCGGGACTGAACACCGGGGCGTAATCGTGGGCTTCGTGCATCGTGACGGGTCTGGCGACGCCGCCGATGGCTTCGACGATCCAAATATCGCCGAGGTAGCTGAAGGCGACCTGCTTGCCGTCCGGGGAGATGTCCGGCGTCCGCGGGAAACGGATGGGCTCCTGCCCGGCCGCCGAAGCGGGGGCAATCAAGAGGAACAGCAACAAGATGGGCAGGGAATATCGCGGCATGGGGGGTATTGTCCTGAATGATGGACGGGAGTGCGATGTCGGTAGGTCGGCGGACGCGCCTTCACGCTCCGCACACAGGTCAAGCTTAACAATGTGACGGTCGGGAAGCAAAAACCGGACAGGCGAGTTTTGCCGGCGCGCGTGGGACGCGACCGGCGGGACGGGAATAATCGGCGGATGCGGTCGATTCGGCATTTTCAAATCCGCTTGCACGGGTTCAGACGCCGGGATACTTTCTCCCGCAGGTCTTTCCTTCCTCCCTTTTTTGGATTTCACACCGATGGCCCGCTCCCGCCGCGACGACGATGATGACGATGATGTCAAGCCCGTGAAGAAAACCCGCCGACCCGTGGACAACGAGGACGACGAAGACGTCAAGCCGAAAGCCAAGAAGAAACCAGTCCAGCCCATCGATGATGACGAGGATGACGACGAAGACGACGCCCCGCCGCCGAAGAAAAAGCCGGTCGTGAAAGCGGCTACCAAGCGAGTCGCAGATGAAGATGAAGACGAGGATGATGACGAAGACGACACGCCGAAGAAGAATTCGAAGTACAAACCCAAGGGGAAGATAGGTGGCTTGCCGAAGCCACTGCTGATCGGCGGGGCCATCGCCCTGCTGTTCCTCCTCTGCGGGGGCGGGGCGCTCGGGGCCTACTTCCTGTTCTTCAACGACAGCCCGAAGGCGGCCTTCGAAGACTTCGTGAACGCCGCCGAGAAGAAGGACGGCGCCGGCATGTGGGAGCGCATCGACAAGAAATCCCAAGACGATTTGTCGGGTCTCATGGAGTTCGCCAAAATGGGGCCGGACGGCGCGAAGTACAAAGACAAGAAAGGGAAAGAACTCTTCGTTGCGGTGGTTGCCGATGCCAAGGACAAACCCGAGAAGGGGCTGTTCGGTGGCTTCAACAAAGACAAACCCAAAGTCGAATCGTACACGACCGATGGCAAATCGGGCAGTGTTGTGATCAAAACAGCGGATGGAAAAACCGAGACGGTGCCGTGCGTCAAGGAAGAGGGCAAGTGGCGCGTCAGTTTCACGAGCATGCGCGGGGGTCGCTGATCAACCCGCCGTTTTGGGGAGGCGCCAGTCGATCGGCGCGTCCCCGTTCGCTTTCAGCGCGGCGTTCACTTTGCCGAACGGCTTGCTGCCGAAGAAGCCGCCCTCCGCCGACATCGGCGAGGGGTGGACCCCTTTGATGATCGTGTGTTTCGCCGCATCGACCCGCGCTGCCTTCTTCTGGGCGTGGCTCCCCCACAACACGAAGACCACCTTCCGCGGCAGCGCGTTCACCGCCGCGATCGCCGCGTCGGTGAAGGTTTCCCAGCCCTTGCCCTTGTGGCTGTTCGGCGCGCCCGCGCGTACCGTCAATACGGCGTTGAGCATCAGCACACCTTGCGTCGCCCAACTTTCCAAGAAGCCGTGCGGCGCGGGCGGGATGCCGAGGTCGGCTTCGAGTTCGCGGTAAATGTTCCGCAGCGACCCCGGCAGACGCACGCCCGGCCGTACCGAGAAACACAAGCCGTGCGCGTGCCCCGGCGTCGGATACGGATCTTGCCCGAGCAACACGACGCGGACGCCGTCGAGCGGCGTGGCCCGGAACGCGTTGAAAACGTCCGGTGCCGGGGGCAGAATCTCGAACGCTTTGCGCTCCTCGACGATGAACTGCCGGAGTTCGGCGAAGTAGGGTTTGTCGAACTCGGCGCCGATCGCGGCCGTCCAACTCGGGGGGAAATTCGCCGGGATATTCGGCGACGGTGCCGCCGGGGTACCGGCTTCCACCACGGTATCGAAAAGCGACGGTTGGTCGTTGACCGGAGTCGCAGTACGTTTCGCCACGATCAAGCTCCTCAACACGGAACCGGGCGTGCCTGACGATTCATTTTATTCGCTTCGTGCCAATGCTTCTAGCATAGTCTCAGTATCCGCCCGGGTTCTCGCTTGCAACCGTTCGCCGATTCGCGGAATATGAAACTCTCTAACATGCCTCCGAGGTGTTCCATGCTCCGTGTCTTTGCCATCGCTCTCGTTTCGCTGTTTGCCGCAGCCGCCTCCGCTGCCGACGACGAGGCCCAAAAGGCCTTGAAAGCCTTGGAGGGCGAATGGAAAGTCGCGAAGATCGTCGTGGCGGGAGAAGAACTCGGAGCCGATAAAGTCAAGGGAATGACCTTCACCATCAAAGGCGATCAGTTGATCCCGAGCGACAATCCGAAAGATCCGGCCACGGTGAAAATCGACCCGTCGACCAAGCCCGCATCGATCGAATTCAAGGACACGCACAACGAAGTTTCGCTGGGCATTTACAAGCTCGACGGCGACACCGCGACATTCTGCTTCACCGAAGGAAAGGGCGCGCGACCGAAGGAATTCCAATCCGCCAAAGGGTCGAAGACGGTCTTATTGGAACTGAAAAAGGCCGTGAGATAGCGACGAGGTCCGTATGCCCCAGATCCGTCGCGCGTTCACGCTGATCGAATTGCTCGTGGTCATCGCCATCATCGCGGTCCTCATCGGCCTGCTGCTGCCGGCGGTGCAGAAGGTCCGCGAAGCGGCCGCGCGCATCCGGTGCCAAAATAACCTCAAGCAACTCGGCCTCGCGGCGCACAATTACCACGACGTCAATGGCTGGTTGCCGCCGGGCGTCGCCCAGCCGGGGCCGGACGGCCGCTGGACAAACCTTTTCGTCGAACTGCTGCCGCAGATCGAGCAAGCCAACGTTGCAAACCGCTGGGACACGTTCAACGTCAATCTGAACTACGGCGGTGACGGCACCGTCGCGGCCACGCCGATCGGTACGTTCGTCTGCCCGTCGGCCGGGGTCGACAGCAATCCCATCCGCTTCGGTTCCTCGTCGCGGGGGGTTTCCACCTACGGCGGGAATGCCGGAATGAAGGGCTACCCGAGCTTCCGCGCGACCAACGACGGGATGTTCGGGTATTCGACCGCGTCCAACCGGAACGCGGTCCGCCTCACCGACGCCACCGACGGCTTGTCGAATACGATCCTCTTCGGCGAACGCGTCGTCGGCGATCCGAACCTCGACAGCTTCATGAACGCCACGATTGCACCCTTGCCGTCGCCGGCGTTTTCGACGCTGAGTTCGTACGCCGCATGGGCGGGGAATTTCGGGCCGAACGCCGGCGCGGGGACGCTGTTGAGCGCGGGCCGCAGTTTAAATTACGGCCATCCGGCGCCGTACATTCCACCACTGCAACCGCCGCCCCCGTTGCCGCCGATCCCACCGCCGATCATCCCGTGGCCGACGTTCAGCATTTTGGTGTGGGATCGCACGACGGCCTACGGCAGCCGGCACACCGGCGGCGTGAACTTGGCCCTCGGCGACGCTTCGGTTCGCTTCGCCCGGTCGTCGCTCGACCTGTACGTCTTGCAGTGCCTCAGCACCCGCGGCGGCGGCGAAGTCGTCCCGGGCGATTGGTGATTCCTATAACGACCGGGTCCGAATTCTATTGCGAGGGTGCGTCATGGCGTTCGACTACCGCTGCCCGGCGTGCAAAGCAAAACTCCGGCTGGAAGACCAACAGCCGTACGGCACGCCCATCGAATGTCCCAAGTGCAATGAGACGTTCAACGCCCCGGCGGGACCGGAGAACGCGCCGAAACCGGAGCCGGGCAAGCCCGCCGACGACAAACCCGCGGAGCCGCAGAAGAAGAAAATCGGCAAGAACTTGATGGAGCAAGAGCGGGTCTTCATGAATGAATTCCTGCTGCTCGGCATCGTCGGCGGGGCGATGTTCGCCTTGATCCTGACGTTCAGCATGATCTTGTGGCTGATGAGCCGGGCCGCCCGCGTCGAGGATATGGTCTCGCTGCTCCCGACGAACTACAACGCGATGCGCGGCGTGAGCATCGATCAGATGCGAAAGTACCCCGGTTTCAAACCCGAAGTCGACCGGATTTACGACGCGCCGATGCAAGAGGGGTACGCCGAACTGGCCAAGGCCATCGGTCAAAGCCCCGAATCGCTGACGTACTTGATCGTCGCCAAAGACGGCTCGACCGTCGGTAGTAGCAGCACCGCTTACATCTTCCGCGTGAAGAAATCGTTCGACCGCAAAGCCTTCGCCAAGATGGAAGGGGCCAAGGAATCCGGGGAAGGGTATTCCGTTTCCAACGCCAACCCCGCGGCGTTCCTCAAGGGGAGTTCCATCTATTGCCCCAACGATCAACTCATCGTCGTATTCAAGGGGGGCGACCAAGCGGGCAACCTGTCGAAGATGGCCGCCGTTGCAAAGTCGGAACCCAAAGGCGGCACGCGGGACAAACTCGGCACGACTGGCCGGCTCGCGATCCGGGCCCACTTCTGGACCGTCGTCCGTCCGGAAGGGGCGATGAAAGATTACCTGAAAAACAGCGGGGCGGCGGTCAAAACCGACATGGGCAAAATGGCGAACTCAATGAACAGCGCCTCGGCGCTGGCCACGTGGTGCACCGTATCCGGGCGCGGGTTCCGCTTCGGAGCCGGCATCGAATGCAGCAGCAGCGACGAAGCCAAAGCCCTCGTCCGGGACACGCGCGACGGGAAGCTCGGCAAAGGGGATGACTCCGAGCCGCCGAACGAATTGAAGTCCGCTCTGTCGATCGTGGCGCAGAAAAAAGAGTTCGGCGAGTTCATGCAATACATCGACTTCAAACAAAAAGAGAAATGCGCCTACTGCACCTCCAAGCTCGAATCGCCGGAAGGCTCCAAGAGCTACTTCACCTTCTTCACTTCGGTCTATTGGGGCTCGGCCGGCGGCGGTGGCGGCTTCCCGGGCGGTGGCGGTCCGGGCGGGCCACCCGGTGGACTGGGAGGCCCCGGCGGACCGGGAGGTATGCCGGCGCCCGGCCCCGGCGGACCGGGGCGGTAGGATTCGAAACCGGTCGAAGGGATTCATTCCCCCCGATTCCCCTTGACCCCATCTGTGGCCCGAAGTATGCCGACGCCGCTGGAAGTGGGCCACGTCCCCGTCTTGCCCGCGGAGACGTTGCGCCTGCTCGACCCGCGGCCGGGCGAACTCTGGGTCGATTGCACGACCGGCGGCGGCGGGCACAGCCGGTTGATCGCGGAGAAACTCGGGCCGACCGGGCGGTTATTCGGCCTCGATCAAGACCGGACGATGCTGGCGCTCGCCGAACCGCGACTGGTGGGCTTGCCCGTGACGCTGATCCCGGCGAACTTCGATCAACTGGCCGAAGTCCTACAAAATGTGGGCATCGACAAGGTCGATGGCGTGCTCGCCGACCTCGGCTTCAGTTCGGATCAACTGAAAGACGCCGACCGCGGACTGAGTTTCAAGAATAACGGGCCGCTCGATATGCGGCTCGACGGGCGGACCGGGGCCACGGCCGCGGACCTCGTGAACACGATGAGCGAAGGCGGCTTGGCCGATGTGATTTTCGAATACGGCGAGGAGCGCCTTAGCCGGCGGATCGCCAAGCGGATCGTCGAGCGGCGCGAGGCGAAGCGATTCGAGACGACGGGCGAACTGGCGGACGCGGTGCGGAGTTGCGTGCCGCGCAGCGGCGGGATCGACCCGGCGACGCGGACGTTCCAAGCCTTGCGGATCGCGGTGAACGACGAACTCGGCGCGCTCGAACGACTGCTGTCGCTGCTGCCGAAGGTCGTCCGCCCCGGTGGGCGGGTCGGCATCATCAGCTTCCACTCGCTGGAAGACCGGCGGGTGAAGCAAGCCTTCCGCGGCTCGCCGCATTGGGAGAGCCTGACGAAGAAGCCGGTCGAAGCCGGCGATGACGAGTGCGCGCGGAACCCCAGGGCGCGGAGCGCCAAGCTGCGGGTGGCGAAGCGGATGGGTTAACTGACAAGGAGTTCACGGATGAACGAGACGAGCAAACTGCCCTTCGAGCCGATCCCGATGCCGGTTCTCCCCGCGCTGCCGGAGATGCCGAAGCCGTCGTTCAGCCGATCGACGCTACCACCGACGCCGCAACCGCGGCCGATGCCGCCGATGATCGTCGACGACCGGCCCTTACCGCACCCGTCGTGGGGAATGACGGCGGACGAATTCGTGCCGCCGACCCCGGTTGTCGCGTCGGCTCCGATGCCGTCGACGGAACCGAAATCGGGTTTTCCGATGAGCTGGTTGAAACCGAGCCGGGCCAAGGGTGTCGTCCTCGCCGGCCTCGGCAGTTTGGGGATCGGCGCCTTCGGTCTCAACGCCCTCGTGCCGATGCCCGCGAACGATGTCCCGAAGGCCAAGGGCTTCGGCGATACCGCCGCCCTGCAACCCGAGATTAAGAAGCCGTCGCCGGGGCCGACGATCAAAGAGGAACGGGCCGAGATCGAGCTACCCGGACTACTTCCCACACTCGACAAGGCCCTGCCCATCGACCCATTGGACAGACTCCCGGTTCCACCGCAGCTCAAATTGGCGAGTGGCACCGAACCGCCGGTTCCACTCGCGCCCGCCCCGATCGTTCCTCCCGCGATTCTGCCACTTTCCACGGAAATCCCGGCCATCCCCGGCATGAAAGACCCGCTCCCGGTGCCGGCGCTATCAACGGAGCCGCTGCCCGTCCCGTCGCTACTGCCGACGATGACACCGACGCTGCCCGCTGTCCCGCTGCCGGGCGAAGCCAAGCTGCCAATGCCGAAGCTGGCTGAGGAACCGATTCAACCGAAGCCGATGCTGGAACCAAAACTCATCCCGGTACCGCTCGAGATTCTGCCGCCGGTCGATCTTAAACCGCCGGCGGAAGTGCTGCCGACTCCGGCGCCACTGCCGATGACCGAACCGAAAGGATCGATCGAACTCAAACCGCAGCAGCCACTCGAACCGGTTTTGAAACCGATCCCGTTGCCCGTGGCGGTCGAGGCCAAAACCGATTACGACGTCGACATCCACAAGCTGCGCGCCGGGGATACCTACGTCGCGATCAGCGAGAAATTCTACGGTTCGGGGAACTTCGCCAATGCCCTGCGCGGCTACAACGACAACGCCGATCTGACCAACCTGCGCGACGTGCAAGTGCCGCCGATGCACATCATCAAGAAATTCGGCGGCGCCGGCACGGTGGTCAACGCGCCCAAGGTGATCCCCGCCGGCGTCTTCCAAGACCCGACCCCCGGATTGGTCGCCCCGCCGAAAATCGAAGGGGCCGTGGAGTGGGGCAGCCCCGGCGCCCGCAAGCCGACGACCCCGCCTAAGCCGGGCGACGAGACGGTGAATTGGAAGTGACCGCCGCGGTCATTCCGAAGCGACGCCCCCACTCCCGATCGGAAAGCATTTCTGATTTTGGATAGAACCACCTTGCGCTGAGGGGTTGCGTCCGATCGGACGGCGGCGCGAATGGGCGGCGAGGAGCTTCAATTCCAGAATTCGCCGAGATCCCGCTGCTCATCCTCACGTCTTGCATCGGATCTGTAGTGTTCAGCCACGTGTCGAAGGATTTGGGCCACGCGGGGAGTTGCCCACGCATTCTCTGCTAACGTTTCGTAGCGTGCGACGAGGATACGCTCCTGTTCGCCACCGGCATCGAGTGACCTGCTTGTACCTCCACGAGCGTTCAGAATGCCGATTACGGTCCCGTCATCGAGATCGCTCAAACCCACTTCTTCGATCCACTGGGCAATGATAGCAGAGGGCCACACGCCATCCGAAGTGGTAGGCAACCGAGCAATCACATCGCCCAGTGCGCTACCTCCGACGCCTGCGTGGCCGGACTCGCTCAGCGCAGAGCGGACTTGGGTTGCCCAGTCGATGAACTCCTGTTCGGCGAATGCACCATCGCCGTTCATGCCGGGCAGCCCATGCCAATTGTGCAGGAGTCGCCACGCCCGGGTCGCACGAGATTGAGTCCGTTCATCCATATCTGGCACCGGGTCTTCTTGAAGAGCCACATTTCGTGGCCTGTATATCAGTCTTACAACCATTGCGAAGAACGAGGGGTCGTTAGCAAGTGCGCGGTAGAGCGTTGCCGGCCCCCGCCGCGACCCTTCAAGAAGGGGATACCACGCCCACTCGATTCGGACCAATTCCGCCTCATCAATCCCGCCCGACGTTACCAATCTCTCCAGAATCTCACCGAGTTGGTATGCGATCCCATCATCGAGCCTTGGAGTTTCAGCGTGGTTAATGTCTCCCGTTATTGCAGCCGTGGCTTCCTGGAGAACTTGAAGTTGTAGTGCCGGCTCGATGGCCACCTCTCCGCTAGGCCGTATGGCGCAGCGGCCAATCATTTCGAATGCCGCGAACGGTCGGTTATGAACGAGCAATGTTCGAATAGCGCGTGGCCCGTCCCGAGTCGCATCGTACACCCAACCGTGGCAGGATTGCCAGTATAGAGTGGATGCTTCCTCACTCCATGACTGGAGGCGGTCCCAACCGTCGGACTCGAATGGCAGCGCCATGGCGAACTGGCAAAGGCGGCTGGCTGGCCATTGACGAAGGCCATGAGTTTCGACCAATTGATCCACCCACGCCCATTTTTCTTGAGCGAATCGACTCCACAGGAGACCACGCGCGAACTCTCGGTGGTTCTCGATAGCCGATTCCAAACAAGCCGAAAGTTGCTCGACCAACTGGGCGGTTGTGATTCCGACTTGACCAGCCGCGTACCCTACCGCTCGTGCGTTCTCTACAGAGCCGGCCAATCGCAACAGATCCGATTGAGGGCACTCGTCGACGATTTCACGAATGGCTGCTTCACGCTCGCGCTGAAGGGCTGCCTCCTCCGCTTGGTAATCGTTGCCCCGAACCGAGAGGATTTGTGGATGTTGATCAAACAGCCAAGAGTGACGGCGAACGGGATCGGACGGACTCAGTCGTGCATAGACCGTTTCGAGTCGTTCTTCGAGTGCCGGTGTGATGTCGGGGTAGATTCCTTCAATGGTTCGTTTCTGATGGAGAATCTGCCGGACTGCGCCGCGCAGCACGCCCAGCCCCACATGCGCGAACTCTTCCAGCGGCAACACTTCGAGGCGAATGAACAGATCATCGAATTGATCGGTAGGCATGGTGCGTATGGGCTTCAAGAGATCAGCCCAGCGCACCTCGTCCGCACCCGCCCACCGAAACATCCGATTGACCAAACCCGTGACGTACTCCGCGTAGTCATGCATAGGATCATGAAGATCCCGAGCCTCAGCCCACGATCTCCACCTGGGACGGGAGGTAGGGATAACCATGCCGTGGCCGTGAGGAAGCAGACGCAGACAAAGCTGGAATGCAACGGCAGGATGGCGACGATATATGCCATCTATTGCCGCCAACTTCTCTCGGACGGAAGCTGACGTGTGGGGGCGCCAAGGCAGAAAAATTGCCCGTAGGCTCCCGTCCGGGCGATTGCCAGTGTTCCCACCAGGATCGGTCGCGGTAAGCCCACCCAGCACTTCAGACACGCGAGCGAGATGCTCGGGAGCCCAGGCGACGGTTTCGAGCGCCCAGAGCAGATGGCAAATCTGGCTGGTTCCGGACAGGCCCTCCCCTTGGAAAAGCGCTCCTCGCACGGTGGTGTCGCTCAACACGTCCCGCTCGACCAACTCCAAGAACAATGCGGGAGTCGCCTCGGCCAAGAATGGAAGTACGCCCACCAAGGAGTACCAGCGGTTTGGCTGAGGGGTTGACCCGAATAGTTCCCTTACAACGGAGTAGACCGTATTCAACGGATCGGCGCCTGCCTGCACTTCATCCGCTCGGGCCGAGACCATGGCCAACGATTCGGCCAATCCGCCACGAAGTGCATCGGAGTATTGGCGGGAAGCACCGATGACCGCCGCACGCCATCTGTCATCCGGAGCAACTTCGTATCGCGGATCGTGCTCGCCCAAAACTTCGACCGCGACTTTCCGGAAGGCTTGCAAATCGGCCGCAGTGATGAACCGGCACAAGTATGGCCACGCACGGCGGCGAGAAACCCACTCCCATTGCCGCCCGACCAAGCGGATCGGTGGATCGGCCTCGTTTCTCCAGCGGGCAAGCCGCGCGGTGAGTTCGTCGGGAGAAATGCGCCCCAAGCGTGCGACAGCTTCCAAGTCATGCGATGTCTCGCTCCACGAACCTGCAAGAAGAAGAGGAATCATGAGCGGGGCACTTGTAGGCAGTGCCCATGAAGGAGGGACGCTACCGCCCCCCAACAGATCGATCAACGCCGAAAGGCGACCGCGTGACTCGGCCGCAATGGTGCGGCACTGTTGCTCCTCAACGCCCATCCCTCGAAGTGCCGTCTCCAAGTGGTTGCGCCCCAAGTAGCGGAGGGTAACTTCGGACTCTAATCCCGCAGCATCGTTCCCGAACGGAATTGCAACGTGATGCCCTTTCGATACCGCAGCCCTTTCCGCACCGAGATGCGAAGACGCCGCGATGACGTAGGTTGGAGTGTTACCGCCGGCTACCGCGCGCCACGCTTCAGGCGTGGACACTATGACGGACCGCGAGAGCACTCGCTCCCGAAACGGCTCTTCCAGTGACCGGATCACTGCTGTGATGAACCCAAGTGCCTCTTCAGTTGTATCTCCGCGGACTCGAAGCAGAGACGCCGGTCGCTCCAGCCATGCCCGGACTCGATCCACCGCATCCTGACGACCGGCTGTCAGTAAAGCCGGGGTAAGCGATGGGATTGTGCGTGTCGCCCATGACTCCCAAAGATCGTCCAAATCCTGTAGCGATTCGGGCGTTCCCAAAATCAGCCTGCGTGCGAAAGCCGCGACCGGCGCGGATTGGTCGAGCCATTGTTCCAAGTCGTCCGCATCGATCACACAGACGTCGCTCCAGACACCTTCCGCCCGCTTTTCATCCGCCCAATCCGATTTGCCCTGCCACCGGCGAGGTGTTACAAAAACGAACGTCGTATCCGCAGGCACGATTCCATCCGGCTCGGCCACTCGTTTGTCGTAGTCCTCATTCGCCTTTGATTTTGGATTGTGGTTTGTCCCCATCTCCCAGACCGATTGGCCCGAAGGCACCCATGGGGCTGAGTCGTTAGTCCGAAGAAGGCCGTCGTATCCGGGGCGATTAACCGAATCACCCGCGGGAAAATCGATAAACGTAGGCGCGACTGAAAAGTGTATGAGCCTGCGGGTGATTAGCGGGAGGGCGTCACGCGATCTAACAGTCTCTGCCCATTGCACTAGGTTGGTTGCTGTTAAAAGGGGCGGCATTTTGCGATTCCGATTGGTTAATTTGCATAACTGTCGTCGAAAGGAGTGCGTTATGCAATGTGCATTGCGGAATTGCAACAGCCTCGCAATCAGGAAAGTTGCAATTCATCGTTGCAAACCACCCACATTATCGCTCACGCCCCGTAGTCGATGTCCTCGACGTTCGCCCGATGCTTCAAAATGAAGTCCCCTCTCCCTTCCACTTCGTTGCCCATCGGCATCCGGAACATCTTCTCCGCTTGCAGCACGTCCGTCATGGTCACCTTCAACAGCGTCCGGCGCTCCGAGTCCAGCGTCGTGTCCCAGAGTCTTCGGGGGTCCAGTTCGCCGAGGCCTTCAAAGCGCGTGATCGTCAGCTCCTTCTCGCCCGTCTTGCGGATCTCAGCGTACCGTCCGGTACATCATTTCCCGGCGTTGTCCTTGGTCACCTGGTCCATCGGCGGTCGCTGGAGGTGGAAGCCGGTCGCGAGTTGGTAGGCGTGGGCTACGGCGAGCATTTCGGTTTCGCCGTAAAGTCGGCCGGTGAAGGTGATCGCTTTGGGGACATCGACCCCGTTGGACTTCACCAACCCATTTGGCAAACAGACGCTCGGATGGCCCGTGAGGTTGGTGATTTGCAAGTCGTTGCCCCCGACGTAGAGGTCGACTTTTTCCATCACCTCAGCCATCTGCCGCATCAAGAGCGTCCGCAGACGGTTGGCCCGGATGTACTCGACCGCCGTGATGAACTGGCCGGTCCGGAAGGTGTTCGCCCAGAATTTGCCGTAGCCGTCGCGGATATTGCCGCGCGGCAGTTCGTCGAACGCGGCCGCGCATTCGACATCGAGGACGTTCGCCATCGCCGCGATCGGCAGCTCGCTCGGGAGTCGAATTGGGATCAGCGTCACGCCGAGTTCTTTGAGGACTTTCAATTCGTCGCGCTCGTCGAGCGGTTTGCGATTCTCGACGTAACCGACTTTCAAGTCGGCGAGCTTGGTCTTGCAGGGCCAGTGGAAGGGCCGTTCGACGCTGGTCGGGTCGAGCGGATCGGCGCCGTGGATGGCCCCGAAGACGAGCGCGCAATCTTCGACCGAGCGACTCAACGGCCCGATCTTGTCCATCGTCCACGAGAGCGCCATACAACCCGCCCGGCTGACGCGCCCGAAGGTGGGCCGAAGGCCGGTGACGCCGCAGCGCGTCGAGGGGCTGACGATGCTGCCGAGGGTTTCGCTGCCGATGGCGAACGGGACCAGCCCGGCGGAGGTCGCGGAGGCGGAGCCGGCGCTCGAGCCGCTGCTGCCCTGTTTGACGTTCCACGGATTGCGCGTCGTGCCGCCGAACCACTGGTCGCCCAGGGCCAAGGCGCCGAGGGTGAGCTTCGCGACGAGTACGGCACCGGCGTCATCGAGCCGCTGGGCCACCGTCGCTTTGGTGTCGAAGGACTGGGTTTTGAAGTGCTCGGCGCCCCACGTCGTCGGGAAGCCGGGGTAGGCGATGAGATCCTTCGCGCCCCACGGGAGGCCGTGGAGCGGGCCGCGGTATTTGCCGGCGGCGATTTCTTCATCGGCCGCTTTGGCCCG
>JAYSYN010000152.1:0-5054 GCA_043727575.1 Fimbriiglobus sp.
GGACGGGCATTGCCGGACGGCGACGACGCGCTGGATCCCGCTGGCGATCGTGGAGCGGGTGGCCCCGTCCGACATCCCCGATGTGGAACTCGGGATGGAGACCCTCGCGGCGATCGCCGATGCGGCCGACGCGAAGGCGAAGTTGATGCCGCTCGTGACGCACTACGCCGAGTGGCTGGAGAAGCAGAAAGCGGCCGTGCCGGGTTTGATCGACCAGCGGAAGGAAGTCGCCGCGGGATTGCTCGGCGATGCGAGCCACGCCCGGAAAAGGATCCAAGCGGGGATCGAACTGCTAGCGGATGAGAAGGCGCTCTACGCCTTCAAGCTCGCGAACAAAGTGATGGCCCGAGCGGCCCGGCAACGCTTCGGCACCTTCAACGGGAAATCCGCGGCCTCGGTCGCTCCGCCGAAGTGGCGGCCGTTCCAACTCGCCTTCGTGCTGATGAATCTGAAAGGGATCGCGGAGCCGGCGGACGACGACCGCGAAGTGGTCGATCTGCTCTTCTTCCCGACCGGGGGCGGCAAGACGGAAGCCTACCTCGGCCTCGCGGCCTTCACGCTCGTGCTGCGGCGGCTGAAGAAACCCGGCCTGCAATCCGCGGGGTTGAGCGTGCTCATGCGGTACACGCTCCGGTTGCTCACGCTCGACCAGTTGAGCCGGGCCTCGACGCTGATCTGCGCACTCGAACTGGAACGGCAGCAGAGCGTGGATGTGCTCGGGGATTGGCCGTTCGAAATCGGATTGTGGGTTGGCCGCGCGGCGACGCCGAACCAGATGGGGAAGGTGAACGACGGCAACGACAATTCGGCGCGCTACAGGACGATCCAATACCGTAACGGAACAACGAAGGCGCGGCCGGTGCCCCTCGAAAACTGCCCGTGGTGCAATGCGGAGCTGACGACCGAATCGTTCCGGTTGGTGCCGAACGAGAAAGAGCCGCTCGACCTGCTGATGACCTGCGCGAATCGCGATTGCGATTTCACCCGGAAGAATCCCTTGCCCATCGTCGCGGTCGATGAACCGATCTACCGGCGGTTGCCCTGCTTCCTGATCGCGACCGTGGACAAATTCGCGGCGATGCCCTGGACGGGGGAAGTTGGCGGATTCTTCGGACGGGTCGAACGGCACGACCGGGGGGGATTCTATGGGCCGTGCGATCCGGGGGTCGGCGCTCCACTTGCAGGGCCGCTACCCCCGCCGGACTTGATCATCCAGGACGAACTGCATTTGATCTCGGGGCCGATGGGCACGATGGTGGGCCTGTACGAATCCGCCTTGGATGAGTTGTGCAGCCGAACGGTGAACGGGAAAAGGGTCCGCCCGAAGATCGTCGCTTCGACGGCGACCGTGCGCCGGGCCGAGAAGCAAATCCGGGCGATCTTCGACCATTCGCTCGTCGAGATCTTCCCGCCGCCGGGGCCGGATCGCCGGGACTCGTTCTTCGCCCGAGTGCATACGCCCGAGGAGAGCGCCCCGCGGCTGTACGTCGGTGTGGCCGCTCAAGGGCGTAGCTTGAAAGTCATCCTCCTGCGGACGTATTTGGCCCTAATGGCGTCGGCGCAGAAGTGGTACACGGCCTGCGGCGGCGACGAGAACCCCAACAACCCCGCCGACCCGTACATGACGATGCTCGGTTACTTTAACAGCCTGCGCGAACTCGGCGGGAGCCGGCGGATCATCGAAGACGAAGTGAACACCCGATTGGAAGGCTACGGGCGTCGCAAACGGGTCGGGGAAACGGAAAGCCTCTTCGAAGGGCGGAAGATCAGGCACGAGGTCGTGGAGCTGACCTCGCGGGTGAGCACCGACAAAGTCGCGGAAGCGAAGCGACTCCTGAACAACCCGTTCGCCGACAAAAAACGCGTCGATGTCGCCATCGCCACGAACATGATTTCGGTCGGGTTGGACATTCAAAGGCTGGGGTTGATGGTGGTGCTCGGGCAGCCGAAGACGAGCGCGGAATACATCCAGGCGACGAGCCGGGTCGGCCGGGATGTGCGCGGTGCCCCTTCGGATAAGCCGGGGCTGGTCGTGACGGTGCAGAACATCCACCGCCCCCGCGATCGCTCGCACTACGAGCGGTTCAAGTATTACCACGAGACCTTTTACCGCAGCGTCGAGGCGTCGAGCGTGACGCCGTTCTCGCCGCGTGCTCTAGATCGTGGATTGGCGGGGGCCATGGTCGCCCTCGCGCGGTTGGGCAACGCGGGGATGACGGCACCGAAGGGGGCCGGGGAAATCCTGAAACTCCGCGGGCAGCTCGAATGGGTGGCGGAGTCGCTGGCGAAGCGGGCGTCCCATCAGGCGGAAGGGAAGACGGAAGCCGAGTTCCGCGACGAGATTTTGAAGCTGGTCCGTCACCGGCTCGACGAATGGGACAAGATCGCCAAGCGCTACCGCGATGAAACGACCGAGCTGCAGTACAACCCCGGCGAAGGGGGCGGCGCCAAACCGCTCCTGCACGATTTCCTGGATCGCGAGCTGCGGAATTTGCCGAGGAACTTCTCGTTCTTCCGGGCGAACCGCTCGATGCGGGATGTCGAACCGAGCGTGAACCTATGGCTGAAGACGTTCGATAATGCGCCGGTCGAGGAAAACGGATGAACCAGCCGAACATCAAACCGAACGGGCAACTCCGCCGCAGCCAGGTGATCACGACGTTCGGCCCCGGTTCCCTCGTCGATCTGCCGACGAATTCCGCGATCATCGGGGGGCTGGAGACTTGGCTCGGCAAGGGCCAGGAGATCCCCGAGAACCGGCTCGTCGAGAAGCTCAAGCGGTTCCTGAACGTCCAACACCTCCAGCTCTTCGCCCCGCCCGCGGATACGCAGGATCCCGACGCCCCGCGGACCGGGATCACCGCGTGGCAATTCCCCGAGTGGTTCATCACGCAGGAAACCGTGCGCGAAGACCCGGCCGGCCGGGTGCGTTCCCGGCGCTTGATCCCCCGGCGCGCCCTCACGAAGGGCAAGTACATCGACGATGCCAAGAAGAAACACCCCGTGGTCCCGATCCGCTTCGTGCGGGCCTGCCCGAAGGGGCACATCGGCGACATCCACTGGAGCGAGTTCGTCCACACGATCCATCCCGAATGCCGGAGGCCGCTCTGGATCGACGAACGAGGCACGAGCGGGGACATTTCCGAAATCGACATCCGCTGCGAATGCGGCGAGCGGCAACCGCTCAAAGGCGCCACGCTGCCGGGCAAGCTGCGAAAATGCTCGGGGGATCGACCGTGGCTCGGTCCGAACAGCCGGGAAGAGTGTCACGAACTCAACCGGTTCCTCGTGCGGCATGCGAGCAACGCCTATTTCGCACAGGTGATGAGCGTCATTTCCCTCCCTGATCGCGACGAATCGCTCGAAGCAGCCGTCAATCTGGTTTGGGATTCCCACCTGCAATACGTGGAAACAATCGAGGAGTTGCAGAAGGACCGCTCCCGCAAGGCCCCGGTGAAGCACGCGCTGGAGGGCTACTCGGACGGTGAAGTGCTGGAAGAGATCGAGTTCCGCAAAGGGAGCCGGTTGGAAGGCCCGACGAAATCGGTGAAGTTCGCGGAATTCGAAGTGCTCTCCAATGTCGTGGATTCGAGCGGTTCCGATGCGTCCGACTCCGTATTCTTCGCCCGCGCGCTCCCGAAAAGCGAATGGGACGCGCCTTGGATGAAGAGCGTCGAGAAGGTCGTGCTCGTGCACCGACTGCGCGAAGTCGTCGCCCAGGTCGGATTCACGCGGTTCGAGGCGATCAGCGCGGACACCGAAGGGGAACTCGATCTGGAGATCGCGCTGAAACTCGCGCCGCTCTCCCGCGAGGAAGTGACGTGGTTGCCGGCCGTCGAGAACCGGGGCGAAGGGGTCTTCATCCAGTTCAAGACGAGCGCCATCGAAGAATGGCTGGGACGCGATGAAGTGAAAAAGCGGGCCGGCGTGCTGCGGCTCGGCTTCGACACTTGGCGGAATCAGCACCCGCAGACCGCGAGGAAATACCGCGGCATCGCCCAGTACCTCATCCACTCGATCTCGCACCTGCTCCTGACAGCAGTTTCCCTCGAATGCGGTTACCCGGCGAGTTCGATCCGGGAGCGTGTCTACGCCGAGGAATACGGCTACGGGATCTTGCTCTACACCGGAACGCCCGATGCCGAGGGCACCCTCGGCGGGCTCGTCGAAGCGGGACGGCAGATCAAGGACTTCCTCAAATCCGCGTTGGAAAGCGGCAAGCTCTGTTCGAACGACCCCGTCTGCTCCCAGCACGAACCGCAAAATGCCCACGAACAGCGCTACCTGCACGGGGCGGCGTGCCACGGGTGCCTGCTGATCGCGGAAACGTCTTGCGAACAGCACAACGATCTCTTGGATCGCGCCTTGGTCGTGCCGACAGTGGATTCTCATGGCACCGAGTTTTTTCGCGAAGAGTGAAATCGATGGACGCCCTTCACCAACTGCCCTCGGCCGATTTGGAAGCGATGGTGGCGGCATTGCGGTCGGGCCGCCTCGATGCCCCTTATTCCGAATTCGCCCTCCAGCGCTACACGCGCACCCAACCGGCATCGCAAGTCTCGCAATGTTTGAATCGACTCGCGGACGAAGGCTTCTCGGGTCAACAGGCGGCTCGTGTCGTGTCGTCGATCGTCGAGGCGAGGAACCGCACTTCGCCGGCGTCCGAAGTCGCAGAATTGGTTTGGACGGGCCCCGAGATCGCGGGGGCGGTCAACCGCGATACGGGGGTAGTGGTGCGAGATCTGTTCGGCCGGGCCACGCGCGAGGTCCTCGTCGCCGGTTTCGCGGTGTACCAAGGGAAAGAAGTGTTCCGCCGACTGGCCGAACGGATGGCCGAGATCCCCGAACTCCGCGTCCGCTTTTTTCTCGACATCCGCCGGAGCCACGGCGATACGACCCTCGCGAGCGAACTCGTTTGGAAGTTCCTCGCGAAATTTCGGTCGAAAGATTGGCCGGGTCAAAAGCTGCCGGAACTCTACTACGATCCGCGGTCACTGGATGAAAGCCGGGAGAAGCGCTCGAGCTTCCATGCGAAGTGCGTCGTGATCGACCGC
>JAYSYN010000153.1:0-42086 GCA_043727575.1 Fimbriiglobus sp.
GGACGGCGGGGAGGACTGATCGCGCATTCAAGCACCCGTTCGCAGAGCCGAGTTTCGGAAGGGGAGACCGAGACTGTAACCCATGCGGTACCCCGAGTCCAAGCTGTTCACCGTTTCACGAACGCCCAGAATTCGCCCGGGCGGATGTCCGAGGCTTTCGACTTGCCCTCGCGGAGCACGTCCTCGACGTACCGCAGCACCCGATCCGTCGTCACGCGCTCGCGGAACGCTTCCGGCGACCGGGCCTCGTCTTCTTCGAGGCGTTCGCGGGCCTCGGTCGCGTGCCGGTGAAAAATCTCGGGTTCGTCGAAGCGCGTCGCGTTGACATACGGCACCGGCACTGGCGTCGGCTTCACCATCCCCTCCGCCCGCGCTTCGAGGTCGGCGAGTTCCGCAGTGTCTACGTCGTCCTCCGAGGCCCACCGATTGTGAGACTGGCGGTCAAACTCGTCTTGCGCTTCGGACTGCGACGAACTCCCGGCCACCGCGCGGTCGTGCCGCATCCGGGTGCGTTCGAGATCGATCAGCGTCGTCGCCGCCGCGGCCACCACGGCTTCGTCGGAACTGGTCAGTTGACCGCGCAGCGCCAGCGCGGCCTCGAAGACGATGTCGCTCCAAAGCCGGCCGCGCTCGCGTTCGGATTGGGGCAGCTCCGGCCGTGCTGGTTTCGGGGAATCGAAACCGATTCGACTGTGGGGTTGGGTACGGGTGCCGACCATGGCGACGCTCCGAGTGTGTTCATTTGATCTAGTATATATATGCACACGTTCCAGGGGTTGTCAAATTGGAATCCGCGATTGGTGAGAAAGAATGAGCGAGCCGGCCAGCGTGAGTGAGCTGCCGGATTCTTTCCGCGTGTTCAGAATCCGGCAGCTCACGCTGGCCGGCTCGCTTGGTCCGACCGCTCCGAATCCTTTCTGGACTCACTCCGGACCATTGTCTATTCTGATTCTTTCAATTGCTGGACTTGTGGCGCATCGCTCTGGCGCCGCCCCCCGAAACCGTTCCTCTCCCGAACTGTGGACACCATGCAACCCCAACGACCGCTCGCGTCGAAATCCAAACTCAAAAAACGCACGCTCCCCGTCCTGCCCGCACTCTTCGCCGTCGCCGCGCTCGGCTTGATCGGCGCCGGGCCGGCCCCGGGGCAAACCGTCTTCGGTTGGACGCCGTTCGAATTCCTCACGGGATCGTCCTTCCGCGGGATCGAAAAAATCGGCCTCCTCGCCGCGCTGCTCATTTCGCTCATCGGCCTCGGGTACGCCTACCGCTTGTCGAAACAGGTGTACGCGGCCGACCCCGGTACGGCGGCGATGCAGGCCGTAGCCAAGGCCGTGCGCGAAGGGGCCGACGCCTACCTGCGCCGGCAGTTCACCGTGGTCGCCGTGCTGGTCGTCGTCTTGACGGTACTCATCATCCTCGCGAAATGGCCGTGGCAACTCGGCGACATCCACGAGACCCGCGCCGAGCGGATCGCCGTCACCGTCGGTCGGGGCGTGGCGTTTCTGTTGGGGGCGTTGTTCAGCGCGTCGGTCGGATTCATCGGCATGCGCCTGGCCACGGCGGGCAACGTCCGCGTCGCGGCGGCGGCCAAGCGCAGCTTCGGCGAAGCGATGCGGTTGGCGTACCGAACCGGCACCGTCACCGGCATGTTCACCTGCGGGCTGGGCCTTTTCGGCGGCACGATGATCCTCTTGATCTTCGGGGAACTCGCCTACGAAACCCTGCTCGGCTTCGGCTTCGGCGGGTCGTTGCTCGCGCTCTTCATGCGCGTCGGCGGCGGGATCTACACCAAGGCCGCGGACGTCGGCGCCGACCTCGTCGGCAAGATCGAAGCCGATATCGCCGAGGACGACCCGCGCAACGCCGCGACCATCGCGGATAACGTCGGCGACAACGTCGGCGATTGCGCCGGCATGGCGGCCGACGTCTTCGAGAGCTACGCCGTGACGATGGTCGCGTCGGTGATCCTCGGTTACGCCGCACTCGGCTACCGAGGGATGATCTTCCCGGTGTTGGTCATGGCCGTCGGCGTCATCAGCAGCATGATCAGCACGGCTCTGGTCGGCCGCGGGATCACGACCGGCAATTCCACGACGGCGATGAAGTCGATCAACAGGGGTTTCTGGCGCTCGGCGATCATCAGCATCGTGGGTTTCATGGCTCTCGGGTCAATTTTCCTCCGCAACGATGCCCCGTACATCGTGGGCGTGGCCATCGACCGGGGCCTCTACGCCGAGCCGGAGTTCCGCAAACTGCTGGAACTCCCCGCGATCCCGAACGTCCGCGTTGATGCTGTCGGCCGGCCCGATCCCGCGTTCCGCCAACAGAATGAACCGGCGCTGAACGAGGCCCGCTTCGACGTGCAACGCAAGTGGAAATCGCTGGGCGAAGACCAGCAGGAGAAGATCTGCCGGACGACGGTGGAGTCGTATCCACTGGGGGCGAAGTCGAAAGAACTGGCCGTCCCCCGGACGGTGGTGGTCATGGCCCAGTCGCACTTCGCCCCGCTCAAAGAAGGCCTCGACTTGTCGGCGGCATTCTGCTGCCTCATCGGTATTTTGCTGGCGGTCGCGTTGAATCGCTGCACCGAATACTGGACCAGTACCGACTACGCTCCGGTCAAGGAAGTTGTGAAGGCCAGCGAGACCGGCCACGCCACGAACATCATTTCCGGCTTGGCCCTGGGCCTCGAGAGCGCCGTCTGGGCGGCGCTCATCATCGCCGTGGCCATCCTCGCGTCGGTCATGGTCTTCGCCGACACCGGCAACTTGCTCTTCATCGCCTACGGCGTCGCGCTCTGCGGTATCGGCATGCTCACCCTCACCGGCGACACCATCAGTATGGACGTCTTCGGCCCCATCGCCGACAACGCCAACGGCATCGGTGAGATGGCCTTCAACCGCGACGAAAATGCCAAGGACCTCGCGCCGACCGACCCGGATTACATCCCGCCCGACGACTTGAAGACAATGCGCCAGACCCTCTCCGACCTCGACGCCGTGGGCAACACCACCAAGGCCATCACCAAGGGGATCGCCATCGGCTCGGCCGTGATCGCGGCGGTGTCGCTGTTCGCCAGTTTCATCGCGGTGCTGGTGACGGGGGCGGAAGAAAAGATCGGTCAGCTCACCCTCGACGATTTCAAACGAGGCTCAGCGAACCTGACCGTCGCCGACCCGTACGTCTTCATCGGGATGCTCCTCGGCGCGGCGGTGCCGTTCTTGTTCAGCAGCATGACGATCCGGGCCGTCGGCCGGGCGGCGTTCCTCATCGTCAACGAGTGCCGCAAGCAGTTCCGCGACAAAGACATTTGGGAAGGGCGGAAGCGACCCGATTACGGCCGCGTCGTCGACATTTGCACGGGCACTGCGCAGAAGGAATTGATCGGGCCGGGGCTCTTGGCTATCGGCACGCCGTTGATCGTCGGCTTCTTGCTCGGGCCGTTCGCGCTGGGCGGCTTCCTCGCGGGGATGATCGTCGCGGGGCAGTTGCTAGCGGTGTTCATGTCCAACGCCGGCGGCGCCTGGGACAACGCCAAGAAGATGATCGAAGACGAACCGCGCACAACGAAGACCGGGAAAGGATCGGACAAGCACAAAGCCAGCGTGACCGGCGACACCGTCGGCGACCCGCTGAAAGACACGGCCGGCCCCGCGATCAATCCGCTGATCAAAGTGATGAACATGGTCAGTTTGCTGGCCTTGCCATTGGTGATCGTCCACAACGTCAAAGACGGCACCGGCGATGTGAGTATCGGCGCCGCCATCGCCGCGGTCGCGGCCCTCGCCGTGGCGTGGGCCTGGTGGCAATCGAAGCGGGAAAATACGGACCGGGACAATCCGGACGGGGCCGCGAAAAGCTAACCGTCCGCGAAGAGCGCGCGGTGTTCGGCGGTCTCGCCGGTGCTCGCTCCGACGCGCGGGGAAGAACGCTTGCACCGCCGTGCCGCGGCCCGGTTCGCTCTCGATGCGGACCGTCCCGCCGGCGCGGTCGACGACCCGGCGGACGACGGCGAGTCCGACGCCGGTGCCGTGGCGTTTCGTGGTGAAAAACGGTTCGAAGGCGCGCCGGCGCGTCTCGCGATCCATGCCGACGCCGCGGTCGCGCACTTCCAGCATGTCGTAACTCCCCGGCAATTCCGTCCCGGAACTCAACCGCACCGAGGCGAGGGCGATCCGGATTTCCCCGCCGGCGGGCTGGGCGTCGCGCGCGTTGACGACCAAGTTCAGCAAGACGCGGGTGAACTGCCCTTTGTCGACCAATACCTGCCCGATGCGCGCCGGCCGCTGGTAGATCAACTGGTGCGCCGCACCGACCGTCGCCCGCAAGACGGGGAGAAATTCTTCGGTGGCGTCGGCCAGACTGAGGACGGTGGGGTGCGCCGCTTCGGGTTTGGCGAAGTCGAGGAGTTCGTTCGCCAAGCCGACGCCGCGGTCGGCCGCCGCGAGGATGCCGGCGATCAATGCGCGGGCGTCCGGGGCGAGTTCGTCGCGCAGGGTCAGCAGGTCGGCGTTGCCCATCACGACGACGAGCAAATTGCGGAAGTCGTGGGCCAAGCCCGCCGCCATTTGCTCGAGCGCTTCGGCTTTGTCGACGGCCGCGAGGCGGTCGCCGTGGGTGCGCAGGGCGGCCCGCAATTCCGCCACTTGGGCCGCTTGGATCCGCAGCGCCAGCAGATCGGCGATCGAACCGGCGAAGTCGCGGTCTTCGGTCGTCCACTCGCGCGGCGGGCCGACGTGCTCGTGGCAGACCACGCCGACCAATTCGGACCCGACGAAGATCCCCGCGTCGAGCATCGAGGTGATGCCCAGCGGCGCCATACACGCGGCCGCGAGGGCCGCCGTGCGCAGGTCGGCCACCGCCACTTCGGCCGGGATCGCTTTGCGGATGGTCAACGAGGCGAAGTACGTCGGGAACTCGGTGACCCGGAGCAACGCGCCGTGAGAATGTTCGTTCTTGGAGCGCTCGTAGAGATCCGCGCAGCGGAAGGCGGTGTTGTTTTCCACGTACAACCAGACGCCGACGCGCTCGACGCGGATGGCGGTGGTCGCCAGTTCGCAGGTCCGCGCGATCGCGCGGATCAACGGCGTGGCGGCGGGGAGTTTGGCGAGTTCGAGGCGGGCCGCTTCGGTCGCCCACGCGGTTCCGGATGGAGTGGGGTCATCGGTAGATCCCGGATGCCGGGGAGTTCTGTCAGCGGTTCTCGAGTCGGTAGCAAGAGATCGTACCGCGCGTCGCCCCGCGAATCAGTCGAAATTCTTTGCCGAGTGTGGCGGAAGAGACCCAACCGCTCGCTTTCCCAGTCGCGGTGTACCCTCCGGTGGTACGCCGATAGATATCGAACTCGATGTCCGACGCACGGGCGTCGATGAGCCAGTATTCGGGAATGCCCGCATACCAGTATTGCGAGAACAGCCACTGCGTATCTTTTTCGACTGACGTCCGGCTGACGATTTCGATCGCGAGGTCGGGCGTGCCGACCATCTCCGTGGCTTGGCCCAATCGGCCCGCTTCGAAACGAACCCGCCCGGCGGCCAGTGCGGCGTGCGATAAGAAGACCGCGTCCGGCTCGGTACTGAAGTCGCCCGCTTCGGAGGTGTAGCGCATCCCGTCGCATATGACGATGCCGAGGTCGCTCCCTTCGATCAATTGAACGAGAGCGACGATCAGCGCCGTCTTCACACGGTTGTGGCTGTTCAATTCCTCCATACTGAGGTCCACCCAGACTCGGCCGTCGATGAAATGGACCTGCTGCTTTTCCGGCAACGCGCCCGAATCGGCCCAACGGCGGAACGACGCGAGGTCGTTCACCCACAGGGGGATTTGAAGTTCGCCGGCGCTCGGGACCATCACGCGGGACATAAGCGGGCTCCGCGGCTCATTTCTTCAGGTATTCGTCTTTGGTCGCACCGAGGACTTCGTACCTCCGGATCCACAGCACCTCGTCCGTGTTCGCGGAGTTGTGGAACTCGAATCTCACGCGGCCGAGCGTCCGGCAATCGACGGGGAGGTCGAAAGTTTGCCATTCTGCTCGGGGATCGATCGGAACGAGGTCGATCGCCTTTTGCCCTTGGGCCATCACGCGGATCATGGCGCCGGACGACTTGCCGTTGTAGAGGACTTCGCAGCGCAAGCGGCAGTACCCGGTGGGGCTGGTGAACTGCGGCGAAAAGAGCATCGTCGTGGCGGGGCCTTCCGCGTTGCGGATGCCGATCGCCCATTCGCCCCGGGATCGGTCGATCGCCGCCTCGGCGACCGTGGCGGGGTTCCACGGCCAAAGGCTCCAATCTTTGGGAAAAACCCCTTCGCCGGTGCTGTCGATCAACTTGTTGATTTTGACGTTCGGGTTACTGTTGTCGTCGAGCGTTTGCTTGCGGATGGTGATCGGCTTCATCCCCTTCCACGAGAGTTCGCTCAGCAGTTCGCCCGGTTCGACCGCATCGTCGTCTTTGACGCGCAACCGGCCGATTAGCAGGCTGCTTTCCTTGCCCGAGGCGTACGCGTCGATGGTGAACCGCACCGGTGTTTTCGGATCGCGTCGGAACGCGAACGAAGACGTTTTCCATTCGCCGCCGGTGTTGGACAATTTCTGATTGCCGAGGTTCTTGAATTCGAGCGTTTGCAAACAGAGCGCCCCGTGAGCGGCGCCCGTCGTGGCGTATTCCACTGTCGCGGTGTAGTTGCCGCCCGGCTTCAAAGTCACGCCGAGGCCGGTCTCCAATTGGAAGCCGAGTTGGGCCGAGTTGAGGTCCGCGTTTTCGTTCAAATTGACGAGCGCCAGCGCCGGCCGGCCTCCGAATTCCTCGCGGCGAAATTCCGCACGGGAACCCTCGCGCCACGAAATCGGCCCCGCGCCGGGGGCGAACAACGACACGTTCCCTTCGACGACAGCCGTGCCGTCCATGACCGCACGGAAGGGCTCGACCGTCCCCGCATCGAAGGTGTACAGCACCTTCCCGTTCCCCTCCGCACGCGCGGTCGGGTTGGTCGGCGGCGTCGGAGGGATATTCGGTTTCGTGCCCGCGGCGGTGGTATCTTTCCCACCGCCGCTCAAAGCGACCGCGATGGCGACGCCGGCGCCGAGCAACAGCAGCGCCGCGATGCCCCCGGCCATCACCCACGTCCAGTTCGGCTTCTTCTTTTGGGGTTTGCGGGCGTATCCCAGCCGCAGGCTCTGCGTGCTCAGTTTGCCGGACCCGGCCGCGAGCGTTTGCGACAACCCCGCCATGAGCGACGGCGTATCCTGCAACCAAGGGTGGAGCGCCACGATCACGTCGGCGGGGGTCTGGAAGCGGTCGTTGGCTTTTTTCGCCATCATCCGGGCGACGACCTGCGCCAAATCTTTGGGGATCGTTTTGTCGAGCTTCGTCAGCGACGGGGCGTCCTTCATCTGGTGCTGGAGGAGTTTGCTCGCCGTCGGGCCGTCGAACGGGGGCCGGCCCGTGAGAATGGAAAAAAACGTCGCGCCCAAGCTGTAAATATCGGTGCGGATGTCGACGCTCGGGTCGTTCATCGCCTGTTCGGGCGAGATGTAGTCGGCCGTGCCGACGACCGCGTCGTGGTCGAGCAACGCCGTCAGTTGATCGTCTTTTTCGAACGACCGCGCCAAGCCCATGTCGAGGATCTTCACCGTGCCGTCTTTGCTCAAAATCAAGTTGCTCGGCTTGATGTCCCGGTGGATGAACCCTTTCTCGTAAGCGTGTTGCAACCCGGTCGCCGCTTGGGCGATGAACTCCACGGCGCGCTGCGTCGAGAGCGGCCCGCCGGCGTTCACCAAGCGGTCGAGCGTCTGCCCTTCCACGTATTCCAGCACGAGGAAATGGACCTCGCCGTCGCGACCGACGTCGTGCGTCCGGACGATATTCGGGTGGTCGAGCGCCGCGGCGGCGCGGGCTTCCCTCAGGAACCGCTCGACTGCGAGTTTGTTCCCACCCGGAGGCAGCACCTTGATGGCGGCTTTGCGGCGGAGCGTCTCGTGGACAGCCAAATAGACGGCGCCCATGCCCCCCTGGCCGAGTTGATCTTGGAGCAAGTAGGCGCCGAGGCGGAAGCCCTTGTACCGGCCCGCCAACAAGAGCTTCGCCTGGAACCCGGTGAGCAGTTTCTTCTGGATCAGCAGATTCACCGCGCGGGTCGGCTCGGGCGGCAACTCGGACTGCTCGGCGAGGAAGCGGTCGAGCTTATCGACCGGCACGACCCCGCTCTTGCGGACGAAATCGATCAGTTCGGCGGTGGAGGCGGGTGCAGCCATGGCGGTGGAGAACCTGGTTGCCGGTGGACGGGCGAATGTCGAGGCCGAGATACGACGGCGACCGTTGTGCCGATGACGACAATTCGGGCATAGGCAATTATAGACTACGGAACCGGTCCAACTAGGAAGAAGTCGGATTCCGCGAGGAGAATGGATCGAGCCGAACCGGAATGTTGCGCCCGGTTCACCCGATCTTCGCCGGGCGCGAATCGACGAGCGACTGACGGTCAGAACTCGAAAGTCAGCAATCTTTTCTTCGCCCCAACGGGGCAGACTTTACCAGCCCAGGGCGGAAGCCCTGGGTCTCCGGATGGGGGATTCTTCGCTCCGAAGGGGGCGGCGTGGGGGAGGCCGGACGACGGCCCCGTTGGGGCGAAGAGAAGAATCCGCCCGACCCAGGGCTTCCGCCCTGGGCTGGTAAAGTCTGCCCCGTTGTGGCGAAGAAAGGATTTTGGTAATGCTTTCTTGACAGTCAGTAAAACCGACCGCTTCCCAAATTCCCACCGAGCAACAGAGTCACTTCTGCCAGAGCTTGCGGTCGAGGGTGCGGTAGCCGATGGCTTCGGCGATGTGACCGGCGCTGACGGGGGTGCTGGCCTCGAGGTCGGCGATAGTCCGGGCGACGCGCAAGATGCGGTCGTGGGCGCGGGCGCTCAGGCCGAGGTCGTCCATGGCGGCGCTCAGCAGAGCGCGGCCATCGGCGTCCGGTTCGCTGAATTTGCGCAATTGCTTTACGCTCATGCGGGCATTCACAACGGTTCCGCCGAAGCGCTCGGCCTGCACGGCGCGGGCCGAATCGACCTGCGCCCGCATGGCGGCGCTGCTGGTGCCGTCGGTGGTTTTGGCGAGTTCGTGGTACGGCACCGACGGCACTTCGATGTGCATATCGATGCGATCCAGCAGCGGCCCGCTGATCTTGGAAAGGTACTTTTCGATGCCCATCGGCGAGCACGAGCAGGGCCGCTTGGCGTCGCCGAGGTAGCCGCACGGGCACGGATTCATCGAAGCGCAGAGCATGAAGTCGGCGGGGAAGGTGGCTTGCCGCGCGGCCCGGCTGATGGTCACGCGGCCTTCCTCGAGGGGTTGGCGGAGGCACTCCAAACTGCGGCGGTTGAACTCGGGCAATTCATCCAAAAACAGCACGCCGAAGTGGGCCATGCTGATTTCCCCCGGCGTCGGGATGCTCCCGCCGCCGACCATGCCGGCGTCCGAAATCGTGTGGTGCGGACTGCGGAACGGCCGCGTCGTCATCAGGGCATCGCGCGGCGATAACCGTCCGACGGCGGAGTAGATCCGGGTCGTTTCCAAACTCTCGTTCGGCGACAGCGGCGGCAGGATCGTCGGCAACCGGCGCGCGAGCATCGTCTTCCCGGAGCCGGGCGAACCGAGCATGAGCACGTTGTGGCCCCCGGCCGCGGCGACGACGAGGGCGCGCTTGGCGAACTCCTGGCCGCGCACATCGGCGAAGTCGACGTCGTAGCGATTCATTCGGGCGACGATGTCGTCTAGCGGTGGCGAGACGGGATCGACTTCGAGCGCCCCGGAGATGATGCCGACGGCCTCCGCGAGCGAGGTGACACCGTAGACTTCGACCTCCGCGACGACGGCCGCTTCGCGGGCATTGATCATCGGCACGATCAGCTTTTTCACGCCGAGGTCGCGCGCCGCCATCGCCGTGGAGAGGGCGCCCTTCACCGGGCGTACTTGCCCGTCGAGACTCAGTTCGCCGATACTGGCGAAGTCCTTCAATTGTTCGGGCGTGAGCTGCCGGGTGGAAACGAGGATGCCCAGCGCGATGGGCAGATCGAAGCCGCCGGCGTCTTTGCGGAGATCGGCCGGGGCGAGGTTGATGATCGTGCGGCCGGTGGGACGGGCGTAACCGAGATTGGCGAGGGCGCGCTCGATGCGGTGAATGCTCTCGCGGACGGACATCTCGGGTAGGCCGACGAGGATGATCTTGGCCGTGCCGGGATTCGCATCCACTTCGACTTCGACGGGCACGGCGTCGATGCCGAGGAGGGCGAACGTCCGCAGTTTGGCCAGCATCGATTGAGCCTCTGGAATCGTCTGGCGCGAGCGACTCGGCGAGCCGGTTGGCGTAAGCCGCCGGAGTCTTTTCCGGTTTTCAGACTCCGGCGGCTTACGCCAACCGGCTCGCCATTGAGAAAACCCCGGCGGCTCTCCCCCGCATCAATCGTCTTTCTTCTCAATCTCGACCGGTTTCGGATTCTTGATCTTCTTCACGAACATGCGGATGCCGTTGGCCATGACGGGCGCCCAGATGATGAAGCAGCACATCAGGCAGGCGCCGGGGGGCAGGTAATACTCGGGCAGGTTCGTCGTCGGGTTCTTGTCGTCTTTCTCGAAGATGCTCCCCTCGAACCAGCGGCCCATGTAGACGCAGCAGATGATGAAGACCGTGGTCATCATCACCATCATGAAACCCCAGAGGATGGCCGGGAGCCAGTGTTTGAAGTAGTCGCCGCCGGTCTGCTCGTAGATTTTCTTGCTGGCGTGGCGGCGCCGCTCGACGAGGTCGTAGCCGCAGTTCATGCAGATCAGCGTGTCGGGCGGGTCGAGTTCCTTCGCGCAGTGCGGGCAGCGCGCTTCTTCCCCTTCGATCACGACGTTCATCGCTTTCGGTGGACCGTTATCGTCGTCGTCGTCATCGTCGTCGTCTTTGGCGAAGCCGAGAGGGGCGTGCGGATCATCGACCGGTTTCGGGGCTTCGACCGGTGCCGCGGGCGCTTTGGCTTTCGCGATGGTCGGCTTGGCCGGTTTCGCGGCCGTCGGCTTGGCGAGCGCCGGCTTGGCCGCTCTCGGCTTGGCGTTCGGGTCGGGTACCTCGAACGTGGTATCGCACGCCTTGCAGCGGATGAGCCGGCCTCGGGCCGCTTCGGGCACCTTCAATTTTTTGGCGCAGTTCGGACAGGTCGTTTCGATTTGGGCAGACATGACAACCCCAGTTGGCCCGCAGCCCGGAGAAAGCGGAATCGGCCGGGAATAATGCCGGGCGGTACGAATCCGTATCATATGGATTAGCCCCGGAGAGACTTTCGTGCAAGGCGCCCCCGCGTTTCTAGCCCCGGTTGGTTCACCCGTGTCTTTGAATTCGACCCCGGCTCCCCTGGCGGCCTTCCGCACCCCCGCCCTCACGGCGCCGCGTTTGCTCGTTTCCATCGCCACGTACAACGAGCGCGAAAACCTCCCGAAGCTCATCGAAGAGATCCACCAGTACCTCCCGCACGCCGATGTGTTGGTCGTCGACGACAACTCGCCGGACGGCACTGGAAAGTACGTGGACGAACTCGCCGCGCGCGATTCCCGCGTTCGGGCGATCCACCGCCCCGGCAAACTCGGGCTCGGCACCGCCACCCTCGCCGCCATGCAGTACGCGATGGACCAAGGCTACGATTTCCTTCAAAACATGGACGCCGACTTCAGCCACCCGACGCGGTTCCTCCCCGGCCTGCAAGCCGGCATGGCCGATCACGACGTGATGATCGGTAGCCGGTATGTCCGCGGCGGCGGCACCGAAAATTGGCCGCTGTTCCGCTTGGTCATCAGCCGCACCGTCAACGGCCTCGTCCGCTTCTTGTTCCGCATGCCGGTGAACGACGCCAGCGGCGCTTACCGCTGTTACCGCGTGGCCAACTTGCGGCTGGCGAACCTCGGCGAGACGAAATCGCGCGGTTACTCGTTCCAGCAGGAAGTCCTGTTCCGAGTCCACCGGACCAACGCCCGACTGGGTGAACTGCCGATCATTTTCGAGAATCGCCGCCATGGGAAATCGAAGGTCAACAGCAAAGAAGCGCTCCGCTCGATCGCGATGATCTTGTCGTTGGGCGTCCAGAATTTCTTCGGCACCGAACGTTTGGTCGGGCCGCAGCGGGTATGACGTCAAAGGGGGGCCGATGGACGCGATCCAGTTCTACAGCGTCGGCGACGACTTTGGGCAGTTCGCTAACTTCGCGCCGTTCCCGATCCACCTCGACGGCGAACGCTGGC
Organism: Fimbriiglobus sp.; assembly: GCA_043727575.1. Lineage (GTDB taxonomy): Bacteria > Planctomycetota > Planctomycetia > Gemmatales > Gemmataceae > JALHQU01. Next base: position 12,263 of record JAYSYN010000153.1, read on the forward strand.
CGACTTCGGAACATTACTTCCAAGCGCAGAAGTTCGACGCCGAACACTACCGGCAAGAGATCCGCAAAGCGAATTCGCCGATGATCGCCGCGCAACTCGGACGCAGCCGGAAGGTGAAACTCCGGCGCGATTGGGAATCGGTGAAGGACGGCATCATGCGGACCGCGGTGTTGGCCAAGTTCACCCAGCACGAAGAATTGCGGACGCTGCTCTTGTCCACCGGCGACGCCAAACTCGTCGAACACACCGAGAACGATTCCTACTGGGGCGACGGCGGCGACGGCAGCGGCAAAAACAAACTCGGCCTGATCCTTATTGAGGTCCGGGCGACGCTGCGGGAAGCCGAAGAAAACGATACTGACCCTTTGCACTCTGCTTAGGAACACCTATGTCGGACAGAAATTTGGATGATATCGTAGCTGACATCCGCGAGTACGTTCGAAAGCAAGTGGCTGCCGGTTTTGATTTGAATGCAGCCATCGTACAGTCGGTAGTAGATGTCTTCTGCGACGACGCCGTGGAATCGATCCTGCGACCGATCGCCGAGCGATTGACCTCGGAAGCGTTGATGATTCATCATCGGCCCAATCCGATTGGCCCGCAATTACCGACTGCGACCGGTTGGATGACGCCTTTGCCAACCTCTCGCGATCCGGGATCGTTAGCCGTCAAAACTTCAGTTGTTGCGGCACCTGCGGGGTCGCCGAGATCGGTGCTGAAATCGAATTGGAACAGAATAAAGGGTCACTCGTTCGCGGCTATGCGTTTTATCACATGCAGGACACCGAGTCCGCCACGACGGGTCACGGGCTTTATCTGCACTACGGTTCGATCGAGGGCACCGCAGAGACGGCGGTCACCGTCGGCCGGGAGATTGTCGCCGAGATTGCAGAACGAGGATTGGCGACGGAGTGGAACGGGCGCATCGAAGACCGCATTCGCGTCGAGTTAGATTGGAAACGACGAACGGCAATCGAAGTCGAAATTTAAAACGGGATTGAGCCCGCGATTGAAATGGGTGAAACCAACATGCGATTGCAGCACAAGGCTTTCGAGTTGTTCGCCGACTACCAACAATTTTACCTCTGGGATCGGGGCATGACGACGCTCGCCCCGACCGATTACGACGACGACGATGTGAAGCGGCGGATCAAAATCGGGCCGCATGTGGTGGTGATTCAACCCGAGCGCGCCGCGACCGTGCCCGTTGAAATCGAGATCCACGACGCCGAGCCAGAGTACGACCCCCGCGAATGGGATCACATCGCCGAAGCGAGTTTGCATTTGCCCACGGGTCACCTCCAAGTCCACGAGTGCACCGGCGGTCCGGCGGCCGATTTCCAAGTCGAGCCGGGCTGGTATCGCGTCCGTACCTTCCATGGCGGCCTCGGCAGCGTCGACGAGTCCGGTACGGGTGGGAGCGACTTCTATCGGGCCGTCCTATGGCCGGCGCCCAAAAAGAAACTGCGGGTCGTCCAGCAGTGGGTGGCCGATGGTTGAATCGGCGATCCAAGTGCTCTCTCTGACGTGTCGACAAGTTTTCAACTTGTCGACAAGCGACTCACCGAGACACTTCTGTCAACCGATTGTGACGACCGCCTTTGTCGACAAGTTGGAAACTTGTCGCCACGTCAGACGAGCTTTTAGGCTCCGACGATCCCACCGCTGAACCGAGGATTCCACCGTGGCCGATAAGAAGATCGATCTCACCGGTGCCAAGTTCCCCACGGTCGACGGCGATATCAATGAGTACGTCTCGAACGAGGCCGTGGCGAGCGGGCAGTTCGACGCGTCCCGCAGGGTCGTCTTCATCAACGGCATGGGCAACTCCGGGGAGAATCACGCGGAATCGGCCGTGACCCTCTCGCTCTTGCAAATGGCCACGGTCATCGGGGTTTACAACGCTACGGGCGGCTTCGGCAAAGACTTCCTCCAGTGCATCGCGGACAAGAACCAGTTCGACGGTCCGGCATCGCTGTCCGCCAAGAACAACGTCGCTCTCGGTAGCCTCATGGGAGGGATGCCGGTCGAAGTGGCCCGCGCCGCGCTCACCCGCAACGCCGCCCAAGTTCCGCTGTTCGACCTGCTGCGGAAACCCGGCAACAAGAAGCTCGAAATCTTCGCGCACAGCCAAGGGAACTTGATCCTCAGCAACGTCCTTCAGGCCATCGCCGCCGTGGACGGCCCGACCGCGCTCGCCGGATACAAGGTGAATACCTTCGGCTCGCCGGCGGTCAATTGGCCGGCCGGCCTCCGGAAATTCGAACACGGCTTCACGTTCGACTACGTCGCCTTTTTGGCCGGCTTCGACGCCTCCTGGTCGATTTCCAAAGTCGGCTTGCCGGGCGGCCTCGATATGCACGGCTTCCTCGGCTACATGCGCAACGATCCGGCCTTCGTGGTCAACCGCTACCGCGTCGGCGGCTGGGGCATCACCTTCAACATGGACGAAGCCGGGCTGGCGGATGCGCTCCTCGCCATGGGCCGGAACATCCGCCGCGTCTCCGCAATCTTTGTGCACCTCAACAAGAAGCACAACAGCGACGCCGACGATGTGGCCGAGCTGTATTTGAACCGCCTGCGGAAATCCCCCGCGACCGCCGCGGCAATCCGGGCCGACCGGTCGCTAGTGGCCCTGCTCGTCCGCATCCTCGACGACGGCTGGACGAGCACCGGCGAGAAGGCGGCCATCGAGTTCTTGCGCGGGAATTGACGGCCGGGGAATCCTTACAATGAAGACATTGAACCGACGCAAGGATTCCGCGAGGCGACCATGGCCGAGATGTTCGATTTGGCAATTGTCGGGGCCGGCCCCGGCGGGTACGTCGCGGCTATCCGCGCGGCCCAACTCGGGTTGAAAGTCGCCTGCATCGAGAGGCGACCCAACAAGGCCCTCGGCGGCACTTGTCTGAACGTCGGTTGCATCCCGAGCAAAGCGCTGCTCGATTCGTCCGAGATGTACGATATCGCCCTGCACAAGTTCGCCAAGCACGGCATCAAGGTCAAGGAAGTCTCGCTCGATCTCGCCGAAATGATGAACCGCAAGAACGACGTGGTGAAGTCGCTGACCAGCGGCATCGGCATGCTCTTCAAAAAGAACAAAGTGACGGCGTACTTCGGCACCGGCAAACTCGCCGGTGCCAACCGCGTCGACGTGACGGCCGAGGACGGCGCCGTCAGTCAACTCGAGGCCAAGTCGATCTTGCTCGCCACCGGCAGCGAGAGCACCGAACTGCCGTTTCTCAAGTTCGACGGGCAATCGATCGTCAGCAGTACCGAAGCGCTGATGTTCGACGCGGTGCCCAAGCACCTCATCATCGTCGGCGGCGGGTACATCGGCTTGGAACTCGGCTCCGTCTGGCGCCGGCTCGGCGCCGAAGTGACGGTGCTCGAATTCCTGCCGCGCATCTTGACGATCTGCGATGGCGAAGTCGCGGCGAGCGTCCACAAGATTCTGACGAAGCAAGGCTTCCAGATCCACCTCGAAACGAAGGTGACCGGCGCGACGGTGAAGCCCGACAAACAGGTCGTCGTGAACGCCACCGCGAAGAATGGCACGGCGTTAACTTTCACCGGCGACAAGGTCCTCGTCGCCATCGGCCGGCGTCCCGTTACGGCGGGCCTGGGCCTCGCCGAAGCCGGGATCACCTCCGATGCGAAGTCGGGGAAGATTCCGGTCGACAAACAATTCCGAACGAACGTCCCCGGAATCTACGCCATCGGCGATCTGATCGACGGCCCGATGCTCGCGCACAAAGCGAGTGAAGAGGGCGTCGCGTTCGCCGAAATGCTAGCCGGGCACAAGCCGCATTTGAATTACGACTGCCTGCCGAGCGCCATCTACATCTGGCCCGAAGTCGCCAGCGTCGGCTTGACCGAAGAGCAGGTTCAAGCGACGGGCCGCGAACCGAAGACGGGGTACAAGGTCGGCAAGTTCCCGTTCGTGGCCAGCGGCCGGGCGAAGGCGATGGACGACACCGACGGCTTCGTGAAGATCATCACCGATGCGAAATCGGATCGGATTCTCGGCGTCCACATCTTGGGGCCGCGGGCCTCGGATTTGATCGCCGAGGCGGTGGCCGTGATGGAATACAAAGGCAGCGCCGAGGACATCGCCCGGATGGTCCACGGGCACCCGTCGCTGACGGAAAGCGTCGGCGAAGCCGCCCGCGCCGCCTGGCTCGGCATGGCGCTGCACGCCTAGCGGCCCGCGCCGGATTCCGTGTCCTACACTCTCGTATGACGCAGGCGTGGGCCGGATTTTGGAACCCCATCCGCGAGGAGCCCGAGGCCGATGCGCCGCGGTTGATCTTCGCCGATTGGCTCGACGACCTTGGCGATGGAGGCCGGGCCGAGTTCATCCGTGTCCAGATCGCTTTGGCGAAGCTGCCGCCCTACGACCGCCGCCGGCACGACCTCGCCAATACCGAACTCCGCCTCTTGAGCCGGTACGGCGAAGAGTGGGCGAAACCCTACGCCGGATTGGCGACGGGGCCGGTGTTCCAGCGCGGTTTCGTGCACGAAGCCAAGGTGACCGCCCGGCAGTTCCTGGCGCGGGCGCCGGCGCTCTTCGAAGCCGGACCGCTGCGGCACCTGCACCTCCTCGACGTCGGCAGCCACCTGCGGGCCGTGCTGCACTCCCCGCACTTGGCCAAACTCACCGGCTTGACGATTTACGCCCAGCACCTCGGGCCGGCCGTGGCGCGGGCCATCGGCGACAGCCCCCATCTCGAGGGCCTACGCCGGTTGAATTTGGCCCGCAACGAAATGGGGGACGAGGGCGTCGAACACCTCGCCCTGAGCCCCGGGTTGACTTCGCTGGAAGAATTGGACCTCGGCGAAAACGACATCGGCCAAGTCGGGGCCCGGCTGCTGGCGCGCTGCCCGCGCTTCGGCAAATTGACGCGGCTCACGCTCGCGGCGAACGCCATCGGGCCGCTCGGGGCCGAGACTCTCGCGGCCTCGGATCGGATTCCGAATCTCGCCCACTTCGGTTTGAATGGAACCCGGCTCGGCGGACCGCGCTCGTCGCTGCTGGAATCGTCCAAACTACTCCGCTTCGCGAATCTCGACCTCGCGGACAACGGCCTGACCGCCGACACCCTGCGGCCGATTCTGGAAACGATCCACCCGGTGGGCACGCGCGAACTCGACCTCGGCCACAACGATCTCGGCGACGCCGGGGCGGCGCTGCTGGCCACCGTGCCGACGCTCGGCGGATTGCGGATGTTGAAGCTGACGAACAACGGCATCGGGGACGACGGTCTCCGCGCGCTCGCGGCCTCGCGGACGCTCCGCCGGCTGACGCATTTGGAAGTCGGCAACAACCCCGTCGGCGACGACGGCGTGCGGGCGATCCTCGAATCCGCCACGCTCAAACACCTCCGCCATTTCCTCTGCCCCGCGATCGGCCTGTCGTTCCGGATGCGTTTGGCCCTGCACGACCGCTACGCCCAAGATCGCGCTTGACGACGGCCGAGGTGAATTCGGAGTTCCGGACGAACAAGATGGCGATGGCGATCACCGCGTACGCAAGGTGGAGTGCCCCCAACACGATCCAAACGGGATCGCCGTCCGTAAAAGCCAAACCCAACACTCCCCAACCCAACGATAGCACCGCGACGATCAACGCGAGTACTTGGCCCCATCGCTTGCGGTACAGGGTGCCGACTCCTGCGAGGATATCGAACAACCCTTCCAGCATCGGTAAGGCGGCGAGCGCGATGAGAAATCCGCCGACGATCTGCCCGACGAAGCCCCAAGGTTTATCCGACGCGCTGCTCGGGTCGTTCCACGCAATGAGCCCGGTATACAGCATCGTGCCGGCGAGCACGATGTGGACGAGGCCCACCAAAACCGTGAATCCCCCGAGGATCGACACGGCGATTCCGCGCCCAGGCGCATCTTCGATTGACATGGGAGTACCCGGTGATCGATGGGATGAGAGTCGGATGCGGGCAGGATCGAGAACGGGCCGTTCGCGACCACTGCCACAGACAAGATGAAATGTGTCGCCGTTTATTCCAACTCGCCACCGACAACTTCGGGTGGATCGACTTTGTGTAGCCGGTTTGCCGTTCGAGCTACCCGGCCATCACCCGCCGCCGAAGCCGCCCCCGCCGGTGCCGGGATCGTAGTTCTCGTAGCGCATGTATTCTTTGATGTAGGTCAGCGTGACGTCGCCGGTCGGGCCGTTGCGCTGCTTCGCGATGATCACTTCCAAGATGTTGTCTTCTTGCCCGCCGTCGAATTTGCCGGGGCGGTGGAGCAACATGCAGGTGTCGGCGTCTTGTTCGATGCTCCCCGACTCGCGCAAGTCGGACAGCCTCGGTTTGTGGTCCTGCCGGTCTTCGGAGGCGCGGTTCACTTGCGCGAGTGCGATCACCGGGATCTGCAATTCGCGCGCGAGGAACTTCAACCGCCGGCTGATCTGCGCGACTTGTTCCTGCCGGGGATCGCGGCGATTCTCGGGGTCGATGAGTTGCAGGTAGTCGATGATGACGAGGCGGATGTCGTGCCGGAGTTTCAACCGGCGGGCGTTCGCCGAAATCCGCAGCATCCCCTGCGCGGGCGAATCGTCGATGAACAGCTTCACCGGGTTATTCCGCGGCCCCTTCAACTGGTCCCCCGCCGCGATGAGCTTCTGCATGTCGTCCGAACTGAGCTGCCCCTTGCGCAGGTTGTGGCTGTTCACACGGGCTTGGCTACACAGCAACCGTTCGGCGAGTTCGATCCGCGACTGCTCGAGGCTGACGAAGAACACCGGCAGCCGCTCCTCGACGATGATGTGCCGGGCGATATTCAGCGCGAAGGCGGTTTTTCCTACGCTCGGCCTCGCTGCCAAGATGATGAGTTCGTTGTTCTGCAAGCCCGCGAGGATGTTGTCGAGGTCGACGTAGCCGGTGGGGATGCCCGACACCGACAGGTGGGCTTGTCCGACGCGAGCGTCGATGCGGTTGAAGGCTTCGGTGAGCGTTTTGTCGAGCGTGAAGGTTTCGCCCGTCGTCCCCTTCTCGGCAATTTCGAGAATCTTGCGCTCGGCCAAACCGAGGAGTTCGTCGGCGCTCATCACGCCGTCGTAGGCGTCGCGCAGCAGTTCGGTGTTCGTGTGGATCAGGTTCCGCACGACGGCTTTATCGCGCACGATGCGGGCGTAGTACTCGGCGTTGGCCGCCGTCGGGGCCGCTTCCCAGAGTTCGCCCAAATACGCGGGGCCACCGACGTCTTCGAGTTGCTTGCGGGCCTTCAGCGTCTCGAACAAAATGACGAGGTCGACCGGTTTGCCGTCGTTGTAGAGGTCGCTGATCGCTTGGAAGATCTTCTGGTGGGCGTCGTAGTAGAAGTTGTCGACGCGGATGATCGTCTGCACGTCGTTGAGCGAGGTGTTGTCGCGCAGCACGCTGCCGATGACGCCCTTCTCGGCCTCGCGGCTCTGCGGTGGCAATCGATCCTGCGGAAACACATCGGCCATGGCGAACCTCCTCGGTCTGCCAATGTACGCCCCGCGATCTCACCCGACGTAGATCCCGGCGTACAGGCCGGGGAAAACGTCCTCGGTGGAACTCGGCGCGGCGATGCCGAATTGCGACAGCGTCGCGCCGGAGAAGGTCCAGACCGTCGAGCCGTTGCCTACGCCGGCGCCGGCGATGACGTCCGAGAAGCCGTCGCGGTTCAAGTCGCGGGCCGCGACGCGGATGCCGCCGAGGTTAGCCGGGTCGGCCGCGAAATAACTCGCCAATAAAGTCGGGCTTTCGCGAAGCAGCGACAGCCCGCTGATCACGGTCACATGCGGCGCGCCCAAGCCGGCCCCCGTGACGATGTCGGCGTAGCCGTCGCGGTCGACATCTCCCGCCGCGACGAAGACGCCGCCGGTGAAATCGGCGGCGTAAGCGTAGAAATCGTTCACCAAGCGCCGGGCCGTTCCCCGGACCAAATCGAGCCCGTCGAACACCGCGACGGACGGCCCCGCCCCGGCCCCGGCCCCGACGATCAAGTCCGGGGTGCCGTCGCCGTTGATGTCCCCGGCCGCCAAGCGGACGCCGCCGCGGAAGCCTTCGCCGAAGGCGTAGAAACTCGCGACTTCCACGAGCGCGCCGTCGAGCGTGAGGAATATCTTGACGTGGGGCTGGGCCCCGGCGTCGGTGCCGACGGCCAAATCGGCGATGCCGTCACCGTTGAAGTCGGCCGCGGCGATGAAGACACCGCCGAAGAAACCTGGGAACGGCTTCGCCGTCATCAGCACCTGTTTGGTGAGTCCGTCGACCACGGAGATTTGGGCTTCGGTGCCGGGGCTGCTGCCGACGGCGATGTCGGAGGCGCCGTCGCCGTTGAAGTCGCCCAGGGCGGGGCGGACGCCGGTGAAGGTCCCGCCGAAGTTGTCGTACCCCCTCAGCCGGTTGATCTGCATGTCGTGGTAGCAGATCACCGAGCCGTTGTCCGATCCGGACGCGTATTCGGGGGTGTCGTAATTCTTCACGATCACCCGGGCCGGGGCCGATTGGCTCGCGAGCAACGCCGCCCCGCGCGGTGCCACGTTACCGGTGGAGCCGACGAAGACGGCCGCCGAGCCGGAGTAGGTCGCGACGACTTGGTAAATTCCGGCCGGCAAAGTCGCGACCGTGAGGGTGGCGACGCCGTTGACCAAGGTCGCCGTGCCGAGCACGGTCGTCCCGGCGGTGAACGTCACGGTGCCTTGGGGCGTATCGTGGCCCTGGAAGGCCGGGGCGACCGTCGCGGTCAACGTCACCGGCGTGCCGACGAACGAACTGACCGGCGTCGCGGTCAGCGTCGTGACGGTGGTGTCCGGGAGATCGTTCAAAAAGACTTGGCCGATGTTCGCGCCCCCGATGGCGATGAAATCGGGGTGTCGGTCGCCGTCGAAGTCCCCGACGAGCAGATCGCGGCTGGAGTTGGCGACCGCGTAGCGGTTCTTCGCGTCTTCGGTGAATGTCCCGTTGCCGTTACCGTACAGGACGCCCACGTTTTGGAAGACGTCGAGGACGACGACATCGGGTCGCCCGTCCGAATCGAAGTCGGTGGTGGCCACGCGGATGCCGCTCGACCCCAGGCTGTAGAACGTCACTCCGGCGGAGTCGAACAGCCCCGCGCCCAAATTGCGGCGGTAGACCAAAATATCGGTCCCGTTGACGAAATCGGATTCGCTGCCGACGATATCTGGCCGACCGTCGCCGTCGAAGTCGGCGAGGACGAAATCGTTCGCTCGGGGGGAGGAGGTCAAGACGGCGGCGCCGAAGGTACCGTCGCCGTTCCCCAAGAAGGTCTGGTACGAGCCGTTGCTGTCGATCCCCACGAAATCGATGTTGCCGTCGCCGTTGAGATCGCCCGTGAGGAGGCGCGGGCCCCGGACACCGGTGAGGACCGGCGCCCCGACGGGCGCGAATTGCCCCAGCCCGTTCCCCGCGAAGATGCGGTACACGGGGCCGCCGGCGGGGAATTGCACCGCGACGATATCCGTGTGCCCGTCGCCGTTGAAGTCGCCGGTGCCCAGCCCCTGCGTGCCGCGGGGGTCGCTGAACGATGGCGCGAACGTACCGTCGCCATTGCCGAGGAAGACGTGCAGCGTCGCCGCGGTCAGGCTGCCCGTGGCCAGATCCGGGATGCCATCGCCGTTGAAATCGGCGGTGATCATGGACGCCGGGAAGTCGCTCGACCCCACGCTGATGGTGGGGGCCGGCGTGAACGTCCCGTCGCCGTTACTCAGCGAGATGAAGATTTGCTCCCCGAGCGCCGCGTTATACAAAGCGACGTCGGCTCGGCCGTCGAGGTTGAAATCCGCGCTGACCGACTGCCTCGGGAGGCTCGTGCCGGTCGGGGATGGGGTCAGCGGGGTGAAACTCGGCAGCACGCGGGCGTCGAGTTCCAACAGACACGGCCGCGTGCGGTGGCGGGTCGGGATCGCGTCGGACATGATCACCACACCTGATGCTTGCGAATTCCGGCATCGTCAGTTTATCGCACGGGAGCCTCTTCGGAACCGCCCACCCGACCGAGTTCGACGGGGAATCTCCCCCATCCCGCCGGATTACCCGCTTCCGCCGGAGAAAACTGCCGTTGCGGGCCCCGTCCCGCCGGTTATAGTCCCCAACCGGCATTCCGGTGCGCACCCGAGGCCCGCATGTTCCCGGTCGGTTTCGCCCTCTTGCTGTTGAGCAGTTCCCCGACGGCCCCACCGGGTTTGGCGGTCGCCGCGCCGAAACTCCAACGCGGGGATGAATTCGTCTACGTCGGCGAGATCGCCGAGTCGAGCGACCGCCCGGACAATCGCTTCAAGAAAAAGCACCTGCTCGAAGTCCGCGTGTTCGTGCTCGAAACCGCGGCGGAATCGGCCGATTGCGCCGTGATGACGAGTCTGACCACGCTCCCCGACGATGCGGTCGCCAAGGCGGTGCTCGTCGTGTCCGGGTCGAACCCGGCCAAACATCGCCCCGCCCCGACGGTGCAACTGCAACTGATCCGCGTCGATAGCCGGGGGCGGACGCAACTCCTCGAACCGGCCGGGCCGCTCTTCGCCTTCGACCGCGCGAAGTTGAGCCCAACGCCGGGCGCCCCGCTCGATGGCCTGCCGATCCACGAACTCGGCTTCTTCGTACCGCTGCCGGTGGAAGGGGCCAAAGTCGGTTCGAGTTGGGCCATCGCCGATCTCGCCCGGACGCCCGCAGTTTGGACGGCCAAGGGGGAAACAACTTGGAACGGCGGCCGCGCCCTCGAATTGACCGCGGTGCAGAAATCGACCGGCTGGGATCAACCCGGCAGCACGGTGGACGGCTGGCACCGGTCCGAATCGATCCTCGCGTCGCCGGAAGACGGCTTCGCCAGCGCCGTCCACCGCGATATTTCCCGCCGCAGCGGCGGGGACATCGTCGGGCGCATCGTCGCGAAGTACGAACTGCAACAGACCAACCGCTACGTCGGAACGCGCTACACCGAGCTGCGAAACGAAATCGACCGGGCCTGGCAGTTCGGCCGGGACTGGCCCGTTCAACGGAACGCGGCCGAGTGGCAGGCCCGGCTCGGGAAAATCCAACGCTACCTCGACGACCACCCGACGGGGACGAGCTTCCGCCCGGCGGTCGAATCGCTGCAGCGCCGCACCGACGCCGGCTCGCGGGGCACGGCCCCCGTCGTCGTGTCGTCGATCCGCATCCAACCGGTCGAACCGGCGCTCTTGCGCGTCGGCTACCCGGCGCCCGATTTCGTCGTCGCCGACGTCGATCGGCCGACGGGGCGCTTCCGGCTCTCGGCGAATAAAGCGAAGCCGACGGTCGCGATCTTCTTCAAACCCGGCTCGGCCACCTCAAAAGAGACGCTGCTCGTCGCGGAGGCGCTGCACCAACACTTCGGGGACAAGGTCTCGATCGTGCCGCTGGCCATCGGCGCGAAAGCCGACGCCGCGATCCGCCAGCGCGAAGAATTGAAATTGAAGGTGCCGGTGTATGATGGATTCGACATCCGCGACACGTACCGCGTGACGACGTTCCCCCAGATTTTCATCCTCGAATCCAACGGCCAATTGAACTGGACCACCGACGCCGGCATCGGCCCCGAAACGGGCTTCTTGATCAAGACCCAACTGGAGGGGCTGTTGAAATAGATGGAAATCCCCGCGCCAGCCCGCGTCTGCGCCGCCACGGGGCGCGAACTCGCCCCCGGCGAGCGGGTCTACGGGGTCTTGTTCGAAGAAGCGGGAAAGTTCGTCCGCAGGGATTTTGCCGCCGATGCGTGGAGCGGGCCGTTGCCGGGGGCCATCGCTTTCTGGTCGGGGCGAATTCCCGCAACCCGGGCCGCGAAGAAGCCGACGTTCAACGATAAGCTTCTGCTGGATTGCTTCGATCACTTGGCCGGGACGACCGAACCGACCCGATTGCAGTTCCGCTATGTGGTGGCGCTGCTGCTGATGCGGCGGAAGAAGTTGAAATTCGAGGATGCCCAGCGCAAACCGGACGGCACCGACGTGTTGATATTGAAGGACGGCCGGACGGGTCAACGCCTCGAAGTGGCCGACCCGCGGTTGGCCGAAGAGCAGATCAACGCGGTGCAAGACGAAGTTTTCCGCGTCCTCGGCTGGGAATGATAGGAGCCGGCACCATGCGACGAATCGCCCCATTGCTGAGTCTCCTCGCCGCACTCGGCGTCTCGGGCGGGTGCGCATGGCTCGACAAAATGAAGCCCGATGGGAAGGGCCCGGCCGGCGGGGCGTTGAAGGCCAAGAAGCCCGAAGAGTTCGTGGCGTACTTGAACCGGCAAACCGGCTACGTGCAAACGGTGCGTTACGATGATGTCAGTTTGAAAGCGACCATCCCCGGCCAGCCGTGGGTGCCGGTGCTCCGCAGCGGGATGGTCGTGGCCCAGAAGCCGAAGAACTTCCGCATGCAATCGGGCTTCGCCCTCGGCGGCGACCAACTCGACATCGGCTCCAACGCCCAAGAGTTCTGGATGTACGTCAAGCAACCCAAGCCGACGTTCTTGTTCTGTACGCACGCCGACTTCCCGAAGGTTCAAGACGACCTCCCCGTTCCCTTCGAGCCCGACTGGGTGATGCAGGCACTCGGCTTGGTGACCTACGACCCCGCGAAGCGGTACGAGGTCGAGATCGTCGATCAGAAGCGCCTCTACTACCTGAAGTGGGAAGACACGACCCCCGCCGGGCAGAAGGTGACGAAGGTCATCGAGTTCGCGGGGGAATCCGCCGACGGGGCCCTACCGCAGGTCCGCAAGCACTTGATTCTGGTGCAGTCGAAGACCGGCTGGCAGACGATGATGTCCGCCGAGATTCACAAAGTGACCGCCGTCGATGCGACCGACCCGCAAACCGGGACGCGCGCTTCGGTGCAAGTGCCGACGGAAGTCACGCTCGAATGGCCGCAGCAAAAAGTGAAGCTGGCCCTGAGCCTCGGCAAGCCGCAACTCAACACCCGCGAAGAAGCGGTGCTCTTCAGCAAGCCTCCGACGCTCGGCAACATCCCGCCCGTGAATCTCGCCGACTACCGGGGCACCGGGTCGCCGTCCGGTTTGATCCGCGGCGCGACGCCGGGCGATCTGCCGGTCGAACGCAAGCGCAAATGACGTGGGTTGTGCGGCCGTTCCCACCGCGGATCGGCCTAACGCTTGGCGAATCCCTCCGCCGATCCGGTAGCTCCCGCCGACGATAAACGCATATCTCGCTTCGCGGAGGGGTTCCCATGCGGTGGGCGTGCGCGCTAGTTTTGCTGATTCCGGTGGCGGCGCGGGCCGACGAAGCGGACGATGCACTCGCGCTCCAACTAGCGGCGGTGCTCCGCGATCCGCGGATCGAACTCCGGGAGCGCGTCGAAGCGGCGCACACCCTCGCCAAACTGGGTCCGAAAGCCGCGGCCGCCGTGCCCCAGTTGCAGGCGCAAGTCCAACGGTCGCGCGGCGTCGAACTGGAAAACCTGCAATTGGCGGTGATCGAAACCCTCGGGGCGATCGGCGCGCCGGCGCGGGTGGTGCTACCGGCTCTCGCCCGGGTCTCGGGGCGCTCGATCGACATCGACATCGCCCAGAAAAAAGCGACCGATCAAATTCTATTCGCCGACGACTTCCGCGACATCCTCGCGCTGATGCGCCAGTTGCGCAGCCGCGATGCCAGCTTGCGGTTGCGGGCCACCAAAGCGATCGGGGCGCTGCAAGCCGAGGGGATTCTGGCCCTGCCCGCGCTGACCGTGGCGCTGGAAGACGACGACGGCGACGTCCGCCGCGGGGCGATCGCCGCCCTGCGGTTGATCCGCCCGGATTCACTGCCCCGGAAGGAAATCGCGAAGGCGCTGCAATTGGATTTGAAAGACGACAACGACGCGAATCGACTGGCGGCTGTGCGGGCGCTGGCCCGGTTGGGCGACGCCGCAGCGCCGGCGCTTCCGCTGTTGGAAGGATTGTTGACCGACCCCGACGGCGAGATTCGCAAAGCCGCCGCTGCCGCGATTGCCCGGATCGGGCAGCAGTGAGTCAATCGTCCAATCGGCGGACCGACATCGACCCTTTCATCCCCATGAAAAAGGGGGTGTCGTAGGTCACGAGTTTGATCTCGTCTTCGCGGAGTTTGAATGCGACGGTATTCAACCCGCATTCGGACATGAAGACGTACGGGAACCAGACGCTGACGGTGTGCCGACCGGGCTTCAGCGGGATGAACTGCGTTCCCCACTTCTTCTTCTTGACGCGCCCGTCGATCTCGACGTGCGGGCTGCAGAGGTACAACAGAAACGTCAGCGGGAAGACGCTGAGCTTCAGTTCGATCCCGGTTTCGGGTTCGGGTTCGCGGTCGCGCCGGCTGGCCATCCGTCGGTCTCCGGCTGATCAGCTCAGGCTGGTTTCCGCTTCCACGGCGACGGCGAGTTCCGTCAGCCGCGCGGCGGTGACGCCGATGCGCTCGAAGCATTCGGCGACGATGCTGTTCGGCGTCGAGAACAGCGTGATCAGCAAGTCCATCGGCGCGATGGTTTGACGGCCGTAGTCTCGGGCGCGGGCGTGGGAATCGCGCAGGACACGGATCACGTTGTCGCTGAGGAACTCGCGGTTGAGCAGCAGCGGCGGGACCGGGTCCGCATCTTGGTAGAAAAGGTCGCGGAATTGATCTTGCAACCGGCCGGTGTCGGCGCCGAGGCGACTGGTCCACGCGTAGACGGCGGCGTCGGGGGTACCGAGCAGGCCCAGAAAGAGGTGCGGGGTGCGGACGCTATCCCAGTTCGTGCTGCGGGCGTGGGCCAAAGAATCGCGGAGGGCTTGGGCGGTGGCGTCGTCGGTGACATCGGGGCGAACGAGGCCGTTCGGCAAAAAGATGTCTTCGTCGTATTCCGTCATGGAGGACCCCGGCGGGAGTGTAGCACCGAAAGAAAACGGCGCCCGATGAAAGTATCGGGAATTATGCGGGGGCCGTCCCCGCGCCGCAAGGCGGTTCTCCGGCTGGAACTGATAATTCCGCTTGCGGCCTGTCGGACTTCCCCGCACCATATCCGAACGCGAAACGAGATTCCCGCCCGCCCTCATCGACCCTTCCGGATCGGCCCATGCGACTGACTGCCCTTTACACGATCACCGCGATTCTGGTCGGTATCCCGGCGCTCCGCGGAGACGAGGCCAAACCGTACACCTCTCCATACGCGGTGGAGTTTCAGCACTCGAACCGAGAACTGTTGAAAGATCTCCTGATCGAAGAGCGCGGCGACCCGAAGAAGCAATCGAAGATCCCCGCCGACGATTGGGCGTCCGATGCGGTGCGGAAGAAGTACGGCGCGTGGGGGCCACCGCTCAAAACCTTCGGCGTCCCGGAGATTCTCGACGGCCGATCGGCCGCGTGGAAACGCGAGCGCGTCCTCGCATTCGCTTTGCGCTACTGCGGATATTCCTACCAGCACCACCATTTGCCCGACTGGGAACCGCCCGCGGATTGGCCGTGGAAAGAAGTCGGCCACGGGAAGAACGCCAAGGGGATCGACTGCAGCAACTTCACCACCTTCGTCTATGCGGTCGCCCTCGGGGTCCATTTCTCCAGTGCCATTCTCGAACAATCGGAAGCGACCGAGGCCACGGTCGGCTGCGAGAAATCAAAGCTCATACGCATTGAGAAACCGAAGGCGTTCGCCGATTGCGCGAAGACGTTCCGAACCGGCGATCTCCTCTTCATCAAGAACAAACAGGGGAAAGTTTCCCACGTCGTGCTGTGGGTTGGCCCCATCGGCGGCGACGCCCCGTTGATCCTCGATAGCACTGATTCCGGGCACAAGGACAGCCGGGGAACCGCGATTCCCGACGGCGTGAACCTGCGGCCCTTCGCCGAGGCGGGCTGGTATTTGCAGAGCCTGAGTCACGCCCTGCGGGTAATACCGTAGCGGACCGTGCCACTCGCCACACCCTTTTCTGACCCTCTTACGGATTGACGATCCGCCGTCGCGTCCGCACGATACCATTCCCATTCGTTCCATCATCCGGGATCGGCCGCCATGCAACAGACCCTCATTCTCCTCAAGCCGGATGCCGTGCAGCGCCGGCTCGTCGGCGAGATCATCGCCCGCTTCGAACGCAAAGGCCTCCGCCTCGCCGGATTGAAACTCGTCCAGTGTTCGCGCGAACTCGCCGAGAAGCACTACGCCGTTCACAAGGGCAAACCGTTTTACGAATCGCTGCTGGGCTTCTTGACGAGCGGCCCGACCGTGGCCCTGGTGCTCGAAGGGCGCGAAGCCGTGGCCGTGGGACGCAGTTTGATGGGCCTGACCGACGGCGCCAAAGCGCCGCCCGGCACCATCCGCGGCGACTTCGCCATCAGCGTGCAGAACAACCTCGTCCACGGCAGCGACAGCCCGGAGAACGCCGCGCTCGAAATCGCCCTGTGGTTCACCCCGGGCGAACTCGTCAAGAGCGCCGGCGTCGACGCGGCTTGGGTCGGATGAATTTCGGAACCGCGCCCCGGCTTCGCTTCCGCCCTACAATCTTCCTATGCATGCGATTCTGATAGCCGGGGTGGCGCTCGTCGGGTTGCCGGTCCTGCTGCACCTCATTATGAAGCAGCGGCCGAAGAAGCTCGTCTTCCCGGCGCTGCGCTTCCTCCGGCCGAAGCAGAAGACGAACCAGCGCAAGATGCGCCTGCGCCACTTCCTGCTCCTCGCTCTGCGCATGCTGTTGATTCTGCTCTTCGCCCTCGCGCTGTTCCAACCCAAAATCGGCGAGAAGTACAAAGCGCCGCTCATAGGGGAGTTCACCCTCTTCGGCGGTGGATCGTTCCTCGCCGTGCTCGGCGAGCAACCGGTCGCGGCGATCTTGATCGTCGATACCAGCCCGAGCATGGGCTACAAAGTCCAAGGCGTCAGCCGGTTCGACGAGGCCAAGCGCCGGGCCCACGAGTTCCTCGACGACCTCCCCGCCGGCTCCCGGGTGGCCATCCTCGACCCAAATGACCCGATCGCGCAGTTCGCCGACAACATCCCGGATGCGCATAAGAAAATCGACGCTCTCCCGGCGCCGGCGGGTTACGCCAAGCCGATCACCGACGCCCTCTCGACCGCGTACACCGCGTTGAAGGACGCCGAAAAAGACACCGATGCGACCGAGCCGCTGCCGCGCGTCGTGGTCGTCTTCGGGGATCGCACGACCGCGAGCTGGGACACCGCCCGCATCGACGGCTTGGTGAAAGAGCGCGACGGCGCGGCGCCGCCGAACGCCGCCAAGGTCGCGCATTTGTTCGTCGACGTCGGCGTCGACAAACCGACGAACGCGGCGATTTTGAATGTCTCGATGACGCCGCAATTGCTGTCCGGTTCGGCCCCGGCGGTGTTGAATGTTTCCGTCCGCGTTGACGGGGCCGATGTGCCGAGCGCGAAGCTGGAAGCGATCCTAGACGACGGGGCGAAGGTCGAAACCAAGGAGATCGCCCTCGCGGCGGGCTCGGCGCAGAATGCGACATTCACCTTCGCCGCCCTCGCGCCGGGGTACCACACCGTCGTCTTCAAACTGCGGGACGACAACCTCGCCTTCGACAACGAGCGCAGCTTCACCTTCGCGGTCGCCGAGAAGCGGAAAATCCTGACGATCAGCGACGCGCCGTTCGACGCGGTGTTCTGGCGCTTGGCCCACGCCACGCGGCAGGAGTTCGACTGCACCTTGGTGAGGCCGGACGAGGCCAAGGACTTCGGCGGCTACGAAGCCGTCGTGCTGTTGAACGTCGCCGAGCCGGTGAAATTGCAGGCCGCGCTGCGGAATTACGTCGTGGCCGGTGGGAAGCTGCTGATCGCCCCCGGTCTGCAATCGGCGGGTTACGCCAACTTCGACCTGATGCCCGCGACCTTGGCCGGCATCCGCTACTGGACGATCGACGACCCCAAGCGCCCCGGTGGCGTGACGTGGAAAATCGACGACGACGCGGAACTCCGGCGGCACAAATTGATGGAGCCGTTCCTCGATTGGAAGAAACGCGGCAACGTCGACGTTATCCGCAACCCGCGCAAGGCGTGGCGGCACTACGAATTGAAGAATCTCACCGAGGGCGCGCAGGTCGTCGTCTATTACGACGACGGCGAAGAGGACCCGGCCAAGCGACTCCCGGCCATCGTCGAAGGGCTCGTCGGCCGGGGGAAGGTCCTGCTGTTGAGCACGCGCATCGACCCGCAAGACGACGCGGATCCCACGCAGACGTGGAACGATTACTGGAAGACGACGAATTCGTCGTGGCCGACCGTCTTCCCGAATCTGCTCATCCGCTATCTCGCCGGGAGCCCGGACGACGCGGTGTACAATCTGCCGACCGGCCCGCCCGTCGAACTGACGGTGCCGACGCAGTTCGACGGCAAGCCCGTGATCTGGCAGTTCGCCGGGCCGGGCGTCTCGGGGAACGAGGCGAACCCGAAAGAAACGGAAGTCCCGAAGGACGGCGAGAAGCCGATCGTGACGCCGGTGCGCTTGGCGAAGGGGCAATTCCAATTCGGCCCGCCGCTGAGCCTCAACGCCGGCGAGTTCCGGCTGAAAGCGAAGGATCGCCCGTACGAGCAGCGCATCGGCCTCGCCGTGGACAAAAGCGAAAGCAACCTCGACAAAGTCCCCGCAACGAGCATCGAAGCGCTCTTCGGCCCCAACGCCATCGTCGCGGACGACAAAGAATTGAAGCTCCGCGATATCGTCGCGACGAAGTTCGATCAACCGATCCCGCTCTTCCCGATCTTGCTCGCGCTCGTCTTGGTCGCCTTCGCGGCCGAGGGGTTCCTGTCGAAAATCTTCTACAAGGTGCGCCGATGATCGCCACGCCGCCGCCGAAGACTCCGCCGCGCTCCGCTTGGCAGTTGGTCGGCTTCTCGTTGGTCGTGCTGCTGATACTCGGCTTGCTGACCGGCGGCATCGGCGTCGCGTGGTACAACAAAGAGAACCCCGCGGGAAGTGTGAAACCGAATCCGTACGGGTACCGCTCGAACACCCGTGCCCCCTACGGCTCGCCCGGCGCGTTGACTCGGCCGGGCGGATTCCCCGCTCCACCCGACGCGACCGCCGAAGCGGACGCGGTCACCTCGCTCCAAATCCGCACGTTCTTCGATGCGTTCGGAAAAGCGCTGCGGCAAAAGAATGCCGCGGCGGAACCGTGGATCGATACCGCGGCCGTGCTCGCCGATGCCAAGGAGATGCTGCCCGTCGGCTTGGACTTCGTGGACTTCAACGCGCACGGTATGCAAGTCGTCCCGGCGGTGGCCTCCGGAGAAACGGCCGCGCTCACCACGGCCCTCCGGCAAGCGCGATCCACATGGCGCGGCTGGGACTGGAACGAGTTCGCCGTCCACCGCGTGAACCGACTGACGCCGAACTCGTTCGAAGTCATCACGTCGACGACGAAAGCGGACGGGTCGCGGATCAAAATGCTCTGGCGGCTGGAGTCCACGTCCGTCGACCGATTTTTAGCCCAGCCAGTGGTGGTGCAGCAAAACTACGCCATCGCCCATTGGACCGACCTCGACACCGGTTTGAGTTCGGGTTTCAACGTCGCGTTGAGTTTGATCTCGCACAGCGCGGACGCGGGTCGCTACCGCCGGCTGACGGGGCTCCGGAGTTTGGCCGACGCCCACCGGGACATGGACGAGAAGAAATACGACGAGGCCCGCAAACACCTCGACGTCGCCGCCCGCGCGCAAGCGGCCGAGTTCGCCGACTTCGAAAACGTTTACGAACTCGCCGAGGCGCGCTACGATATCGGGTACAGCGACGACGGCTCGACCTTCGACCGACTCGAAGCCATTTTGGAACGGGATCGCACGAACCTGCCGGCCCTGATGCTCCAGATGCGGGTGCACGCCCAGAACCGCCAATGGGGCGACATCGCCGAACTCGCCCGGCGCTACCAAGACCAAACCGGGCCGGACGCCGATGCCCTCGCCTGGGCCGGCGTCGAGCAGGCCGGGCTGGAGGAACCGGAAAAAGCCCGCGAGTTGTTCGAGCGAGCGTCGAAGCTCGATCCGAATCACGTCGTCGCTCTGAACGGCCTGCGGAAAGCGATCCCAGCCGACCAAAAACGGGACTACGTGAAGCGGGTCGCGGAGTCGAAATTGTACCGAATGCTCTTCCACCGATTGATCGATGACATTCTGTACGACGATTGGAACACCGTGGAATCGCTGGCCCGCGCGCACCGCAAACGCTTCCCGGACGACGAATCCGCCGCCCGACACTTGGTCCGCGCGCTGTTAATGCAAGACGACGCCCGCGCCGCGACCGACGTGTACCGCGAAGTGTGGCCCAAGTTGAAGGGCGAGGCCCGAGCCAAACTCACGGCCGACTTCCTCCAAGCGAGTTCGTTCAAGAAACTGCAAGTCGAAGCCTACGACGCCGTGCCCGCGGAGGAACAATCCGAAGCCTTCCGCCACGCGATGCAATCTTGGGATTACCAGCTATTCGGCCGCGGGGACGAAGGGTTCGAAATCCCCGAAGACATCGACGAGAAATCCCGGAAGTTGCTCGACCGCCACGCCAAAGCCCACGCGGACAATGTCTGGGTATCGCTGTACAAAGCGAAGTTCCAGAACCGCGACGACGACCGCGCCGGGGCCGAGAAGAACGCCAAAGCCTTCCTCGACCGCGTGAAGCCGAGCGCCGACGGGACGAACGATTACCGAAGCGGTTACCAAGAGGGCCGCCGCGAATGGCTGCTGGCCAAGGTCCACCTCGATCAAACCGTATCGGCTTACGAAAGGTTTCCGGACGGGCGGACCTTCGACGAACTGGCCCAAGAGTGCCTGCAAGGGAAGAAAGACCGAGAACTCAACCTGCTGTTGGCCGCGCGCGAGAAAGCCGAACCGAAATTCGCGACGGGCCCGTACTGGCGCGGCGAACTCCATTGGCTCGTGAAAGACTATCCGCGCTGCGCCGCCGAGATGAAAACGTATTTGGACGACATGGAAACCGGCGTCTACACGCCGTTTCAATACCAAGCGCTCGACCGGCTCATCCGCAGTTATGTGAAGGCCAACAACCCGAGTGCGGCCACCGAGTACTTGAAGGGCGAAGAGTATCCGATGCCGCTATTGCAGGCGCTCGCGCTCGCGGCCGGCCAAAAGAGCGAAGAGGCCGAAGTATTTTTGATCGACGCGATGACCAAGCAAATGTGGTTGGTTCACCAAGCTTACTCCGACCCCGATCTCGGACCGATCCTGCAAGGCCCCGCCTTCGCCCGGCTCCGAGAGAAACATCCGCCGCCGGTCCCGGCTAAGAAAAAGCCACTGGGATGATCCCGAGTGCGAGAGTGGCGTGCGGAGTCGAAATTTTTCGCAGCGCTCTACCCGAAATCCGGGTGGCCGCTATAGTCAGAGGTTCACGATTCTCTCCGGCTGTCCGGAGAGAATTCGTTTTGAGACGATGAAAAGGTATTGTCATGGCCAAGCAAGTGACCGCGCAAGTGAAACTCCAGTGCCCCGGCGGCACCGCGACCCCGGCCCCGCCGGTGGGTCCGGCCCTCGGCCAACACGGCGTGAACATCGGCATGTTCGTGAAGCAATTCAACGACCGCACCAACGCCCCCGAGACGAAGGGCTTGATGCTGCCGGTGATCATCACAGT
Organism: Fimbriiglobus sp.; assembly: GCA_043727575.1. Taxonomy (GTDB): domain Bacteria; phylum Planctomycetota; class Planctomycetia; order Gemmatales; family Gemmataceae; genus JALHQU01. Next base: position 33,821 of record JAYSYN010000153.1, read on the forward strand.
GTACAGCGACCGCAGCTTCGAATTCAAAATCAAGTCGCCCCCCGCGGCGATTCTGCTGAAACTCGCCGCGAAGATCCCGCCCGAAAAGAAAAAGGGCGGCGACGTGATCCCGGCCGACGCGAAGAAGTCCGGCAAGTATAAAGGCTTCACCGTGACCAAGAAGCAGCTGCACGACATCGCCGCGAAAAAGCTCAACGACCTCAACGCCCGCGATGTCGACCACGCCGCCAGTATCATCGCCGGCACGGCCCGCAGCATGGGCTTGACCGTCGTCGATTGAGTTCCGAATACCCCGACGATCGATTCGATTGTCTCCCGCACCACTCGTCCGAATGAGTGGGAGGGTCGGCTTCACTCCGGTGAGACGCCGCCCGCCAACAGGAGTTTGTATGGCCGACGAAAAAGAGACCCCGGCCGCGGCGCCGGTGGCCGATGCCCCGAAAGCCGAAGCGCCCGCAGGCGCTAAGCCGGCGGCAAAATCGGAATTGGCCGATGCTCCCAAAAAGAAAAAGAGGCCGGGCGTCGCCCCGCGTCGCGGCAAGAAACTCCGCAATCTCCTCCGCAACACAGAGAAGAAAGTTGCGGACGCCGGTACTCTGCCGCTCAAGCAGGCCGTGACCTTGCTAAAACAACTGAAGCGGGCCAAATTCGACGAGACGGTCGAAATCCACATCAACCTCGGGATCGACCCGACGCAATCCGACCAAACCGTCCGGGGCACGGTCGCGTTGCCCCACGGGATCGGCAAGTCGGTTCGGGTGGCCGTGTTCTGCCAAGGCGATAACGTTGCGAAAGCCAAAGCGGCCGGGGCCGATTTCGCCGGCGGCTCGGACCTCGTCGAGAAAGTCCAGAAGGAAAACTTCCTCGACTTCGACGTGGCGATCTGCACTCAAGACATGATGCCGCAAGTGTCCCGCCTCGGGAAGGTACTCGGGCCGCGCGGCTTGATGCCGACGCCGAAAGCCGGCACCGTCGTGACGATGACCGGGGACCTCGCCGGGGTCGTCCGCGAGTTCAAGGCCGGCAAGGTGGAGTACCGCTCGGATAAAACCGGCCAAATCCACGCGGGCGTCGGCAAGATGTCGTTCGACGAAGCCAAGCTCGTCGAGAACGTCCACGCTTTCATCGAAGCGGTCCGCGGGGCCAAACCCTCCGGGATCAAAGGGAACTACATCAATGGGTTGGTCCTGTCGGCGACCATGTCGCCCGGCCTGCCGATCATCGCCTAAATTCTTCCATCGAACATCCCCGCCCGGCTCGGCCGTGCGGTTAGCCGGGGTTCTCCGTTATGAGCAAGGCCGTCAAACAATTGGAGCTGGACGCACTCCGCGCGACCTTCCAGGGCGTCAAAGATTACGTCCTGCTTGAACCGGTCAAAGTCGATTCGGCGACGGAATACGAATTCCGCAAGAAGCTCCGCGGCAACAAAATCCGCGTCAAGCTCGTCAAGAACAGCTACGCCAAAAAGATCTTCACCGAACTCGGTCTGAACGTGAAGGAAACCTGTTGGGCCGGCCCGACGATGCTCTGTTGGGGCGCCGACAGCGTGAAATCGCTGGCGACCAACGTCGATACCGCCGTCAAAGAATCGCGGAAGGATCCGAAAGCGCCCGAGAAGTACAAGGTTAAAGGTGCCGTCGCGGACGGCTCGGCGACGACGCTCGAGATCGCCAAGACGATGCCGACGCGGCTGGAAGCCATCGGCGAAGTTCTCCAGGCCATCCTCGGCCCGGGGGCGACGCTGGCCGCCTCGATCACCGGACCCGGTGCGACCGTGGTCAATTTGCTCACGGCCATCGAAGAAAAAGCCAAAGAAACCGCGGCGGCGCCCGATGCCGCCCCGGCGGCTTAACGACCGAACGACTCCGCCCGCGGCCCGTGGCCGACGGGCGATACCGAAAAGCTATTACGCTCCTGCCGGACCGCTTCACCCGGCGCCCATTCTCGAAAGGTAACGTCCCATGGCATCCGTAGCTGAATTGGCCGAATCGCTCGTCAAGTTGACCCTCCTCGAGGCGGTCGAACTCAAAAACCTGCTCAAAGAAAAAGGCATCGAACCGGCCGCCGGCGGCGGCGGTATGATGATGGCGGCCGGTCCGGCCAAAGAAGAGAAAAAAGAAGAGCCGACCGAATTCAACGTGATCTTGGAAAGCGTTGATCCGGCCAAGAAGATCAACGTCATCAAGACGGTCCGCGAACTCACCGGTCAAGGTTTGGCCGAGGCGAAAGCGACCGTCGAAGGCGCGCCGAAGATCATCAAAGAAAACGCCGACAAGAAAACGGCGGAAGAAGTCAAGAAGAAACTGGACGAGGCCGGCGGCAAAGCCACGATCAAACCGGTGTAAATGGCCGACGCGTAAAAAACTGTAAAAACCCGGGGTCAAGCTATTGACCCCGGGTTTTCTTCTGTTATTTTAGACGATGCGGAAAGTTTTCTGGATTTCTCGGACGGATGGGCGCAATTTCGGAACCGAATCAATCCCGCGGGATGTCGCTTCTCGAAATATCAGTCGCCCGACCTCCGCAACGCGAAACCAGTGGTGAAAATGCTCGCTGCCCACTCGCTTTTGTCCATGGTTCTATCGTCGTGCCGATTGCCGGCTGGGTTCGCCCGGCCGGATTTCCCGCGCCCGCTCGTGACTTCGCCGGCCCGGGGCCGTGAACCCGCCGCCTTCCGACCCGCTCCACTATCCACCCACAATCAATAACGTACCGCGTCCGCTTTCGCAAGCCCCGTTGCCGCAATTCGCGACGGGTCGCTTCCGCGAAATTGGTTCCGGTTCGTTTTTGGGAAGGATCGATCCCGTGACTATTCCCGCCGTCCGCATCATTTACCCCGATAAAGAACGTCGCTTCGACCGCTACGGCGATGCATCTCCCGTGCCGCCACTGACCGATATCCAGACCCGGTCGTACGATCGCTTCTTGCAATTGCTCGTCCCATACGACAAGCGCACGCCCACCGGCCTCGAAGGGGTGCTGCGGGAAATTTTCCCCATCGACAGCTACGACAAAAAGAACTCCCTCGAATACGTCAAATACGAACTCGGCAAGCCGCGTTACGACCCGGACGAATGCCGGCAACTGCGTTTGACCTACGGCCGGCCGTTCCGCGTTTGGCTCCGGTTGCGCCAAGCCGACGGCACCGCCAAAGAAGAAGAAGTGTTCTTGGGCGACATGCCCATCATGATCGGCGGCGGCGAGTTCATTATCAACGGGGCCGAGCGCGTCGTCGTGTCGCAGCTCCACCGTTCGCCCGGCGTCGACTTCGTCGTCGAGCGCGAGGGCGATAAGGATCTTCACTCGTGCCGGGTCATCCCCGAGCGCGGCAGTTGGATCGAAATCAACGTCACGAAGAAGGACACCCTCGGAGTCCGCATCGACCAGTCGGGCAAGTTCAGCGCACTCACGCTGCTGCGGGCCATGGATCCGCAATACGGCCAGACGGCGAACTTGATCCGCGAGTTCTACCCGACTGAAATGATGAAGCTCAAAGATCCGGTGGCCCGCGCCCGGCTCGCCGGCGACCCGGAGAAGCTCGTCTTGCCGATGATCGCCGTGGACGATGTGATCGACCCGGAAACCGGCGAAATTTACGTCGACGCCGGGAAGCCCTTCACCATCGCGGCCGTCGATAAGATTTCGACGACGCACTTGAAGGAACTCGAAGTCCTCGCGCCGCCGAAGGACACGCTGATCCTGACGTCGATGATCGAAGACGGCACCGACTCGCACGAATCGGCCCTGCTCAAGATTTACCAGCGGCTCCGTCCGGGCAATCCGGCGCAACTGGAGAAAGCCCGCGAACTCTTCAAAGAGAAATTCGCCGACCAGAACCGTTACCGCCTCGGCCGCGTCGGTCGCTTCCGCATCAACCGGAAGTTCGACCAGAACGTCCCCGAAACGGAAATGACCCTCCGCGCGGTCGACTTCGTCAACGCTATCAAATATTTGCTCGACCTCCGCGCCAAAAAGCCGGGCGTCGGCGTGGACGACATCGACCACCTCGGCAACCGGCGTTTGCGCACCATCGACGAGTTGGCCGCGGACGAATTGCGGAAGGGTTTCTTGAAGCTCCGCCGCACCGTGCAAGAACGCATGGCCATCAAAGAAGCGGCCGATATGTCGCCGCGCACCCTCATCAACCCGAAGTCGGTGAGCGCGGCCATCGAGTACTTCTTCGGCCGGTCGGAACTCAGCCAAGTCGTCGACCAGACGAATCCGCTGGCCCAACTCACGCACGAACGGCGCCTCTCGGCGCTCGGGCCAGGGGGGTTGAACCGCAAGCGCGCCGGCTTCGAAGTCCGCGATGTGCACATCAGCCACTACGGACGGATTTGTCCGATCGAAACCCCGGAAGGGACGAACATCGGCCTGATTTCGTCGCTGTCGATTTTCGCCGAAATCGACGAATACGGCTTCCTCATCACGCCTTACCGCAAGGTCACCGACGGCAAACTGCACGAAGACGTCGTGAAGCTACGGGCCGATGAAGAATCGCACCTGCAACTGGCCCCGGCCGATACCGACGTCGAAAACGGCAAGATTTCTGTGGCTCGCGTCAACGGCCGGTCGAGTGGGGAACTGACATCCATCGACGCCAAGAACATCAACTACCTCGACGTCTCGCCCAAACAGATGGTCGGCGTCTCGGCCGGGCTGATTCCGTTCCTCGAACACGACGACGCCAACCGCGCGCTCATGGGGTCGAACATGCAACGGCAAGCGGTGCCATTGCTCGTGACGGAACCGCCGATCGTGGCGACGGGTCTCGAAAAAGAAGTCGCCCGCCACTCCGGGATGCTCGTCAAGGCCCAAGAAGAAGGCACGGTCGTTTACGTCGACGCGGCCCGCATCAAGATCGAAGAGAAAGACAAGATCGTCCGCGAATACGTGCTGCGGAAGTTCCACGGGTTGAACGAACGCACCTGCTTGAACCAACGCCCCATCGTGACGATGGGGCAGAAGGTCAAGAAGAACACGATCCTCGCCGACGGGGCCGCGACGCACCAAGGCGAACTCGCCCTCGGCCGGAACGTGCTGGTCGCGTTCATGTCGTGGGAGGGGTACAACTTCGAAGACGCGATCATCATCAGCGAACGCTTGGTGAAAAACGACACTTACACGTCGATCCACATCGAAGAGTTCGATATCGAGATCCGCGAGACGAAGCTCGGCAAAGAGGAATTCACGCGCGACATTCCGAACGTGTCGCCGAAGGCGCTGGGTAGCCTCGACGAACAAGGGATCGTCCGGGTCGGGACGTTCGTCAAGCCCGGCGACATCCTCGTCGGCAAGGTCTCGCCGAAGAGCCGCAGCGAATTGACGCCGGAAGAAAAACTCCTCCACGCCATCTTCGGCCGGGCCGGCGAAGACGTGAAGAACGACAGCCTCGAAGTGCCGTCGGGCGTCGAGGGCGTGGTCATCCAGACCCAGCGCTTCAGCCGTCGGGCCAGCATGACCGAAGACGAACGCAAGGACTTGGCCAAGGAAGAGAAGCGGATCGAAACCGAATACGCCGAGAAGATCTCGGGGCAGTTCCGCGAATTCATCGACGCCCTCGGCGAGGTCATCGAGAAGAAGGAACTCAAGGACCCGAACACGGGCAAAGTCCTCGGCACCGACAAAGACGACCGCGTCGTCGCCGAGCAAGCCCGCGCCTTCAACCGCGACACGCTCGACGTCCGCACTCCGGACAAGCTGAAGCAGGTGAACAAGATCTACGCCCGCCACTGGGAGCGGATCCAGTTCTTCATCGACGAGCAAGAGCGCAAGTCGAACTCGCTGAAGCGCGGGGACGAATTGCCGAGCGGCGTCCAGCAGATGGTGAAAGTCTACATCGCGACCAAGCGGGTCATCTCCGTCGGCGACAAGATGGCCGGCCGGCACGGCAACAAAGGGGTCATCTCGAAGGTGATGCCCGAGGAAGACATGCCGTTCCTCAAAGACGGCACGCCGGTCGATATCCTCCTCAACCCGCTCGGGGTGCCGAGCCGGATGAACGTCGGCCAGATTTTGGAAACGCACTTGGGGTACGCCGCCAGCAAGCTCGGCTTCAAGGCGATCACGCCGGTGTTCGACGGGGCGACCGAAGAGGAAATCAAGAAGACCTTCAAAGAGGCGGGCCTCAACGAAACCGCGAAGAGCATCTTGTACGACGGTCGCACCGGCGAGCGCTTCGAGCAATCGGTCACCGTGGGCTACCTGTACATGCTCAAGCTTCACCACTTGGTGGACGACAAGGTCCACGCTCGCGCCACGGGGCCGTACTCGCTCATCACGCAGCAGCCGCTCGGGGGCAAGGCCCGTTTCGGGGGCCAGCGATTCGGCGAGATGGAAGTTTGGGCGCTCGAGGCCTACGGGGCCGCGTTCATTCTCCAAGAACTGCTGACGGTGAAATCGGACGATGTGGAAGGCCGCACGAAGATCTACGAGAGCATGGTGAAGGGGGAGAACACCCTCGAAGCCGGCACCCCGGCGAGCTTCGACGTGCTCACGCACGAGATCCGCGGGCTGGGTCTGAACATGCAGCTGGAGAAGAAGCGGGTGTAAAATGGCCTTAACACCTGCGGCGAAGAGAAAACTCGGAGCATTGGCCGATGACGCCGACCGCATTCTCGGGGAAGTCATCCGCGAACGGGGCGGTTCGGCGGCCAATGTTCGCCATGCGGGGCCGTGGGCGTGGGTGACGCTTGGGCAAGCCGCCACCGCCGCAGTGGCCGGCGATGCGTCGGCGGAAATGGCGATCAAGATCGCCAAACAGGCTAGAGCCTGTTATTGACTTATTCGCTTGGTTTCAGGGCTTTCAGGCGGCAAGCAAGCTCAAAACGCGGCCTTTTGGAAGTCAGAACCCGGAAAAGCCTTAAAACTCTGAGATAAAGTCAATAACAGGCTCTAGCCAAATCCAATAGTTGGACCTCACCCGCTCGAACGTTGTGGGTTTCCCGTCGCCCTTCAAGGGCAGAAACCGGATGCCGCCGTTGATGAAGTGCTTGCCGGGCACTTTGGGCGCCGCCGGGATTTGCTCGCCGCAGAAGGCGATCCGCTTGCCGTCCGGGGACAGTTTTGCGTTGCGCGGCAGTACCATCATCGTCGCATCGGGGATGGCCTCGGGGGAATCCAACTTCGTGCCGTCGGGCTTCAGCAACAGCGGTCGATCGCCGATCCAGACGAAGATGCGCCCCTCGTGCGGCTTCGGCACCGGCGCCAAGATCATGACGCGGGAAGATCGGGTATCGGGCGATTGCGGTTCCCCGGCGAACGCGGTCCAAGCGCAGGCGAGCGTCGCCAGTGCGACCAGCGCGAACGAAGCCGCTTTCAATTTTACCAAGAAGAGCGAACGGATCACGCCGGCGGCGAGGGCCGACGCGACCCTGGAGGCGGCCTCGACCACCGGCGGTACTGCCCCGGCGCTCGTCTCGGCCAACAAACAGAATCCGACCGCCACCGACAGCCCGACGCCGCGGGCTCGCAGTCGCTCGGCCAGTCGTTTCCGCGCCGCCGCCAAGCGGCTGCTGACGGTCCCCTCGGCGATGCTCAGTCGTGCGGCGGCCGCGCTCCGGCTCAAACCTTCAAGTTCGCACAGGGTTACTGCCGACCGCAGTTTCACCGGGAGGCCGGCAATCTCTTCGTCGAGAATCCGCAACCACTGAGGATCGATCGATTCGGGCGTATCCACCGCAGGCGGCTCGAAATCGAGGGCGGCGTGTCGGCGGCGGTCGTCCATGGCCCGGGCCCGTAAGGAGGTGTGAAACGCAACCGTGTGCAGCCAGCCGCCGAGCGACGATGGCGGGCGAATGGAATCGGCTTTGCGAACGAGTACAAGGAAGACGGCTTGAAAGGCATCCTCGGCCAATTCGCGCTGGCCGACGGTGCGCCGGCAGACTTTCCAGACGAGCGGGGCGAAGCGGTGGATCAATTCGTCGAAGGCCTCGTCGCTGCGCGAATCGCGGTAGAGCTTCAACAATTCGCCGTCGCCGCGGTCATCGGGCGACCGCGAATCGCGGGCCAGCAGCCCGGCCAAGGCCAGTGTCGTCGCCATCGTTCGCGCCCTCCGGAGATTCGCAACGATAGTATCCCCCGAGACGGCCGGCGCGTCGGTCGGAATTCGGACGGTGCGCGGCGGGGTGGTAACTAACTTCTCTGGTGCTCTCGGGTTGATTTAGGGTAACAGGGGGACTCCCTTACCCTTCGCACGGATGCGACCTATGTCCGCCGCGGTTTCCATCGAAGTCCCGCTCGCCCAAGAAGAGATCGTCCGCCGGTT